>CATMRP010000029.1 GCA_950073835.1 uncultured Alteromonadaceae bacterium
TTTACCTGGTAATCGCCTTCATCAGTGCCAGGGCGAAATTTAATCTCCTTGACCTGAATTTGCTTCTGTTTTTTCTTTTGCTCTTTCTGAGCCTTCGATTTTTCGAAGAGGAACTTGCCGTAGTCCATAACTTTACAGACTGGCGGCTCAGCGTTCGGACTAATTTCAACAAGATCTAAACTTGCTGCTTCGGCGGAACTCATTGCTTCATTTATCGAAACAACGCCTACCTGGCTTCCATCAGCGCCAATTAAGCGCACTTCTCTTGCAGTAATTTCATCGTTAATCCGGGCTTTATCACCCTGAGCCTTATTGTTAGCGCCTTTAATGTGCTATTCCTCCAACTACTTTAATCTTTACCTGATTCCCTGTTTTCAACAAATTATATGGAAATCAGACACTTGCTTATTTGCATAGTACAACGACAGCCACGCTGCATAATTAGATGCGCGAGTATACCGTTATTTGATGATTTTTCCAGCGATTTCTTCACCCGCCAGCGTAATAAAGTCTTCTAAAGGCATACTGCCTAAATCTTCACCACGACGAGAACGCACAGCAACCTTGCCTGCTTCCATTTCTTTATCGCCAACCACCAGCATATAAGGTACGCGTTTTAGCGTATGTTCACGAATTTTAAAACCAATCTTCTCATTTCTCAAGTCGGTCTTCACTCTAAAGCCCTGAGCTTGTAGCGAGTCGACCACCTGTTTTGCATATTCGGCCTGGTTATCGGTAATGTTCATCACCACCATTTGCTTAGGCGCCAGCCATAAAGGGAAGAAGCCTGCATACTCTTCGGTAAGGATACCGATGAAGCGTTCCAGAGAGCCCAGTACCGCTCGGTGAATCATTACCGGTACCTTACGCTCACCGTCTTCTGCCACGTATGACGAACCTAAGCGGCCTGGCATAGAGAAGTCGGCCTGCACGGTACCACACTGCCATGCGCGATCCAGACAGTCATACAGGGTAAACTCAATTTTCGGACCGTAGAACGCGCCCTCACCCGGCAAGTATTTAAATTCAATATTTTTGCTGTGCAGTGCGTCGGCCAGGGCTTTTTCAGCTTTGTCCCAGATTTCGTCGCTACCGACCCGTTTTTCCGGACGGGTAGACAATTTAACTTCAATTTTTTCAAAGCCAAAGGTGCCGTAGGCATCGTAGATCATGTCGATACAGCTACACACTTCGTCGAGCATCTGTTCTTCGGTACAGAATATATGCGCGTCATCCTGGGTAAAGCCGCGTACCCGCATTAAGCCGTGCAGTGCACCGGAAGGTTCGTTACGGTGACAACAGCCAAACTCAGCCATTCGTAATGGCAGGTCGCGGTAAGACTTTAGACCCTGGTTAAAGATCTGCACGTGACCCGGACAGTTCATGGGCTTAATGGCATATTCACGCTTTTCTGATTCGGTAGTGAACATGTTTTCGGCGTACTTGTCCCAGTGTCCGGATTTTTCCCACAACGTGCGGTCCATCATCAATGGCCCTTTCACCTCGTCGTAAGCATATTTACGCAGCATATCGCGAACGTATTTTTCCAGTTCGGTATAAATAGACCAGCCATCGTTATGCCAGAACACCATGCCTGGTGCCTCTTCCTGCCAATGGAACAGATCCAGCGTTTTACCGATTTTACGGTGATCGCGCTTTTCTGCTTCTTCCAGACGTGTCAGGTAAGCTTTTAACTGTTTCTTATCTGCCCAGGCGGTACCATAAACCCGTTGCAGCATTTTGTTATCGCTGTTGCCACGCCAGTAAGCACCGGCCACTTTCATCAGTTTAAAATGATGGCAAAACTTCATGTTCGGTACGTGAGGACCACGACACATATCCACGTATTCTTCGTGGTGATACAGGCCTGGCTTGTCATCCTGGCTGATGTTTTCATCCAGAATTTCAATTTTGTAAGGTTCATGGCGCTCTACAAACGCATCACGGGCTTCCTGCCAGCTAACGGTTTTCTTAACCACGTCGTAGTTAGTCTTAGCCAGTTCCAGCATGCGCTTTTCAAGCTGCTGAATATCTTCCTGGGTCAGCGAGTGCTCCATATCCACGTCGTAGTAAAAGCCGTTGTCGATAACCGGACCAATGGCCATTTTAACATCCGGATAGAGCTGTTTAATGGCATGCCCTAATAAGTGCGCACAGCTATGGCGAACAATTTCCAGTCCTTCTTCGTCTTTAACGGTGAGGATCTGTAAATCTGCGTCGTGTTCAATGATATCAACCGCGTCAACCAGTTCGCCATTCACTTTACCGGCAACGGTGGCTTTGGCCAGACCAGGGCCGATATCATTGGCGATATCTAAAACTGAGACAGGGTTATCGAAAGAGCGCTTGCTTCCGTCAGGAAGAGTAATAACTGGCATGAAATATCCTTACAGTGGTGACACCTACTCTGTGCCACTTGTGTTAACGTCTGATGTGAAAATACCGCCGACCGCGGCTAAGGGTAAGTACCCAATAAGGCTCGGATTATAACCATTGAGACGCCACATGCAATGGCTGAGTGACCGCTTTGGTGGTGATTTAAGCCCACGCTGTAATTTCGCCAGTTTTTTCACCTGTATTTGCGTCTTTTTTTGCCGGTTAACATTGTTTACCGCGGACCACAACAAATTATTTATGAATTTTAAATAACCATATTGAAATAAATTATTATTTTTTCTGCAACTCAATCTAAAAATTTAGACTTTAGTTTAATGCGGCAACATTTTTCTCTTATTAACAGCAGGAAAGCTATGAACGCATTAACCATAAAAACTTTAATACCTTCTTTGCTGGCAACAGCAGTATTAGCTGGATGTGGTGGTAGTGACTCATCTCCCACATCGCCAGTCGCCTCTCCCACCGAAACCCCTGCCGAATCAGCGCCACCAACACCGGAGCCGTTCACTATCGGGCTGCTGCCTGATACCCAGGGGGGGAGCGACGCCAACGGCCAGGCCCATGTGGCGGTCTATCCGATGCGTGAAGTGCTGGCCCACCAGGTGGCAGAAGGTGTGGATATGGTCATCGCCGTGGGCGATTTAACCGACAATGGTTCAGACATTGAGTTTGCCGAATGGCGTTCGGTTGCCGATGCATACGCAGAGCAAGGCATTGAATTTATGCCATTAATGGGCAACCACGAAACCAGTTATGCTTATACCTATAACTGGATCGAGAACATGAAACACTTCATTCCCCAGGATGCCGTGCACATGCCGGATTATGAGTGGATTAACTATTATGTTATTCGCGATAACGTGCTGGTTTTTGCCCTCGCCTATTATAATTTGCCAGTGGCTTTTGAATGGATTAAAGAAACCGTTGAAGCAACCAACGATATCGACCATATTGTTGTGGCCAGTCATGATGGTCTGATTGGTGCCAAATATGGTCAGACCCGCGAACAGATTGTGGATGGCACAAAAGATGACGACTGGGTGTACTCAGTACAACCACAAATCCGCGAGTTTTTTGCCGATCACGACGTCATTTATGTCCAGGGCCATGAACACCAGTATCAACGTTCCCTGGTGAGCGCTAAAACAACGCTACAAACCCTGCCTTCCAGCTCGACTCCAACCGGCGGTAATTACCGCATGGATACTTATACCCAGATCATGTCAGGGAATGCCTCCTACAAAGGGTATGAATTCCGCTACGGTGAGCGTGAGCTGGTGCAGATGATCGTGGCCCAGAAAAACGCAACGATGGAGCAAGGCTCTACGCATTTTGACGTTAATTCAGCGCTCCTGACTTTTGCCGGCGAACGTGTTGACTATCAGGCTTACTATGCACCGCACACGGCCACGTCGAATGACCCCGACCAGGATTTCACCGCCGAATGGCACCTGATGGATAAATTTTCCAGAACCAAAAACCGCTGTGAATCGGTGATTTACCCCAATTCCATTTTATCCGACACCCGCCCGGTACTGGTTTTTCAAACCCGCTACATGACCAATGAGTGTTATGCCGATGACGGCAGTTATGTCAACCTGGTTGGTGGTCAGAACGATACTTTCAACCGTACCGATACCCGCACCAGAGACATGAGCTTTACACCGGGTATTACTCGCGCAGAGTCTATGAACGATCTGTTACGTTTGGCTTACCAATGGTTGTATCAGGTCCATGAAAGCTGGAGCCCTAACCTGAATAGTCCGGTTCGTGTGATCCCGGATTATGACTCTGGTGAACTACTGATCCCCGAAACCACTATCGATCTTAAGGAACATGTCACCCTGAGCTGGCAGTCGGGTGAAAATACGGCTTCAGACGTTCTTATTATCAGCGGCACACAAAACCAGACCGGGGTTTATCAGGATGATTATGGCGTGGAAAAAGACATTGAAGCAGACAGTGGGTTAGCCACTTCCCAAACTGATGGTGGCGCTAAGCAGGCCATTATATTGCCATCCACCGCCAGCAAAGACTGGGACATCAGCACTGCCCTGAGCGATCCTTTTGCCGTTCAGTTTACCGGAGCTGAATCATTCGATGCCACAACCGTTACCCTTGGGATGCTCAATAATGGCGAATGGCAGTCGATAGCTCCGCCAAACTGTGTGGTGGACTCAGCATGGACAGACAGCTATCTGGCAGAACCGCCGGTGCGGGACGCTGAATGCGAAGATTATCCCTTAACGGGCTACGACAGCGCATTTGGTAATCGCTGGTGGGTAGTGCTGAACAAGGATGCTGAAATCGCGTTGCTTAATCAGTAAGCTGCAAACTGCAACGGCCAGAGCAAATTCTCTGGCCGATTTTTGTGATTGTCGAACAACCTCTCCTATTTAAACCCCGCCGGGAAGCCGTTCAGGTTGAAGCCCCATAGCGCTGGTAATAACCAGTACACCGCCAAGGACAGTAAAATTATCGAAATAAAGTTCATCCAGATACCGGTTTTAAACATATCGGCAATTTTCAGGTAGCCGGAGCCAAACACAATAGCATTAGGTGGCGTGGCCACCGGCAGCATGTAAGCACAGGAAGCAGCTACGGTAACCGCCACCATCAGGGTATAAGGATGCACATCCAGCGCCAGTGCCATGGGCGCCAGTATGGGCAGCAGGACAGTGGTAGTAGCGAGGTTAGAGGTTATTTCAGTGAGGAAATTAACCGCCGCAATTAAAATCGCCACCAGTAAAAACAGCGGTAAGGCTTCCAGCAATACCAAATGCTGCCCTATCCAGCTGGCCAGCCCGGATTTCTGAAAGCCGCCGGCAATAGCGATACCGCCGCCAAACAACACGATGGTGCCCCAGGGCATTCTGACCGCTTCTTCCCAGCTCATAATGGGCTGCGTTTTATCTTTTGAGGAGAACAAAAACAAGGTCGTCGCGGCGGTAATGGCAATAATGGTATCGTCGAGTTGCGGCACAAAATGTTGCATATAAGCGCGGCATACCCACATCAACGCGGTCCCCACAAAGACCGTGAGCACCAGCTTTTCTTCGTAACTCATGGGCCCTAGGGCTTCGCGCAGTTGGGCAATTTCCTCACGCCCGCCCGGAAACTGACTGCCCTTACAGGCAAAAGCCAAGCGGGTGAGGTATACCCAGCATATTATCAGCAACACCACACTGATCGGAAACCCAAACATAAACCAGGTGGCAAAGCTGATATCAATGCCATAAATTTGCTGCAGGATTCCGGCTAGCACCAGATTAGGCGGCGTACCGATAAGCGTAGCCATACCACCAATAGAAGCCGAATAAGCAATTGCCAGCATCAGCGCCTTACTGAACTGCTCACCCTCTTTGGGGTTTATTGCTGAATGGCCAAGAAACTGACTCGCAACCGCCACACCTATGGGTAACATCATGACCGTGGTGGCCGTATTGGAAATCCACATCGACAAAAAAGCGGTAGACAACATAAAGCCCAGGATAATCCGCGGTACGTTACTGCCCACAATATAGATGATAGTGAGTGCAATACGCCGGTGCAGGTTCCAGCGTTCAATTGCAATCGCTAAAATAAAACCACCCATGTACAAAAAGATGTATTTGTGGCCATAAGAAGCCGTGACATCGGCGATATTCACGCCGCCAAACAGCGGCAACAGCACAATGGGTAACAGGGCGGTTACGCTGATTGGTATGGCTTCGGTGATCCACCAGATTGCCACCCACAGGGTAGCGGCCAGCACGGCAACGCCCTGCTGACTCAGATTGTCAGGACTGAATCCCAGTAAAATACCCAGAAAAACTATCGGGCCAAGACCCAGCCCAACTTGCTTGGTTGAAAGCGCCATAAGAAGAAACAACGTATTGTTATGGTAGTAACTTGTTATAAAGACAAAAAAAGTGCATTAAATCAAGCGCTCTCGTTTGTTTTACTGAGCTATTTGTCGAGTAAAGACTGCTGATGTTACTGCAAACACCTCAATTGGTTCTGTCTGGAACTGGCAAACAGGCAAATATATTCCATACTCAGGAAAAGTGTGACGATGCATACAACCATGTGGCAATTTATCAGCGAACAAATCAGTGAGCACACCGGCCACTTATTTGTCTGTCAGAACCGTCAGCCGGTAGCCGGAGGCGACACCCACCAATGCGCGGTTATACGCGATGACAGCCAGCGCTACTTTGTTAAATACCGCCCCCTGACTTCGGTGGACAATACCGAGTTGGACGCCGAAGCGGATGGACTGAAGGCGCTTGCCAGTGCCGCCAGTATTCGTACCCCCAAAGTGATTTGTTACGGCGTACTGGAAGAGGATCACCAGATAAATGAGTACCTGGTCATGCAGTACTTAAAGCTATCAAAAAGTGTCAGTGAAGACTGGCTGACCTGCGGTAAACAACTGGCCCATTTGCACCAGACGACCAGCGGACCTGAGTATGGCTGGCCGCGGGATAATTACATCGGCCGCTCGGTACAGGTGAATACTGCCACCGACAGCTGGGCGACTTTTTTTGCTGAAAGCCGTATTGGTGCCATGCTGGAACTACTGGCCCGACAAGGCCACGTGTGGTGTAACATAGATGTCTGTACTACGCAGATTTACCATTTTCTGCAGGATTATCAGCCACAGCCGTCATTGCTTCATGGCGATCTGTGGAGCGGGAACCTGGGTTTTCATCACCATCAACCGGTATTATTCGATCCGGCCGTCTACTTTGGTGACCGGGAGACCGATCTGGCCATGACCGAGTTGTTCGGCCGCCTGCCCGACGCGTTTTACGAGGGCTACAACACCACCTGGCCACTCGATGAGGGGTACCGGAGCCGGCGCAAGCTGTACCAGCTTTACCACATCCTTAATCATGCCGTATTATTTGGCGGTCATTACCTGCAAGCCGCGCAGGACGACATCGTACAACTTAACCAACAACTACTTTAAGGGCAGTTCATTGCAGAAGTCTGGCTGGCAGAACCGTGCCAGGGGGATGCTATATTCCCTCGCAATTTTAGTGAGTATAACCGCATGTACACCGCATCAGGTGAGCGACGATATCAACGAATACAGCGAACGACTGAGCCGGGTGCTGGATACTGAGCTAACTGCCGCCGAAGCGCAGGCAGCAACTGAGTATCCGCAGCGTGAAATGTTGCTGTTGGCGCCTGCGCAGCTGGACATTAACCTGACCCGTTTCTATCAGTTACAACAATGTGAGCTGGGCAACCTGGTTGCCGAACGCAACACCGCACTGGGCAAAATTCAGCATTACTCCCAGCGTCTGGTATATGAACGCCAGCTATTGGCGGCATTATCTGACTGCATCAATTTTGTTAGCCAGCAACACGATGAGGCTGCTCGTGAATTGCTGGCCACTATGCAAACATGGTATGCGGCCAAGCAGGCAGCCTACCCTGAGCACTGGAGTAATATGCTGATGCTCAGTGACGAGACCCGGGCGGCCTTCAGCCGGCCTCAGCCAGCCCTGCTGTTTACCGATACCGTGGACATTGCAGGCCAGCTTACCCTGTATCAGCAGCTCGACAGTTACTTATCGCCCGGCGCCGGAGTAGAAACCAGCCCGGAAGCACAGCTACAGGCGATTGGCGCCATCCGCCTGCCCGCCTCGGTATGGCAGGCTCAGCATCAGATAGCAACGCGCTTACCCACTCTCACCGTACAGCTTGATCCCTTGCTTGCTGGAACAGCCTGCCCTGATGGCAGTGCCACAGAGCAGGCCAACATTTTACGCAATGTGTTTTACCTGTTTTTTATTGAGCGGATCCAGCCCCTCGGTGGCCATATCAACGACTTTAACTATCAGTTTGCGCCGCTGCTAAAGAAATGGCGCGAGGAAGAAGCGCTGCCCGAATCGTTCCGGGCGTTTTTAACCGCCCAACAAACCCGTTTTACCGCTTATCAGCAGGCCATGCAGGAGCATGTGAAATTATGGCAGCGCTTTTTGGGCCGCTGTCGTTTATCCCCCACCGCGCCCGGGTAACCGAATAACAGCTACACAGTATGTTGCAGCGATAGATAGGAGCCCAGGCCGATAGTAAAGAGAAAACAGCCCCACACCGAGTGCTCAATAACTACCACTGCCGTGGAACGGCTTTGAAGATAGCGCATACCGAACATAGCACCGCCCACCGCTGACAGCGCGACTGCCAGCCAGTTGCCGTAAATGGCATGGGCAAAACCAAATAACAAGGTACTCGCCCCCAGCCGCAATGAATGTGTGGGCAGAATAGTTTTATAGCGGTGAAAGAAAAACGTGCGGTAGATGATTTCCTGCGGGATCACTGAAAACAGCGGGTAAAGCAGTAAAGTTAACAGCCACAGGGAGGTTTGTTCGGCTGGCCACTGTAAAAATGACTCCGGTAACCAGAAGTACACAATGGCAGCAGTTGCCAGCGCCCAGGGTAAAAACAGGCGCAACGAGGCTTTAAGGTGAGGTTTACCTTCCTGCCAGTTCCATAAGCGGACCCGCTTAAAGGTCTGATCTGACACCAGCAGCCAACAACACACGCCGCCTACTCCCGCCAGCAGCACCAGCAGGTAAGGACCAAATTGTTTGACGCCGGCCAGAAACAGCAGCGGCAGGACAATAAACAGGCTCAATAACTCTAGCCAGCGTTTTGCATGCATTAACTAACAACCCACAGCAATATGAAAAAAATATGACGTTATGATGAATTTTATACTATTTAAAGGTAACAAACGATGAGTTAGCGTTTTTTTTATACTTTTTAACGAACTGTGAAAGCCATCGTTTTTACGGCTACCCGGACAGGTAAGCTACGCAAAATGTGTGCACACTCGCCGTAAGCGGCTGTCTGTATACCAAAGTGACGGGAAATCAACTGGTTGGCTTGACGGCTTTCATCGACAACGGAACCGTTTTAAAGAGGTTAAAAGCGCAATGGCTAAAAGGAGGGGTAAATGCTGCCATGCTCCGGTAAATATTACCGGCCAGTATGCCTGGCCGATGCACCGTACGGGTTATTGTTGTGGAAGTTATTAACTGTCTACTTTTACCGCATGGCCAAGGGTGTCAGACAGGATGCGCCGGATCTCATTGCCAAGCTCGCGGAAAAACACCCGTCCCGGTGCGGTATTCCGCCATACCAGATTATGCTGACGCTCAATTGGCGTATCTTTTAATTCACACACGTGCAATTCGTCTGGCTGATGCAGTTCGGAGTGAACATAAAGGCCCGGCAGAAATGCCACGCCCATGCCCATGACCACCATTTGCCGGAGTGTATCCAGACTCGTGCCCTCATAATCCCGGGTCACCTGGGCGCCGATTTTCATGCAGATTTCATGAACCTGATGGTGAAAATGATGGGCTTCTTCAAGCGTTAACACTGTTTCACCATGGATTTGCTCCGGCTCAATATAACGAAGGCCGGATAACGCGTGGTCGCTGGGGACAACAAACTTTAGCGGCTCAACAAACAGCTTGCTGGCCACCAACTGCGAAGACTCCTGAGAACCCGGCGAGATAATGATATCAAAATGCCCATCGAACAGGCCCTGCACCAGTTGCGTAGGCGCGGCTTCACGTACATAGAACTTGAGCTTGGCGTACCTTTTATGGAGTTGCGGCAAAATAAACGGTAACAAATAAGGCCCCAGCGTTGGCGGTACGCCAAGCCGATAGGTGGTTTGGTTACCACCAGCAATATCCCGGGCTTTTTCTTCAAAGCGAATGGACGATTGCAGCACATCTTCTGCCAGCGGTAACAAAGCGCGCCCCTCAGGCGATAACAGTGTGCCACTACGGGAACGTTCAAACAGTGATATGCCGAGGCTTTTCTCCAGCACATTAATTTGGGAGGTCAGGGTTGGCTGACTTATGCCCAATACCTGCGCAGCACGGCGGTAACTTAATTCCCGCGCCAGTGCCACAAAATAGCGAAACTGCGTGTAGGTAACTGACTTGGTTGAGGTGACCATAAACTGAAGTCCAAATAAACAATGCTGACATATAGCCTTAAGCTATCACGAAGTAAACTATTTTTCTATTAACCTATCAGGTAACAATGATTTGGTATTTTATATAATTTTCTATTTTCATATTTAGGAGCGACTAAATGGACCACGTTATCTCTGGTGTTGCCAAATTCCAACAAGAAGTTTTTCCAGAAAAAAAGGCCGCGTTTAAAAAACTCGCCACTGGTCAAAATCCTGAAGTGCTTTTCATTACCTGTTCTGATTCACGTATTGACCCTAACCTGGTCACACAAACAGAGCCCGGCGACCTGTTTATCTGCCGTAATGCCGGTAACGTGGTTCCGCCACACAGTAATCAAACCGGTGGTATGACTGCCTCTATCGAGTTTGCCGTAGCAGCATTAGGTGTTACCCACATTGTTGTATGTGGTCACTCTGACTGTGGCGCAATGAAAGGTGCCATTGCCCCGGAAGCACTTACCTCGCTGCCTCATGTAAAAGAATGGCTGGGCCACTGCCGCGTTGCTACCGACGTAGTGAAAGAACGTTGTGGCTGTGACTCACTGAATAAAGATGATCACTTACAGCTGGTAACTGAAGAAAACGTGGTGCAGCAACTGCAGCATCTGCGTACTCATCCTGCGGTTGCGGCAAAAATCGCTACCGGTCAGGTAAAACTGCACGGCTGGTTCTACAACATCGAAACTGCTGAAGTACTTAATTACGATGAGAAAGCCGGTAAATTCGTGCCAATGGAATCTGCTTTTGCCGCCGAGGAGCAACTGGTAGCAAATAAATAACAGGGATCTTGTAAATGAAATTGGACCTATCTTTCAGTGAAATAAAGAACGATTTACCCGCGAGTATCGTGGTGTTCTTCGTTGCCCTGCCGTTATGTCTGGGTATTGCGCTCGCCTCTGGTGCGCCGCTGTTCTCCGGTATTATTGCAGGCATCGTCGGCGGTATCGTTGTCGGTCTTTTCAGTGGTTCGCGCCTCGGCGTAAGTGGCCCGGCTGCGGGCCTGGCAGTTATTGTATTCGACGCGATTGCCACACTGGGCAGCTGGGAGTTATTCCTGGTTGCTGTGGTATTATCCGGTGTAATTCAGCTCATAATGGGCTTTGCCCGGGCTGGTTTCATTGCGTATTTTATTCCCACTTCAGTGATCACCGGTATGCTAGCCGGTATTGGTTTACTGATCATCCTTAAACAAATCCCTTACCTGTTTGGCTGGCATGCTGATTTTCTTGGTGAAGAAGCATTTACTCATGCCAATGGCGAGAACACGTTTTCGGCCATCGAACATGCACTCAGCCTGATGTCGCCAGCGGCGATACTGATTTCTGGCGTGTCGCTGGTTCTGTTGGTAATTTGGGATAAATTTTTGGTGCCACGTCATAAAATCTTCCAGCTTATTCAGGGCCCTATTGTGGTAGTACTGTTAGGTATTCTGGCTTCAGTAATGCTACGACAGGCCGGAACTCCGCTGGATCCGAGCATGCTGGTATCATTACCGGTGATTAACAGCTTCAGTGACTTCACCCAGGAACTGGCGTTCCCGGACTTCTCACAAATATTCAATATGGACGTGCTCACTATCGCTGTCGTTATGGCTGCCGTGGCAAGTATCGAAACATTGTTATGTGTAGAAGCCACCGACAAGCTCGATCCGCAAAAAAATGTTACGCCAACCAACCGCGAGCTTAAAGCTCAGGGGATGGGTAATATTATTTCTGGTCTGGTGGGCGGTCTGCCAATTACTCAGGTGATCGTAAGAAGCTCGGCCAATATTGCGTTTGGCGGTAAAACCAAGCTGTCTGCCATTATGCACGGTGTCTTCCTGCTGGTTGCAGTGCTGGCAATTTCTTCCGTGCTCAATTTAATCCCACTGGCGTCACTGGCCGCAATTTTAATTGTGGTGGGCTATAAGCTGACCAAGCCGGTAATGTTTAAGGTAATGTATCAAAATGGCTGGGAGCAATTTCTGCCGTTTGTCACCACTATTGCCGTGATGATTTTTACCGACCTGTTAACGGGTGTATTTGCCGGATTGGGCGTGAGTATCTTCTTTACCCTGAAAAGTAGTTTCCTTAATGCTTATCAGTTTAAAGAAACCATCAATGAAGACCATGGAGAAACCACTCATCATATTGTACTGGCCGAGGATGTTTCGTTCTTTAATAAGCCAAGCATTCTGAAAAAGCTCAATTCGATCCCGGGTAATTCAAAAGTTGTACTGGATTTCTCTAATACCAAATCCATTGCATTTGATGTGAAGGAAATGATTAAGGATTACATCGACCAGGCACAAACGAAAAACATTCGGGTCGAAACCATCAAGTTTTAACTCCACGCCAAAAACCCGGTATCCCAACCTACCCGGTTTTAAGCGCGTCGTTAACGTAAAAGGCAGCCATTTGGCTGCCTTTTTGTTATATCTGTCCCACCCTAGTTGAAGAAAATGCGCCACTCTTATAGCTTTTAACTATCACGAGGTGCGCTATTTTTCTATGAGACTATAATATAACAATATTTTAACAATCATAAATCTTACAAACGACGAGGAGTAAGTTGGTATGGATCATGTCATTTCTGGCGTAGCAAAGTTTCAAAATGAAGTGTTCCCGGAAAAAAAAGCCGCGTTTAAGAAGCTCGCTAACGGCCAAAATCCGGAAGTATTGTTTATTACCTGTTCTGATTCACGTATCGATCCTAACCTGGTAACTCAAACCCAACCAGGTGATTTATTTATCTGCCGTAATGCCGGCAACGTTATCCCCCCGCACAGCAACGAAACCGGCGGTATGACTGCCTCGGTTGAGTTTGCCGTAGCCGCCCTCGGCACCACGCATATTGTAATTTGCGGTCACTCTGACTGTGGCGCTATGAAAGGAGCAATTAACCCGGAAGCGTTATCCGCTCTACCCCATGTGAAAGAATGGCTGGGTCACTGCCGGGTAGCGACTGAAGTGGTAAAAGAGAAATGCGGTTGTGATGAACTGAACGCAGAAGATCATTTACAGTTAGTCACCGAAGAAAATGTGGTACAACAGTTACAACACATCAAAACTCATCCGGCGGTAGCAGCAAAGTTAGCCACCGGACAGGTAAAACTGCATGGCTGGTTTTACAACATTGAAACTGCAGAAGTCACCTGTTATCAGGAAGAAACCGGTAAGTTCGGCCCCATGGACGAAAAATATGCCGCCGAGTTGGTTTCTAAACCTAAGTAAACCTAACCATTGTTAAGGAAAAGTCATGAAGAACTTATTTGCTAATGTTCGTGGCGATATTACCGGCGGTATAACCGCCGGCGTTGTTGCACTGCCGCTGGCACTGGCACTGGGCGTTGCGTCTGGTGTTGGTCCGATGGCAGGTATGTATGGCGCCATTGCGGTGGGCTTTTTTGCAGCACTGTTTGGTGGTACGCCTTCACAAATTTCGGGGCCAACAGGCCCTATGGTGGTTGTTTTAGCTGGTTTGTTTGCCAGCTTATCGGGCAATATTGAATTAATTTTTACCGCCGTTCTTCTGGCCGGTTTGCTCCAGATAGTGTTTGGCTTTTTGGGTATTGGTAATTACATTCGATTAGTGCCCTACCCGGTAATCTCTGGTTTTATGTCGGGCATTGGCGCTATTATAATCATCTTACAAATTGGCCGCCTGCTTGGCCATGAGCCACCGGGCGGTACAATCGGCGCGCTCAGCTATCTTCCTACTGCACTGGCAGATATCAATTTTTCCACTCTGGCACTGGGGCTTGGAACCCTTGTAATCGCCTACAAATGGCCGCCCAGCCTGGGTAAATACGTACCGGGCGCACTCGCTGCGCTGATCATTGGTACCATCGTAAGTTTGTTTATCTCCGTACCAATCCTGGGCGATATTCCAACCGGGTTACCTAGCCTGCACCTGCCGGTATTTGAAACATCCACACTCTGGTTGGTCATTGAAGCGGCATTTATTCTGGCCATTTTAGGGGCAATCGACAGTCTGTTAACGTCACTGGTTGCCGACAACATGACACGTACCCGTCATGACAGCAGTAAAGAGCTGATTGGTCAGGGGATTGGTAACACAGTAGCAGGTTTAATTGGCGGTATCGCCGGTGCCGGCGCCACCATGCGTACGGTAGTGAACATCCGTAGCGGTGGTAAAGAGCGTTTATCAGGTATGGTACATGCAATGGTACTGCTTGCTGTGGTACTGGGCCTAAGCCCTCTGGCGAGTGCCATTCCACACGCGGTATTGGCCGGTATACTGGTTAAAGTAGGTCTGGACATTATTGACTGGAGCTACATGAAACGCGCTCACACCGGGCCGCGCTGGGACTTCGCACTGATGCTGCTGGTACTGGGTCTGACCGTCTTTGTCGACCTGATCACAGCCGTAGGCGTTGGTGTAGTATTAGCTGCACTGGCTTACGTTCGTCAGATTGCCCAGCTGCAAATTGAAGAACTGAAGAAAATCCCCGATACGCTCAACGACCCCAAAGAAAACGCCCTGCTTGAGAAAGCCAAAGGCAAGGTCAGTATCTTTAGTTTTGGCGGCCCGTTAAGTTTTGGTGCGGCGGCCGATTTGGGTCACCACGTGCGCGAGTGGGTTAAGCCTGGCTCAAGGGTGCTCATACTGGACTTCTCCAGGGTGCCCACTATGGATGTATCGGCTTCCATGGCCGTAGAAACGGTAACATCAGATGCCAAGAGCTCAGGCCGACAACTGATGGTATGTGGCGCTTCCGAAAAAATCAGAGAAGTGCTGGATAATGTGAATGCTTCCTCTGCGGAAATTCTCACCTATCCCACCTTACTTGAAGCGCTGGAGTCGGCAGTGTCGATTATCGAGGATAGTGAAAAAAAGTCGCTAAAGCATGATGGCAGCTCCACACTGTCTCATGCTTAACATTTAAATAATCATGCAAAGAGCGCCAACTGGCGCTCTTTTTTTATGCCTCGAAAAACAGATACCCCTTTGTGAAATTGTTCGCTACACTAATTATGAAATATACCTAATAGCTGGACTTTGAAGTGGCTGATAATAATGGTGTTTTAGCGCGAATTCGTGACAAGTATACCGACTTGTCGCCCTCGGCGCGGGCTATCGCCAATTACCTGCAACAGTTTCCGCTGACCATCATCAGCGATTCTACCGCCGAAATTGCGGCTAAAACCAATACCTCCAAAGCCACCGTTAGCCGGCTGTTTCGTCAACTGGGCTACGCTTCCCACCAGGATGCCAAACAGGATGTAGTGCTGCAGCGTGACGCCGGTATTCCGGTTAAACAAACCCTCACCCAGCACGATTACGTTGCTGCCGAACTTGGCAACCTGCAGCGTACCCTGGAGTCGATTCCGGGCGAAGAAATTAACCAAATCGCCGCCATTCTGGCCAAGGCGCCGCGGATCACGCTCATCGGCTATCGCAACAGTTATCCGGTAGCCCTGCACTGCCGCCAGCAACTCAAGCAAATCCGGCCAAATGTACGGCTATTACCTCAGCCAGGGCAAAGCCTGAGTGAAGATTTAATGGATCTGGCCGACGACGAAGTTATTGTGGTATTTGGCTTTCGCCGCCGCCCACGTATCTTTGCCCGTATGATTGATGCGCTGCCGCCACAACGCACCATTTTACTTACCGATCCCACCGGTCAGGTTTATCAGGATCGCGTCGGTCATACCCTGGTGTGTCAGCTTGGCAATCAGTTCGCCTTCGATAGTTATGCCGCGCCGATGAGCCTGGTATCAGTAATCTGTAACCAGGCCTACACATTGCTTGGAGAAGAAGGCGACCACCGGGTGTCCACCATCAGTCAGCTCTATGCTCAGATGGGTGAGCTTGATCCGGAATAAGCTGGCGTAATTCATATTCTGAAACAATCAAAGGCTTGGCGAACCCAGCAGCCAGCGTAAAATACCCGCTACTTACAGGAACTAAGTGAAAAGGACGCAATACGGATGCTCAGTCAACCCAGTGAAAACGCGTTGGCGCTTAATCAGATCAGCAAAACCTATGCAGGCAAACAGGTATTAAGTCAGCTTAACCTGGCTGTCCCTTATGGCAGTGTGTATGCGTTTTTAGGTAATAACGGCGAAGGTAAATCCACCACCATCAGAGTGCTCACTGGCCTGGAGGCGCCGGATGCTGGCAGCGTTACAATCTGCGGTGACAACCTTTATGCTAAACGCCGCTCTTTGCTGTCACGCTCAGCCCGGTTTGTGCCAGACTACCGCCTGTTACATCGCCTTGGCGGCCTGATTGATGCGCCCAGCCTTTACCCAAACCTTACCGCCGCCGAGTTTTTATCCATTGGCTGTGGTATTAAAGGCCTGCCGGTCAGTGAGATAGACCGGGTATTAGCGGTGGTCTCCTTAACCGACGCAGCCAAACGGCTTATCGGCCAGTTTTCGTTAGGCATGAAACAGCGGCTCGCCATCGCCCACACTTTACTGGGTGATCCCAAATTACTGATCCTCGATGAGCCTACCAACGGCCTCGACCCCAGCGGTATTCGCGATATCCGGCAGTTGCTCAGTGAACTACCGGCCAGCACCGGCACCACGATATTTTTCTCTACGCATAACCTCGATGAAGTGGAAAAAATGGCCACTCGCTTTGCGGTATTGAAAGATGGCCGCATTCGCTTTGAGTCGGATATCCCAAGCTGGAAAGCCGCGCAACAGTTCAATATGACACTGGAAGTGGGCGACGCTAACGCAGCTCATACGGTACTTTTAAAACACGGTTTTCAGAGCACAATGACTAATCCCAACACGGTACGGGTCGAGGGGCTGCCCCGTGATGAGCAACCGCGGCTACATGCCCTGTTGGTGAATGAAGGCATTGAATTATTTCAGTCTTACCAAAGTAAAACCTCGTTAGAGCAATGGTTTACCAATGAACATACCGATTAATCCATTTCCTGGCCTGAGCCGGCTGCTGGCAGTTGAGTGCCTCAAGCTCAAGCGCACATCAACGCTGTTGATGGTATTTGCCCTGCCTCTTCTGGTGGCGCTGTTTTCCACCGGATTAGCCGTTAAATCACAAAACCTGGCAGGCTTTGACGCCCAGGCCTGGCAACGTTGGTGGATGGGCGTCATGGCGTTATGGAGCTACTTTATGCTGCCGATGTTTATTGCGCTCATCACCGGCGCCATTAATGGTAATGAGCACAAAAATCACGGCTGGCGCCTGATGCTGGCACTACCGGTCAACCTCTACTCTCTCTATATTGCCAAACTACTCCTTGGCGTGCTGTTAACCGCATCAGCCCTGCTGTGGCTATGGTTGAGTGGTTTGCTTGCCACCTTACTGATGACCGCGTTGGGAGCCCCAGGGGAAACGGAATATGGCATGGTATTACTCAGCGCGATGCCAGCCCTGATGCTGACTTCCCTGCCCGTACTGATCATTCAACATGCGGTGAGCTGGCGATTTGGTAATATCATTGTACCGCTCTCGGTCGCGGTCATGGCCACCATGGGGATTGTCCAAATAGGCAGTTCAGAATACTGGGTCTGGTATCCGTGGAGCTATATGACGATGTCGGTAATGGGCGGCACCGAAGAGCTGCGGCATCATGCAGTTTGGTTATCACTGGCCGTGGCCACGGGGTTATTCTGGTTAAGCACCTTACTGGCAGCCAGCCACAAACGCGCTGGCTAACAGAAAACCGCTGCCAATTAACCAGGGCTAAAGCTGGTTTCAACCTGACGCTCTGACATCAGGCGTATTATGCTCTGGTAAATGTTCGGTGCGCGGATCAATCTCAAATGCCGCAGGCGTGGTAATCCCCGCCGACGGCTGAAAAGTGGGATGCGAGTCACTGGTATCAGGTAACACGTGACTACGACGGCGAATAATCACGATAACGGCAAACAACAATAAAAAGAATGTCATATAGGCATAAAGTCCTTTAGCGCCCATAACCCCCATCAGAAAAGCGGCTAACGGTCCGCCGATGGCAGAACTGATGCCATAAGTGATCAGCATTCCACTGCCAATGGGCAGAAAATCCTTTGCCGTGGCATTGTCATTCACGTGAGCCAGACAAATGGCATAGGAAGTCATACAGGTGCCGCCCCACAGAAACGCCAGTATTGCTGCCGGCCAGCCGGCAAAACCCGACCAGAACGACGCCAGCACAATAGCCAGTGATATCAAACCGCCAGCCAGCGCATTGTAAATTAAGATGATGCGCCTGTCGTAGCGGTCAGAGAAACGCCCTACCGGGATCTGAAAACAGGCGCCACCCAATACCGTGGCCGACATAAACATAGCCAGTTGCGCATTGGTAAAGCTGCTTTCGGCAGCAAACACCGGCCCGAGCGACCAAAAAGCGCCCGTCACCAGGCCCAGGATCACCGCGCCAATCATGGCGATATGCGAATGCTGCCAGACTTTTTTAAAACTCACTCTTACACTGTTGACCTTCGCCGGGGCCAGCGACAGCGTTAGCGATACGGGTATAATCGATAGCGCAACAAAGATTGCAGCGATACTGAAAAGTAACGGATAACTGGCATCCGCTAACAGGAGTAACTGTTGAGCGAGAGTAATCATCAACAGGTTCAGCATCGAGTAAAACGACAAAATCGTACCGCGATTGGTGGCATCGGCGCGCTCATTGAGCCAGCTCTCAATAATCATATACAGCCCGGATACCCCGGCCCCCAGGGCGAAACGCAGCACCAGCCACAATACAAACGACTGTAACCAGGCAAACAGCAGCGTAAAAATAAGATAAGCACAGGCCAGTACCGCGAACCCACGAATATGGCCAACCCGCTTCAATACATGAGGCGTCGCCAGACAACCACCTATGATCCCCAGAAAATAGGCCGAGCCCGTTAAGGCGATTTCCACGGCAGAAAAACCCAACTGATTGGCGGCCACGGGTAATAGCGTCAACAGTAAGCCATGACCCAGCAGTAACAGTGCATCAGACAACAACAGTGCAGAAATTGGCAGCAGTGAACGAACCATAACAAGCAATCACGCGGATAAAGGTAATAACTTTACAATACCGAGAGAACGTAAAATTGCCAAGGCGCTCTGTACTTTTAAGGCCGATAAGCAACTACCTTGCCCCATCACTACCACTCACCGCACAAAACGCCCCTCATTGTTAACAAAAGCCACAACAATTTAACAAACGTTTCACTTGACTTATTAGTGAAACGATTGTTTCATAGAGCTATCCTTCTGTAACATTAAACTTCATGGATCATTTTACCGTTAGTTCGCCATTTGTCTGGCAACCAGCGCCCACGGTGGTGCCTGCTGAACAAGCCAGTACACCTGCTGCCAATGCAGAAAACGATAGCATTCACTCGCTGTCGGGCCTGCGCGTGGCCGTAAAAGACCTGTTTGCCATTAAAGGTACTGCCACCACCGCGGGTAATCCCCACTGGCTGGCCACGCACCCGGTAGCCGATACCACCGCTAGCGCCGTGACTAAGCTGATATCAGCGGGTGCTGAAGTTGCAGGCAAAACCATTACCGACGAACTGGCTTACAGCTTAAACGGGCAAAATATCCATTACGGTACGCCGCAAAATCCACTAACGCCGGAGCGCCTGCCCGGCGGTTCATCAAGCGGGTCGGCCGTAGCAGTATCGGCCGACCTGGCCGACATCGGCCTGGGCACCGATACCGGCGGCTCCATTCGTGTACCAGCCAGCTACAATAACCTTTTCGGCATGCGCCCAACCCATGGCCGCATCAGCACCGACGGCCTGGTCGCCCTGGCGCCCGGTTTCGATACCATCGGTGTGATGGCAAAAAGCCTTGATGTGCTTGAACGCAGTATGAACTGTTTATTCGACTCGCCGGTGACCGATACTCCGGCGCTTACGTCTTTAGTGGTATACCAAACGGCAGTGGATAACAGTGAGCAGGCAAGTGCCGCTAAACAATGGCTTGCGTCCACACCAATCGCCAGCCTGGCAGGTGATTTCAGCCAGTTGGAACAGCTACCGCTGGCTGAAGCGTTCAGAGTATTACAGGGGCGTGAGATTTGGCAAACTCACGGTGAGTGGATAACGAACGCGCAGCCGGTATTTGCACCGGATATTGCCGAGCGATTTAACCAAAGCGCCCAAATCAGTGACGTTGAGGTACAACACGCAACACACATACAACAACAGGTACGTCGGCATTTAGCTTCACTGTTAAACGACAACTGCGCCATAGTGCTGCCCACAACGCCGGGTTGCGCACCGCGGTTAACAGCCAGTGCGACCGAACTGACCGACTACCGCAAACAATTATTATCATTAACTGCCTTAGCCGGACTGGCGGGTTTACCACAACTGCATTTGCCGTTATTTCGCCTGAATGACGCACCCTGTGGCTTATCAGTGATAGGCCCGGCGGGCAGTGAAACCAGCCTGTTCGCTCTGGCTCGTACCCTTACGGAATAAGAATAGAAAGCATGACAAAACAACAACACACTGCTTTTACCGCGCCACACTATGCTGCTTCGACAGTAGGTAACGATATCCTGCAACGCGGCGGCACCGCCATTGAAGCCATGGTCGCCGCAGCGGCCTCTATTGCGGTGGAATACCCGCATATGAACGGCCTTGGTGGTGACGGTTTCTGGCTAATCAGTGAACCGGGCAAAGCACCGGTGGCTATCGACGCCTGCGGCACCGCAGCCGAACTGGCCGACAGCGATTTTTATCAGGGCCTGGATGCTATCCCCTCGCGTGGAGGCAAAGCGGCTTTAACCATGGCTGGTGCGGTAGCTGGCTGGCAAAAAGCACTGGAGATCAGTGCCAACTGGCAATCGCCGATGCCGCTGCAGGACTTACTGGCCACCGCCATCAGTCAGGCTAACTGGGGCATCGAAGTGACCCAGAGTATGTCGGATGCCAGTTTTAAAACTTTCGATGATTTAGCCAGTGATGAAAACTTTGCCCAGTTCTTAATTAAGGGTAAGGCCCTTAAAAAAGGCAAAATTGTTAAACTCACTAAGCTTGCTAATACCTTACAGCGCTTGGCCGACAACGGCCTGAGTGACTTTTATCATGGCGATATCGCTCGCGAACTGGCGGCCGATCTTGAAGCGGCAGGCTCGCCGATTCGGCTGAGCGATTTTAACCAGTACGAAGCCAAAGTCGTTACGCCGCTAAGTGTCTCAACCTCAAAAGGCAAACTTTACAATCTACCCGCACCTACTCAGGGCATCGCCTCGTTAATTATTCTGGCCCTGTACGACCGCGTGGTCAGCCAGGGTAATAACGATGCCGATATGGTCCACCTGCTGATTGAATGTACTAAGCAAGCCTTTATAAAGCGTAATGAATACCTCACCGATCCGGGCCGCTTAAGTGTTGATCTCAATAGTATCCTGACCGATGAAGCACTGGATGAGATGGCAGCAGCCATAAAGCTCGACAATGCTCTGCCCTGGCCGCAGGAAGCCAAACTCGGTGACACCATATGGATGGGCGCCTGTGACAACCAGGGTCGCATGGTCAGCTATATCCAAAGCCTGTACTGGGAATATGGCAGCGGTGTAGTCAGCCCGCAAACCGGTATTGTGTGGAATAACCGCGGTACGTCGTTCAGCCTGACGCCCGGTCACTTACAACAGCTCAAGCCCGGTTTAAAACCCTTTCATACCTTAAACCCGGCCTTTGCCGAGCTTAATGATGGCCGCCGTATCAGCTACGGCACCATGGGCGGCGAAGGTCAGCCACAAACTCAGGCTGCCTTGTTCAGCCGCTATGTTTACCACAACCAGCCACTGGATAAATCCATAGCCCTCGGCCGCTGGTTACTGGGCCGTACCTGGGGCGATCAGTCGCATAACCTCAAAGTAGAGCGCGATCTTAACGAATACGTTGGTGAGGAACTGCTGGCCCGTGGTCACGATATGGTAGTGGTCGATGCCTGCAATGAACTCATGGGTCACGCCGGCGCAGTGGTTTTGCATGTAGATGAGACCACCGAAGCGGCCACCGATCCGCGCAGTGATGGCAAAGCTTTCGCGCAAGCTTACACCGCAACAGGAGAAGTACAGTAATGGATGCATTCATGGAGTTATTGCCGACGATTCTGGCACTGATGGCCACCGGCGTGTTTGCTGGTATTCTGGCAGGCTTGCTCGGCGTGGGCGGTGGTATTGTTATTGTACCGGTACTGTACTTTTTGTTTCAGGCACTGGGCGTATCGGCCGACTCAGCCATGCTGATTGCCACGGCCACCTCATTGGCAACGATTATACCTACGTCGGTCAGTTCAATCCGCGCGCACCGTAAAAAAGGCAACGTCGACAGCGACCTGCTCAAACGCTGGGGCCCGTTTATATTACTGGGGGTACTGCTGGGCAGCTTCGCGGTAACCCAGGTGAACGGTGAAGTATTAACCTTACTGTTTGGCATTATCGCCAGCTTGTCTGCCATTAACATGTTTATCGGTAGCAAAAGCGCCTGGTTTAACGACATACCCGGCGCCCTTGGCCAGCGCATTATTGCCATTTGCATTGGTTTATTCAGCGCCATGGTCGGCATTGGCGGTGGCACACTTACCGTCCCTACCCTGACTTTTTGTAATTATCCGGCGCACCGTGCCGTCGGCACGGCCGCTGCGGTTGGCCTGATCATCTCGCTGCCAGCAGCGGTGACTATGCTGATTTTTGGTCAGGCGCCGGCCGATGCGCCCGATGGCACCATCGGCCTGGTTAACCTGATTGGCTTTGCCGCCATTGTCCCCCTTACTGTGTTATTCGCACCGGTTGGTGCTGGCCTGGCCAGCAAACTGGATGCCGCAAAGCTCAAGAAAGTGTTTGCCGTGGTACTGCTTATCACCGGCGTAAGAATGCTTGCTCAGAGCGTGCTCTAGGAGAAAAAATGAAACCCTTAACCATGCCACCCCGACTGCTGATGGGCCCCGGCCCGATAAACTGCTACCCCCGGGTGTTAACGGCCATGTCGCAACAGCTGGTTGGCCAGTACGACCCGGCCATGACCAGTTGCATGAATGAAGTAATGGCGTTGTACCGTCAGGTATTTGAAACCAATAATCACCACACCCTGTTAGTGGATGGTACCTCACGCGCGGGTATCGAAGCCGTGCTGGTCTCTGCACTCGAACCCGGCGATAAGGTGCTGGTGCCGGTTTTTGGCCGCTTTGGTCATCTGCTATGTGAAATTGCCGAACGTGCCGGTGCCGAGGTACACAGTATCGAAGTGCCCTGGGGCGAGGTGTTTGAACCTGAGCAAATCGAAAAAGCTATTCGTGAAGTACAGCCTAAAATGCTGGCGGTAGTACAAGGCGATACCTCCACCACCATGCTGCAGCCACTGGAGCACTTAGGTGAAATTTGCCGTCGCTACGACGTGTTGTTCTACTCTGATGCCACCGCATCCATTGGTGGTAACCCGTTTAAAACCGACGAGTGGCAGCTCGATGCGGTATCTGTTGGTCTGCAAAAATGTTTAGGCGGACCTTCCGGTAGCGCGCCGATTACTTTAAGCGATCGCTACGTTGAGCTGGTGCGCAAGCGTCATCATGTCGAAGCAGGGATTCGCGAATCTGCCCACCAGTCAGGCTCAGGCAGTCGCATACGCTCTAACTACTTTGATATTCCCATGCTGCTGGATTACTGGGGTGAGGAACGCCTGAATCACCATACTGAAGCCGCTTCTATGCTGTTTTGTGCACGGGAATGCGCCATTAACCTGATTGAGGAAGGTATTGATAACAGCATTGCCCGCCATAAGCAGGCCGGCGATGCCATGCTGGCCGGTGTGCAGGCGCTGAATCTTGAGCCATTTGGTAACCTTACGCACAAAATGCATAACGTAGTAGGCGTAGAAATTCCGGATGGCGTGGATGGCGAGCAGATCCGCCAGCAACTGCTGCTGGATTTTAACATTGAGATTGGAACCAGCTTCGGCCCGCTGAAAGGCCGTATCTGGCGTATTGGCACCATGGGCTATAACGCGCGTAAAGATGCCGTACTGCATACCCTGCAGTCGCTGGAAACCGTGTTACGCCGCGCCGGGCATAAACTGCCTAGCGGTGGTGGTGTTGACGCCGCGCTGGATAGCTTTTCGGGTTCATCACTATGATGGATTTTGCCAGCCTGGCCAACCAGGTGATGTTACGTTGCGATCAGCTCGGTGCGATCACTCAGTCGCCCGGCATCGTTGACCGTCGCTATCTGACCCCGCAGCACCGTCAGGCTAACGATTTAGTGGCCCAGTGGATGCGCGAGGCCGGGATGACAGTCTGGCAGGACGCCGCGGGGAATCAATGGGGCCGTTATCACAGTACCGACGCCAACGCGCGCTCACTGGTACTGGGTAGTCACCTCGATACCGTGCCTAACGGTGGTAAATACGATGGTATGTTAGGCGTAATTGCACCACTGGCGGTGGTGCACCATTGCTTCGAAAACGGCATCCGTTTTCCGTTTCACATTGATATCGTCGGCTTTGGCGATGAAGAAGGCACTCGGTTTGGCTCTACGTTGCTGGGTAGCCGCGCGTTAACCGGTCGCTGGAAAGAAGACTGGCAGTTACTGCGTGATGAAAACAAGGTGTCGCTACCTGAAGCGATGGCCGAATTCGGTCTGGCTTTCGATAAAGTTGGTGATGCAACGCTTAAGCCCGACAGCGTACTGGGCTATCTCGAAGTGCATATTGAACAAGGGCCGGTACTGGAAGATAAGCACTTGCCGGTAGGTTGGGTGACCGCGATTGCCGGCGCCAAACGCCTTAATGTGCAGGTAAATGGTATGGCCGGACATGCCGGTACGGTGCCCATGGGCATGCGCCAGGATGCCCTG
The DNA here is from genome assembly GCA_950073835.1 of uncultured Alteromonadaceae bacterium. GTDB lineage: Bacteria > Pseudomonadota > Gammaproteobacteria > Enterobacterales > Alteromonadaceae > Alteromonas. The sequence goes on from CATMRP010000029.1 coordinate 25,167, forward strand.
GCAGCCTCCAGCGAAATGGTGCTGGCGGTGGAGTCCATTGCCAGCCAGTTTGGCATTGTCGCCACCGTCGGCCGGCTCGAAACCAGGCCCGGCGCGGTAAATGTGATCCCCGGTCAGGTCAATTTTTCACTGGATATCCGCAGTGAGCACGACCATAAGCGCGACGCCGCATTGCAACTGATTGAAGAAGTGTTCCGCGACATCGCCCAGCGCCGCCATGTGGACGTTAACTGGCAGCAAACCCACCATGCCGATGCCGTACATTGTGATCCTTACCTGTCACAAACATTGTCCCAGGCCATTCAGCTTAGCGGCCATAACGCCGTTAGTTTACCCTCGGGGGCCGGGCATGATGCCATGGCCATGGATGCTATTTGCCCGGTCAGCATGTTGTTTGTGCGCTGCAAAGGCGGTATCAGTCATCATCCGGGAGAGTCAGTCACCAGCGCCGACGTTGCCGCCAGTTTACAGGTTATTTATCGATTTTTTGACGCTTTTTCGCCTGACTTTTAGGCCATTTATCAAGTAGAAGGATGATACGCATGAAGATCCCCAGAATTTATAATGATGCAGACGGCAAAAGCCATTTTGGTGAAGCCGAAATCCCGCTTAAAGATGGCGGCCCAATCGGTTTATTATCAGAGAAGATCCCGGCAGGTTCGATTATTTTTCGCGAAACCCCCGCCGACTATGATTTTAAATGGCACCCTGCGCCGACACGCCAGTTGCTGTTCATTTTAAAAGGCCGGGCCGAATTCACCGTGTCCTCCGGCGAACGCCACGTGTACGGTGCCGGTGACGTGTTATTACTGGAAGATACCGAAGGCGAAGGCCATTGCAGCCGCGCTATGTACAATGAAGTCCGCCATTCAATTTTTGTTACCCTGCCAGAGGGTTTCCCTTACTAGCAAATCCCACAGAGTTCTCCGTATGGGGCTGGCTGCTCATGAGTCAGTCACGCCCCTCTCTGGTGCAATGGCTCTTTAACGCCGCCAACAAAAGCCACACAACGCAATTATAATCTTTTAATTACAGCAACTTAAATATCAACCTATCATTCGGACCAAATGGTCAGATTATTGCTTCATTGGTAACGTCTTTTTTAACCTCTACAGTGAGCAATATGTGCAGTATGTTTTACCGGTGGAATGGCCGCCGTCCAGCCCACCTTTTGTGTCGATTCCTGTTTGCCGCCGCCCTGACGCTGACTTCGCTGTCGGTATTCAGTGCCGACATGAACACCTGGTTCCGGGAATTCAAGCAGAGTGCCAGTGACCAGACCCTTTACAAGCTCCTTTGGTCACTGCCCAAAGGGGGCGATTTGCACCATCACTTAAGTGGTGCCGGTTACAGTGAATGGTGGTACGACATTGCCACCCGCCCGGAACAAAATGGGGGTTACCGTTACTACACTAAAACCCGTTTACTGCAATGCCGCGGCTATGGTACCAATGAGTACGGGCCCAATCCGCAGAACCTGTTATTTCGTACCATTCAGGCCTCTACTTACGCAGCCCTCAGCGACTGTGAAAAACAGGAATATGAGTTACTCCGCGACCTCGATGACAACACCAGACTTGCCTGGCTTAACAGTATTCGCCTGGACAAAGCCCATGAAGGGCGCAATGAGTTTTTTGAACGCCACTGGCAACGACTGAACGAACTCACCAGTAACCCGCATATTGGTGCCCATATCCTGCTCAAAAATATGCAGGCTTTCGCAGCAGAGGGGTTGCAGTACCTTGAGACTCAGGTGAATGTGGATCGCGGTATTACGCCTCAGGGCGAGTTAATGTCGCCACAAGCGTCACTGAAAGTATTTACCGATATGCTGGCCTCAGAAGCCGCCAGGAAAACCGGCGTTACGGTGCGCTTTCAATACGCTCTGCTGCGCTTTTTACCTCACGCTGAACAGCATTTACGCTGGATGTATGATTTTGTCGATCAGCATCGCAACCTCTATGTAGGCATTAACATGGTGGGGCGCGAGGATAACGACAAAGGTTATCCGCTACGCTTCCTGCCTGTGCTACGGGATTTACGCCGCCAGTATCCGGCGATTAATCTGGCCATTCACGCCGGTGAAGTAGATGAACCTAACCAGCATGTAAAAGACACCCTGCTGCTGGGTGCCCAGCGTATTGGCCACGGCCTGAACACCATTACCGATCCGGACACCCTGCTGTTGATGCGCCATGGCCCGTATCTGATTGAAATTAATCTGATCAGTAACCGCCTGCTCGACTATACAGAAGATTATGCCAGCCATCCGTTTCCGGAGTATTTGCGCACCAATATTCCGGTGGCGCTGACGACTGACGACCGCGGCATGTGGGACAGCACCCTTACCGATGAATACTACGTAGCCGTTAAAGAATTTAATTTATCCTGGCAAGAGCTCACCGGTCTTGCCCGTCAGTCTCTTAAGCACAGCTTTTTAGCCGAAGACGATAAACAAGCCGCGCTCAATGCTTACGAGCAGCGATTGCGCCAGTTTGCAGAAACCCTTGCCCGTGATGGCGTTTCGTCATTACCGCAAGCCGCCCCTAAACGGCGTTTTATCTGCGACTATCAACCCACTTTGTGTCATCAAGGATAGCGCATGTCACAACATCACATACTTTACGCACTGGAAGATAAGCCCGGCTTTATGGTTAGCCTCACGGCGGCGGTGCAACACGTTCTGGCCAGCTTTATTGGCGTGGTAACGCCAACGCTGATCATTGCTTCGGCACTGGGTTTACAGGCTGAAGTGCCCTACCTGATCAGCATGGCGCTGCTGGTTACCGGTATCGGCACTTTTATCCAGACCCGCGGATTCGGCCCGGTGGGCAGCGGTCTGGTGGCTATCCAGGGCACCAGCTTTGCCTTTATCAGTGCGTTGCTGATGGTTGGTACCACGATTAAATCCCGGGGAGGATCGAATGACGATATTCTCGCCATGATGTTTGGCGTTTGTTTCTGGGGCGCGTTTGTTGAAATTATTCTGAGTCAGTTTATTACCCAGCTCAAACGCGTCATCACCCCTATTACCACCGGAGTTGTGATCATTGCCATTGGTATTTCACTGATTAAGGTCGGCATGACAGACCTGGCAGGCGGCTTTAACAGTGATGATTTTGGCAGCGTGGAAAATCTAAACCTGGGACTAACAGTACTGCTGGTGATTATTTTCTTTAATGCGCATCGAAACCGCTGGTTAAGATTATCCGCCATTTTTATCGGCATGAGTCTGGGCACTCTTATCGCATTTTTTGCTGGCATGACCGATTTCACAGCACTCACTTCGCTGCCGGTTTTCAGCTTCCCGCAACCCTTTAAGTACGGCTTTAATTTTGACTGGGCGCTATTTTTACCCATTGCATTAATTTACTTTTTTACGGCAATTGAAACGGCGGGCGATCTCACCGCCAACAGCTTATTTTGTCAGTTGCCGATCCGCGGCGATAAATACCTTAAGCGGATCCGGGCGGGTATCCTCGGTGATGGCTTTAACTCATTAATGGCTGCCATCTTTTGTACCTTTCCCAACACCACCTTCGGGCAAAATAACGGTGTTATACAGATGACGGGCATAGCCAGTCGTAAAGTGGGCTACTTTGTGGCGGCAGTATTTGTGGTTCTTGGCGTATTTCCCTTTATCGGTGCAGTGCTTCAGGCAATTCCAAAACCTGTGCTGGGCGGCGCCACACTGGTGATGTTTGCCATGGTCGCCGTCGGCGGTGTTAAGATCCTGACCAGTGAACCATTAACCCAACGCAACAGCCTGATTACCGCGTGTTCACTTGGCATGGGGCTGGGCGTGATGATGGTGGGTGACGTGCTTGCTCAACTGCCACCATGGCTTGGCAACATATTTATATCACCGGTTACCACCGCGGGGTTAACCGCAATTGTTCTGACGGTAGTGCTACCTAACAATAGAGAGGCTGACACCAGCACAGATAGTTTGCAAAACGACGACTCGCAGCAACAGCCCTGTACTGAGAAGTGAACAGTGAGCCCGGTCTTGATCGGGCTTCAGCTTTACATGGTGCAATGTTCAGATAATACTCCCTGAAATGGTGCAATGGGCTGAAGAAACTTTCACCGTTAACAATTACGTAACTAAAAGACCTTTTCAACCTATATTTTTATCTATATATATCAATAAATTAAAAACAAAATCAACCCTGACCACATGGACAGGATTTTGGCATTAAACCTGCAATATGCAAGTCTGCATAGCTATATCTCACTTAAATTTACAAAAAATCCGAGAACATGAGGAACACCATGAAAACGACCAAATTTAGTGTGGCGCCGATTGCGCTGGCCGTCACCAGCAGTCTGATGCTATCAACTGCTGCTTTTGCGCAGGAAGAGCCATCTGATGCTGAAATCGAAAAAATTGAAGTAAAAGGCTCACTGGGCAGCTTACCTGGCCAGGACGTCGAAGCTGTTTTTGGTTTTGGTAAGTCAATTCTGGAAACGCCTCGTTCTGCATCGACCATCTCGGATGAGCAAATGGAACGTTTTAACGTATCCGATATTGACGAACTGGTTGCCTTTGCTCCTGGTACCTTTACCCAGTCGTTCTTTGGTGTAGCCGGTTCTCTGGATATTCGTGGTAACCCCGGTGAAGCTTACTTCCGTGGCATGAAGCGCCTGGACAACCCGGGTAACTACCCTACACCAATTGGTGCGTCAAGCCGTATCGATATCGTACGTGGTCCGGCATCACCTATTTATGGTCCGTCAAAAATTGGTGGTTATCTGAACTTTAACCCTAAATCTGCCCGTGCTTCTTCAGGTCAGTACCTGGACACACCTACCGGTGCATTGTCTTATACCCACGGCAGCTGGGATAAGAGCATTATCACCGCTGAAGTCGGTGGTCCTGGCAGCATTGGCGGCAAGGAAATGGGTTACTATGTTTACGGTGAAGTTGAAAACTCAGGTTCTTACTACGATAACACCGATACCGACCAGTCAATCATTCAGGCTTCTTTTAACATCGACCTGACAGATAATCTGCGCGTTGAATTTGGTGGTATGTACCACAACTATCAGGGTAACCAGGTAGCGGGCTGGAACCGTCTGACCCAGGAGTTGGTTGATAACGGCACTTACATTACAGGTACCGCACAACCACTGGATACTGATGGTGACGGCTCTATCTCTCATGAAGAATACGGTGCGGTTAATTTAGCCGGCGCGGGCTTCTTCTATGTACCGGCAGCAGCATTCACCGATGATGATGCCCTGCCACTGATGAACCTGGAAAATGTTGGTACCACTACCCTTAAAGGCAATCAGACCCTGGTTGCGCCAGATGATCAGTTAGGCAACAAAGCCACTACCCTTTATTTTGATGTGATTTATTACGCGGGCGATTGGGAAATCAAAAACCAGTTATTCTATGATGCCTACGATAATATCAACGAAAATGCTTACGGCTTCTCACAATTCCACGATAGCTGGGTTGTTGAAGATAAAGTGGTTTTCGCCACCGAAGTGGAAACGGGCTCGCTTTACGCACAGTTCCAGATTTCACCGTCAATCCGCTATACCGACTTCTTACACGGTGACGACTTCACTTATGAGTACTTCAACCGCCGTGATCTGACTATGCCTTCAGGCGCTCTGGATCGCCGTTTACTGTCTACCCGTTCCGGCATGAACTACGATAACTATGACCAGGGTGATTATCTGGATCTGGGTATTGCAGCCATGACTGACTTAACCTGGGACTGGGGTCTGAACATCGTGTTAGGTGCTCGCTACGACACCATCGATATCGAAACCACGTCTCGCCAGGACTTGTTACTACCAGGCGCACGTGAAGACGCTGATGTTACTACCCCAATTACGCTGGATGAAACCGTTGATGGGGTATCCTGGAACGCCAGTATCTCCTACACCACACCAATTGGTCTGATCCCTTATATCACCATGGCTGAGCAGGCTACGCTGGTGGCTGGTCAGGGTGCAGAAATCAACATCGGTCAGTTAGGTAACGCTGATGGCAGTGGTGCATTCGATACTTCTGAGCTGATTGAATACGGTGTGAAAGGTTCATTCCTGGATGAGTCGCTGTACTTTGCCCTGTCAATCTTCGAACAGGAACGTACCGACTACAATACACAGAACACCGTTACCAACAATACCACCAACAACGAAGGTCTGGAATTTGAACTGCGTTGGGTAGTAAACGAAAACCTGGTGCTGTCTGCCGGTTACTCGAACGTTGAAGTTGTAAACCTGACGGCCCTTGAAAACGGTACTCAGTTTGGTTTCCTTGGTGCCGAAGATCTGGTTAACCTGAGCGATCCATCACTGGTGTTTGGTGGTAACGTTATCGGTCTTAACCTGGTTGGTCCCGGTACTAACAACCCGAAAGGCCTGAAAGCCGGTATGCCGGAAAACATCTACACGCTGACGGGTACCTATGACTTCCAGAATGGTTACGCGGCCAGCTTAAGTGTAATCGATGTTGACTCGGTTTCTTCAGGTTTCTCTGGTGCGGTTACACTGCCAGCCTACACCCTGGTTAACGCCGGTCTGTCTTATCAGGATGAAAACTTCGGGGTTAACCTGACCGTGAAAAACCTGACAGACGAGCGCTATTTCCGCGCTAACTTCCCGGACTTATTCGGTAGCCAGATTGTGTTACCTGAACTGCCACGTCACTTCAACGTGAAGTTCTCTTACAAGTTCTAAGCAATACATTGTTCGACCCTAACGGCATGCCTCGGCATGCCGTTTTTTTACCTCCTGGAGAAACCATGCGTTATTTATTATTGAGTTTGCTGAGTTGTCTGGCTCTGAGCGCCTGTCAGCCGGGCACGGATGCTCCTGTACAAACCACCGCCGCAGAAGCGGTAAAAACACCGGCAGAAAGCGCCGAAAAATTGCAGGTTAAAGCCGTTGTTGTTGCCATGTTTGAAATTGGCGAAGACGAAGGCGATCGCCCCGGCGAATTTCAGTTCTGGAAAGAGCGCTACGGCCTGACTGAAAAATATGCTTTCCCTCACGGCTTCCACGACCTTTACTACAACCCTGAAAAAGGCGTACTGGGCATGGTCACCGGTATGGGCATTGCCCGCGCGTCATCGGCATTTACCGCGCTGGGACTGGATCCTCGTTTTGATTTAACCAAAGCCTACTGGCTGATAGCGGGCATTGCTGGTATCGACCCGCAGGATGGCTCAATTGGCTCTGCGGTATGGACCGATTACCTGGTTGACGGCGACCTGGCGCATCAGATTGATGCCCGTGAAATCCCAAATGACTGGTCTACCGGTTACTTCCCGCTGTTTGCACATGAGCCCTACCCTGAACAGGATGGTGAGGTAGTGGCGCGCAACGGTGAGGTTTTTCAGTTGAACACAACATTAGTTGACTGGGCATTCAACCTCACCAAAGATATTGAGTTAATGGATACCGATGCCATGCTGGCGTTACGTAGCAAGTACACCGAAATGCCAGCAGCGCAATTGCCTCCCAGGGTTTTACGCGGCGACCACCTGTCTGCATCAACCTTCTGGCACGGCAGACTGTTTAACGACTGGGCAAACGACTGGACGGCCTTCTGGACCAATGGCAAGGGCAACTTTATGACCTCCGGCATGGAAGACACCGGCAGCTATCAGGCGCTGACCTACCTGGATAACGCCGGTCTGGCCGATAAAACACGCGTAATGGTGTTACGTACCGCCAGTAACTTTACCATGCAGCCAACAGGCATGACTGCAGCCGAAAATCTCGCCGCAGAGAGTACCGGCGCCGGCTATGCAGGCATGCTACCGTCGCTGGAAGCCGCTTATAAGGTCGGTAGCACTGTGATTGATGAAATTGTCCTTAACTGGAACAAGTATCAGGATACCTTACCGGGTCAGCAGTAATTCAGCAGAACCTTAAGCGTATACAAAGAAGGGGCCTTTTGGCCCCTTCTTGCTATCTACACGCAATACTTAAGCCGCTTTGGCCACCAGGTTATCAATACATCGCAGCCACTTATTCTTTTCCTCGGCCGGTAAAAATGAGCCAATAAAACTGTTTTTGACCAGTTGCACCAGGGCCGTTTCATTCATCGCCAGGTGGGTCATTAGCGCTTTGTAGTTGTCGTTCAGGTAGCCACCAAAATAACTCGGGTCGTCAGAATTAACCGTTACACACAACCCCTGTTCGAGCAGATCGAGAATATTATGTTGCGCCATATTATCAAACACACACAACTTAATATTACTTTGCGGACACACCGTTAGCGCCATACCGCTGTCGCGTAAACGCTTAATGAGCTGCTCGTCTTCTTCGGCTCTGACACCGTGATCCACGCGATCTATTTTAAGCAAATCAAGAGCTTGCCAGATGTACTCCGGCGGGCCTTCTTCACCGGCATGGGCCACACATTTGAAGCCCAGCGCGCGGGCGGCGGTAAACACCTTCACGAATTTTTCCGGCGGATTACCCTGCTCCGAACTATCGAGCCCCACGGCCTTGATGACCGGGTAGTAATCCCGGGCGTGATTGAGGGTTTCAATTGCAGATGCCTCACAGAGGTGGCGCAGAAACGACATAATCAGGAATACGCTAATGCCCCATTGCGCTTTCGCTTCATCAATAGCCCGCTGGAAACCCGGCATAAATACGTCAAAACCGATGCCCCTTTCGGTATGGGTTTGCGGATCAAACATGATTTCGGTGTGTACAATGTTATCGTCATGACAGTGCCGCAAATAACTACGCATCAGCAGGTAGAAATCTTCTTCGTCGCGCAGCACGTCTGCGCCCTGATAATACAGGTCCAGGAAACTCTGAAGATTGTCAAACTGATAGGCTGCCTTAATAGCCTCTACAGAATCGTAAGGTAACGACACCCCGTGTTTTTCGGCCAGCGCCCACATAAGTTCGGGCTCCAGTGTGCCTTCTATATGCAGGTGCAATTCGGTTTTTGGCAACTGCTCAATTAAATGAATTAGTTTCATCGCGTAACGGGCTCCCTCGCGCACTGTTGTCAGGCAAATTCACCATTTAGGTGCATCTTTGAATGGCTCCATGCCAAAATAGCCTGCATCAAACTGATTTATAGTAAGATTGGTCTGTTCGGTACCAACCGTTTATTGTGATATATAAAAGTCTAGCAGATACCAGACCAACTCTTTGACTAAATGGTCAGTTTTTTGCTTGCACTAAGCCAACACACTCAACAATTACAAACCATAAAAGAGATTCACTATGTCATCATCGCTGATAGAGCGGCTTTTCAAACTTGAGGCCCACGGCACCACCATTAAAACCGAGGTGATCGCCGGCCTGACCACGTTTGCAGCAATGTCTTATATTCTGGTGGTAAACCCCGGCATACTTGGCTTAAGCGGCATGCCGGCAACCGGCTTAATAACAGTTACGGCACTGGCTGCCTGTTTGGGCACGATGCTGATGGCATTTATGACCAACTACCCGATTGCACTGGCACCGGGTATGGGCCTTAACGCCTTTTTTGCCTTTACCATTTGTATGACCCGGGAAATTCCCTGGGAAGCCGCCCTGGGCATCGTATTCTGGAACGGTGTGTTGTTTCTGCTATTAACCCTGACCGGGGTACGCACCTTAATTGCCGAAGCCATACCTCCGTCACTGAAGATAGGCGTGCAATGCGGCATTGGCTTATTTATCGCGTTTATCGGCCTCAAAAATGCCGGTTTGATCGTGTCTAACCCGGCAACCTTTGTAACCATTGGTGATTTATCTAACCCTGCGGTAATGCTGGCACTCGCCGGAATTCTGCTAACCGTAATACTGGTGAAGAAAAACGTAACCGGCGGTATTCTGCTGTCAATTATTCTGCTCACCCTGATGGGATTTATTATTCCCACCGAAGACGGCATGCTAACGCCTACACCGGAGGCTGTTGTAGGCATGCCTGAGCCGATCAGTGACACCTGGTTTGCCATGGATATTATGTATCCGCTGGAGCATTTCGCTGAAACCTGGGATCTGATTTTTGCCCTGATGTTCGTCAACATGTTCGATACCATCGGTACCCTGATTGGTGTATCGCGCCGGGCGAACCTGCTCAATGAAGAAGATAAACTGCCGAAAATTGGGGCGGCGATGACCGCCGATGCATCTGCGAGCGTGGTCGGTGCCGCTTTAGGTACCTCACCGGTAACCAGTTATGTAGAATCAGCCGCCGGCGCTTCAGCTGGCGGCCGTACCGGCCTCACCGCTATTGTAGTTGGTATCTGCTTTTTGCTAGCGTTATTCTTAACGCCACTGATGAAAATCATCCCGCTAATGGCCACCACACCGGCACTGGTGATGGTAGGTATCTTAATGATGGAATCGATTCGTCATCTGGAATTTGATGATCTTGGCGCTACCGCTACAGCCGTGGTTGCACTTATGGCTATGCCACTCACCTTTAGCATCAGTGAAGGGATAGCACTGGGTTTTATCACCTATGTGGGTGTAAAGCTGGGCACTGGCAAACACAAGGAAATCAGTATTATTACCTACTTACTGGCACTGGTATTTATACTGCGTTACGCCTTCGGCCTTTAAAGTACAGGATTCACCAGGTAACAAAATACACTACTTCACACCCGTCATACCGGAAGCGGCCTCTGCCGCTATGACGGTAATATTTGAAGGCTGCACACACTCCCGTCTTCCCGGAAGTTTCACAGAAACTATCCGGGATCTCCTGAAATGTTTTGCTCACTCAATAAAACTGTTTCAAGCAGTCAAACTGTTTGGAAGATCCCGGCGAGGTGGCCGGGATGACTGTATAATTCAACCGGCATGAGGGTGATGTTTGAAAGCTACGATGCGATGTTAAAACATCGGCTTTTTACCCGTTCGGTTATTGCGAACTATTGGCCGACAAAAAGTTTCAGGTAATCCGTAGGCTCGTCACGGACGACGAGCCAGGGCTGCGCGGGCAGGACGCCCGCTCAGCGGTCGCACTACGCCCCTCGTTGCTGTCGGCAACCCGACAAATGCTGAGACTACTTCAGCGTTGTGGCTGTTTGTGCTGAGTCGTGCTGTTCAGGAGATACCGGCTCGAAGGCCGGTATGACGGTTATTTTTATAATAACTACTCAATCTGAAACGGCTAGTTTTCGCCGTAAGGAAAATGCTCTACCCAGTGCTGAGCAATCTGCTCCCTGGTACAACACCACACCTGTTCGTGACCCTGCACGTACTCAACAAAGCGTTTTAACGCAGCAAACCGGGCCGGGCGGCCGATGATACGATTGTGCAGGCCTATGGATAACATCTTCGGTGTATCCTGCCCTTCTTCGTACAGCACATCGAAAGCGTCTTTCAGGTAAGTGAAAAATTGCTCACCGCTATTAAAGCCCTGCGGGGTGGCAAAGCGCATGTCATTGGTATCCAGCGTATAGGGTACAATCAACAGTGGCTTACTGTAATGCGTATCATAGTAAGGTAAGTCGTCGGCATAGGAGTCGGCGCAGTAAAGAATATCGTCGCGCTCGGCGATGAGGGCCAGCGTATTCGGGCTCGTTCTGCCAGTGTACCAGCCTGCGGGAGCTTTGCCCGTTAGCGCTTTATGACGAATGACAGACTCTTCAATCTGGGCCCGTTCTTCGTTGATATCCATGTCCTG
>CATMRP010000030.1 GCA_950073835.1 uncultured Alteromonadaceae bacterium
CTGGTGGTTGATGGTGACGAGCAAACCGTATTAATGGCAGGTGAGCGTTACGCGCAAATGCGCAATGTTTGGTTTCTTCCCAGCTCAAAAGCACTGTTGGTGTGGCTACAACGACTTGGCTTTACCGATTGCCAGGTGGTGGATGAGTGTGTAACCAGTACCGAAGAACAGCGCGCAACCGGTTGGATGACTAATCATTCCCTGGTGGATTTTCTTGACCCCGAAGACCTCTCTAAAACGATTGAGGGTTACCCCGCCCCGAAACGGGCAGTGATCATAGCAAACAAGGGGTAAACCGCTTCTTAAAGCATGCTGACACCTGCATTCGATCGCTTTTTGTGCAATCATAACCATAAGGGATCGTTAAGCAGTAATTATCGACTGAATTGGCACAAATGTTGTAACAAAATTACAAGTATGCTGTGCGAATCATCAATAACTAAGGCAGCTTTATGGATATTTCTACATTTCTTGCGGCGCATCAACTTCCAGAGAGTTATCGCGACATTGCACAAAAATGGTTCATCCCATTAGCAGATGAAATCCATGAGCACCAAATTAGTGCAAAGAAGCCCTATTTTGTTGGCGTGAATGGTTGCCAGGGCTCGGGAAAATCAACGCTGTGCGACTTTTTAGTGTTTTATCTGAGCGAATTTAAAAAGCTCAATGTGGTGTCGTTATCGCTGGATGATTTTTATCTGGACAAGTCTAGCCGTAACGCGCTGGCGATAAAAGTTCACCCGCTACTGGCTACCCGGGGCGTGCCCGGCACTCATGATGTATCACTGGCCCAGACTACCTTCGACCGCTTACGGGGGTACGGCACTGTATCTATTCCTCGATTTAATAAAGCTATTGACAACCCATTCCCAGTGGTTGAGTGGCCGGTTATCCATTCGCCGCCGGATATTGTGCTGGTTGAAGGCTGGTGTTGGGGCGTAAAACCACAAACCAAAGCTCAACTGGCAGATCCGGTTAACGCATTGGAGCATGATGAGGACCCATTAGGCACCTGGCGTCATTATGTCAATAAACAGCTGGCTGAATCCTACCAGGCGCTGTTTGAGCAAATGTCCTTCTGGGTAATGCTGAAAGCGCCCTCTTTTGATCAGGTGTATAGCTGGCGCAAAGAGCAGGAACATAAACTGGCTGCTAAACTGGGTTCATCTGAAGCGCACAGTGGCATTATGACCGACCTCGAAATCGAACGGTTTATACAGCATTATCAACGCTTAACAGAGCAGAGTCTGGAAACATTGCCGCAGCAGTGTAATTACGTTTACCATCTGGACGAAACCCGTCAAATCACTCATGTAGAAAAGGCTGTTTAATGGATCAATCAAGTACTGTGATCTTTACTGACATGGACGGCACGTTGCTGGATCATCATACCTATAGCTTTGCCGCCGCGCAGCCCACGCTGGATGCACTGGCGGAGCGCGGGATACCGGTGATACCCAATACCAGTAAAACCTTTGCAGAGATGACCGAGCTACGGGAAAAGATCGGTTTAAACGGCCCGTTTGTGGTGGAGAACGGCGCAGCGGCTTATATTCCACACGGCTTTTTTAAACAAAAACCGGCCGGTACCATCTGGCAGGACGGTTTTTGGTGTAAGTCGTTTATTTCATCAAAGGGCTACTGGTTAAAATTACTTGAAATCGTTAAAGCAGATTTCGCCGGTGAATTTACTCACTTCAGCGAAATGAGCACCGAAGATTTAATGGCTGCCACCGGTTTGAGCGAGGATGAAGCCCGCTTAGCAGCCAAACGCCAATTTGGCGAACCGGTAATGTGGCTTGGTAGTGATATTCGCAAAGCCGAATTTATCGAGTCAGTCAGAGAACGTGGCGCGACACCGCTGGAAGGCGGGCGTTTCATCCATATTTCCGGAGACTGTACTAAAGGTAAGGCACTAAGCTGGTTCATGGAGGAGTATCGGCGTCAATCGGCGGTTACTGCAACGTCTATTGCATTAGGCGATGGTAAAAATGACATCGCCATGATGGAAGCTGCCGATATTGCCGTGCGCATAGCGTCACCCACGCATGAGCCTCCCCCACTGGATAAAAAAGATAACGTATATACCAGCACAAAACTAGGCCCTGAGGGCTGGACAGAAACGCTTACACAATTGCTTTCATTGAAAGATTAGGAGGACACATGGCCGATTTTTACCAAAATGGTGTCGTGACAACGCTACACAATCTCGCCAGCCGCTCGACTGAAGCACTCGAAGCTGAGCTGTTACGCTTTTCTCAGAAACGTCCGATGGCACTTATCCTGCCATCACTGTTTTCAGAGCTTGAAGGACCGGCATTGGGCCACATCGTTGACGAACTCACGAATGTCCCTTACCTGTCTGAAATTGTTATCGGACTGGACCGGGCCAACCTGGACCAGTACCGCCATGCCCAGGGCTTTTTCAGCCGCCTGCCACAACACCACCGTATTTTATGGAATGATGGCCCACGTTTAAAAGCCATTGATGAAGAGCTTCAGGCTCTTGATCTGGCGCCAAAGGAACTGGGTAAAGGCCGCAATGTGTGGTATTGCATGGGCTATATTCTGGCCTCAAATAAAGCCGAATCGGTGGCCTTACACGATTGCGATATTATTACCTATAACCGTGACTTACTGGCCCGCCTGATTTACCCGGTCGCCAACCCACAGTTTAACTATGAGTTCTGTAAGGGCTATTACGCCCGGGTCGCCGACGGTAAAATCAACGGTCGCGTATCACGCTTGCTGGTTACGCCTCTGCTGCGCGCACTTAAGCGTACGCTGGGTGACAACGAATACATCGAATTTATGGACAGCTTCCGCTACCCGTTAGCCGGTGAGTTCTCTTTCCGTCGCGACGTACTTAACGATATCCGCATCCCGAGTGACTGGGGTCTGGAAATTGGCGTACTGTCGGAAATGCACCGTAACTATTCGCACAACCGGTTATGTCAGGCCGATATCGCTGAAACTTACGACCATAAACACCAGGATCTGTCGCTGAATAACGAACAAGGCGGCTTATCCAAAATGTCTATCGACATTACCAAAGCCCTGTTCCGTAAGTTAGCAACCCAGGGGCAATCATTCAGTAATGAAATGTTCCGCTCGATTAAAGCCACTTACTACCGTATCGCACTGGACTTTATTGAGACCTATCACAACGATGCGGTAATGAACGGCCTGTCACTGGACATTCACAGCGAAGAAAAAGCGGTGGAAATGTTTGCCAGTAACATTATGAAAGCCGGTCAGCATTTCCTGGAAAATCCAATGGAAACGCCATTTATTCCAAGCTGGAACCGAGTAACAAGTGCGGTACCCGACATTCTTGATCGCCTGCTCGAAGCGGTTGAAGCTGACACAGAAGAATTTAAAGGATAATCAATGACAAAACGCTGGGATTACTTACACGAAAAAATTAGTCATCATCTTCAGTTTATCTATGCAGATGTGGTAACCAGCACGCCGATTGGCGAGCTGGCCACAGAGCTGATGAACACCATCGGCCTGAACCAGGAAGATGACATAGTGATCCCCGAGCCGCACAGAAATTACTGGGATGAGCAGGATATCGTGATGATCACCTACGGTGACAGCGTGATCAACGAACACGAGTCCCCCTTGTTTACGCTGTTCAGGTTTTTACATACCTACTGCAAAAACACCGTTAACAAAGTCCATATCCTGCCCTTCTTCCCGTTTAGCTCTGATGACGGCTTTTCGGTAATAAACTATTCAAGTGTCAACGAATCACTGGGTACCTGGTCGGACGTACACCGCATTGCGGCCGAGTACGGCCTGATGTTTGATTTGGTGATCAACCACTGCTCTTCGCGCAGTATGTGGTTCGACAACTTTATCAAAGGCGAAGGCCCGGGCAGCGACTTCTTTTTAACTGCTGATCCTACGGCAGATTTAACTGATGTGACCCGCCCGCGCACCAGCCCGTTACTGCGTGAAACAGAAACGGCAAACGGTACCCAGCATGTGTGGTGTACATTCAGCCACGACCAGGTGGATTTTGACTTTAGAAATCCCAAGGTACTGATCACCTTTATTCAAATCATCAAGCATTACATTGATAACGGCGCCAAGTTATTCCGCCTGGATGCGGTGGCCTTTTTATGGAAAATCATTGGCACTAAATGTATTAACCTGCCGCAAACTCATGAAGTCATTCGCCTGATGAGAACGCTGATTGAGCATGTGGATCCCAGTATTATTATTATTACTGAGACCAACATTCCCAATCGCGAGAACCTGACCTATTTTGGTAACGCCAACGAGGCCCACGCGATTTATAACTTCTCGCTACCGCCGTTGTTGGTGAATACCATGGTCACCGGTGACTGTACTTACCTTAAGAGCTGGATGATGAGTATGCCACCAGCGCAGAACGGTACCACCTACTTTAACTTTATTGCCTCCCACGACGGCATTGGGTTACGTCCGGCAGAAGGCCTGCTGAGTGACGAGGAAATTGGTACGCTGGTGCAGTCGATGCAAAACTTTGGCGGCCGCATTTCGTGGCGTTCCAGTGAGCATGGCCAGCAAAAGCCATACGAAATCAACATTACGCTGTTTGATGCCATGCAAGGCACGGTAAAAGGCCCGGATAAATACCAGGTCGACCGATTCTTGTGTGCTCACGCAATGATGCTTGGTATGGAAGGTATTCCAGGGCTTTATATTCACAGCTTACTGGGTACTTCTAACGACTACGATAAAGTGGCGAATACCGGCCAGAACCGTTCGATTAACCGCAAACGCTGGGATTACTCTGAACTGGAATCACAGCTGGACTCCCCTTATTCGCAACATCATAAGGTGCTAACACGGTTGTCGCAGTTGATCCGCATCCGTAAGGCGCAGGAAGCTTTCCACCCCAATGCTACGCAGTTTACCTTACAGTTGGGCCCGTCACTGTTTGGTTACTGGCGTCAGAGCCTGAATCGCAGACAAAGCATTTTCTGTATTTCTAACGTGACTGATGAAGAACAATCTATTTTGTTATCTGATCTGAACCTGATTGGCACCGACAACTGGATTGATTTGATCACCCGCGACCAGATAGAAGATGTTCTGGGCTTTGTGCAATTAAAACCTTACCAAACGGTTTGGCTCAGCAACATGGATTACGAAGAATACCGTAAAAGCCAATAAATAATGAAAGGCTCCTGAGGGAGCCTTTTTAATGCCTTGGCGAGAGCCACCGGGATTTGATGACAGCGTAAAGAGGCATCACTATCATTAAAATATCGACAGACAGCAAAAATAAAAACATCATTGGCGAGGACTCATAAGTGTATTCTCGGCCTCTTCGGCCACTTATAGAACCGGTTTGAATTGCACTGAATGCAAACCATGAAAAGAGAATAGCCAACAGCACCGCAACAATCTGAGATATCGGCCCTAAGGGCTTTTCTTCCTCCTCGGGTTCCGCGAATACTTCTTCAACCGGTTCCACTGGCTCAGAATAGCCCTTAAGTTTTAATTCGGCCTTTATCGATTCCACCCGCTCCGGATAGGCCTGTTTATTAATTGAGTCAAGCGCTTCACAGAGTTCATCTACACTATAGTTTTTATAATCCGGTTGCATAGTTTGTGTTTCTTATCGTTTCTGGGGGCTTAGGGGTTTCACGAGATTTAGCACCTGCCATTAGTGATAACCATATTGGTGATCATGCTGACCCGGCTTTGGCTATTGCCATCCCGCAAATCGATATCAATTTTTCGGCCTTTTTGTAACTGCTTTCGCAGGTCATCGTGAACACAAACCAGATTGAGCATTGTGGCTTTCCACTCGGCTTTGAGTTCTTGTTTATGCGGGCGCAGATAATTTGTGGTGGCGAGATCGGCACCATCAGAATAGGTAAAAATCAGTTTGATCACTTGCTGCGAAGTGTTCATGCCATTAAAAGTAACATGTTGTAACTCCGGCTCGAAATACTGTTTCAGGGCCTGATGGTATGCATTATCCTGCCATTGTGGGTAGTTACCGAAAAACAGCGTAAATAAAAAAGAAAAAATAAACACGCCAACAACGATGTAGCCGTATTGTTTTACAAAAACAGCAAGCAACCACTCTGCTTTCTGTGTAAACCGGTTCATCTGCAAAGTAGACCGACTTTTATCCCGGCGGGCAGCGTCCGTTGGTAACAAAACCTCATCAGGTACTTTGCTCCGTGTTGCCGCGCTTTTGTAATTCTTTTTGATATTGCCCTTCTGTAACAAACCACAAAAAACCACCAAACAAACAGCCGCCAATAGACCAGGTTACTGCGCCAATGACCACTTGTGCCCACTGGATTACGCCTTGCTCGTCAAACACGTCGTTTACTACAAAGGTCATGACGATAAACATTGGTATACCCCAGCACAGCAGGCCTTGTACGAGGGTGAATTTTACTGCCCCCTGCTTTCGTTTTTGTTGCCAGTTTTTAAAATCCTTGTCTTTCATCTTTGCGCTTCCTGTTGACCCTAAATCTTTAAGCAATGCCTTCGTTACCTGGAAATCGTCAAACGCTTAGGTTTGCTGCGAGAGGATAGCATTTTGAAAAGTGTCATGTTATCCGCCATCCCTTCGGCTATTGACATAACAGTAACCAGACAATGCAATTAATAACGTCTGCATCGCAAAGGCCGGGATCACAATAAACAGATCCAGCCGTATATTTGCTGTATCAGGTAAGGAGAACTCCATTACCAACCAGGCACAGAACATCAGCATAAACATGGCGCCAGAAAAAACAAAAAGTGATTTACGGTGACGGATAAAAGTGGGTTTTGTGAGCCTGACCACAAAGAGTGTGATCAAGGTGATAACCGGCACCAGACATACACCAAAAAAAGCAATAAGGTAAATCGTTCTCCAACCCTGTTCATCCATGTTTTCTGGCACGCCTAACAGGGCGTTACACCCTGCCAGCAAAAAACATCCGGCTAAAACTACGACTATTCTCACTCTCTACCTTCTATGATTTTTAAGCTTACTCTCGCTGATAGCTGAGCTAACCAAATTAATAAAATAAACCACAACGTGGCGGGACCTTAGCTACCAAAGATTAGACTGGTGATTCTCCTGAAAAGCATAGCCAATATTGCAGGCATAACAGAAAACCTTCCATCTCCCCCACTTATGAGACACATCCAAATCTCCGCTACAAACCGGACACACTTTATCCTCAAAAGCAGCGGGCTTAGTACTTCGGGCGGATTTAGAAAATACTTTTAATAAAGGCCAAAGGTTGTCATCGATGGAACACGAGAGCTCATAGCTTAACGCCTGGCAAAAATTAGCAAACACGATCTCATCATGTATTCTGTTTTGCTTCGGATCCTGTTGTCGAATGGCTATATACTTTCGTATTTCCTGATACCGTTCTGGCCAGGCTTGCTTATCGATCTGTTCCCTGCAATCAAACAATTCAGCTATCGTATAGTTTTCGTAATCAGGCTTAGCCACAATCGCCTCCTTTCTGTGGACTGCAAGGTAGAAATGAAACGTCGCCCACGCCTCACAGGTTTAACGCGCCTTCTTTGATGTTGGCTCGCCAATACTCACAAGCCTGTCATTTTTAAAGTAAAAGCTCATATTCTGATAAACCACCCGTTCCTTATCATCCACAATAAAGGCATCAGGATTAGCCTGACGTAAAAGAAAAACTACGTCTTTTTTAGAGGTAGACGCAATGCCGCTAACGATGAGGTTTCCCAGCTCATTATTAGCTTGCTTCTGTGAGTAAAGCTCCATTTCGGTGTACTTATTTGTTGCTGCCTGGTCTATAACAACCAAACACCAATAGCCATTGGACACCAGCAGAACAAAAAAGCAAAACCAGAACCCTACCTTCCAGCTTGTAACTACCATGGTTAGAATTCCTTTTGGCCGTTAACCGCGCT
This sequence comes from uncultured Alteromonadaceae bacterium, assembly GCA_950073835.1. Classification (GTDB taxonomy): domain Bacteria; phylum Pseudomonadota; class Gammaproteobacteria; order Enterobacterales; family Alteromonadaceae; genus Alteromonas. The sequence goes on from CATMRP010000030.1 coordinate 7,909, forward strand.
TTTCGAGCGCGGTTAACCTTTTACGAATATCATTGAGTACAAGCAGGCCACCAAGAAAAACAGCACCAAATATGGCCGCCATTATAAGCCCGAGAATACCGCCCCACAGGCCGTTTACATTAAACCCCGCCGCAAAACCCACCACCAACATTACCCACAAGGCAATTTCCAGCAGTAAGGAATATAGCTTAACGACTAATTCAGATAGCATGTTTCATTTCCCTGTTGTTATTGATTTACCATTTTTCAGCTTAAGCTGCCCGGTACCCATCCAGCTTTGCACAGACACCTGCAGATCGGCCTTCATATCCTTCAGTTTGATTAACGAAAGCTGCTCTTCAAATTCAATACTATTTTTGTGCAGCGCGTAATGTAATGAATGTCTGAATGACTCATCAGAAATACCTATCGCTATATAGCCTTTAAGTTGGATCCAGCAAAAAGCTAACAAAACGAATGTCATCAGCGGGCTGATATAAGCGATGAGCCCTAAGTCACCGGGAGAAGAAAGTTGATATTCGAATATCAAAATGACTTTAGGCAGCAGTGCAAAAAGCATTATTACCATGAATATTTTTGAAGCGATCAGCAAGGGTTTCTTTGCAACAATCACCTTAATACCGGTGTACAGAAAAATATTGCCATTGCGGCAGTTACGATCAAATAGTACGTGCTCATTATAAAACTCCTTTTTAATTGAACAGCAAACCCCTACCTTGGGCCGACTCGGGCTGGCTCTGTGACGCTTAGTCCTGAGCCCCTTGTATACTGCAAACTGCTGCACTACCGCTTTAACCGCCCGCCGCACTTGCCAGGAACTGCTCGGCTTGTCTGGGTGAACTCAGCCGGATGCAGTTTATTGCTTGTGTTGCCGGGCTGTTAAACAGTTTGGCGTATTTCTTTCTGGTTTTCCAATAATTACGCAGCATCCAAAGCACTACCGAATCTGAGGAGAAAAAATTACGCCTGAAGGACTCTTTGTTTCCCGTACCGGGCCAAATCTCTTTTTTTGTGTAGGCACGCCTAACGGAGCGAATCAGCATTTGTTTAAACGTATGCCAAAAGCCGTAATCCAACCACACGATAGTATCGACGTATTGCCATTTAAACGCATTGGTTTTGGACTGATTGCCGTCTAATACCCATGACTCTTGTTCAAGCAACGGCTCAAGTGCGGCGATAAAGTCTTTAAGCTCCCGATGCTGCCAGTTGGGTAACCAGAATACGGCGTCCATTTCGATATACGGCACATCGAGCTTTGCTGCAAGTCGGCTGCTAAAATGTGATTTACCGCTCCCGCTGGTGCCAACTACATTTATTCGTTTCATTTTGCAAAGCCTTACTGGTAAGCAACCTTTGACTTCTCACAAACGAATTTGTAGAAATAGTATCGGTTCAGATGAATCAAATATAACGTAGTCGGTACAGGCAGGCACAAAACCAGCGATAGGGCCCAATTAGTGCTAACTAATCCTATCGAGGCAAATAAAGATGCCCCCATTCCTAACAACAAATAAATGACCAATCGGTATAATAGCGCTCTTGAATCAAGATGCCGCTTATCCAAAGTTAACAGCAAAACTACCCCGCGCAAACCGCTAAGGCCACATATAAGCAGCATCACAGCGGCCAATAGGCCACTGGAGGGTTCAACGAAAAACACGGTTGCCCAAAGCGGACTCACCATTAACGCAAAAATCACCAGAAACACCGAAGGCCCGTAAGACAAAATGAGTAGCGTTTTAAAAAGAGCACTGTTCATATTAATCGATTAGTCCTTTATTCCGAGCAGGAACAAACAAGTAGTAACTACATTAAAACAAAGCTTTAGCCCAAAGCAAACGGGCGCTTATCCTGGCCGGATTGAGAGTCAAGCTCCAATGTTTAGTAGCCATTTAACCCCCGACTTTTTTAAACTTATGCGGCAAAACAGGTAAATAACCGAGCAAATTACGATTACATATACTGAATGAAAAAAGAGACCAACTGCGTTTAAGGGATCAGGCTCGCATTGCGTTTTAAGCGCAGAGCAAAACACAAACTCTACTATGAACGATGACAATACCCCTAGCCCAACAATCGCCATATAGCTGGATAACGGTTTTAGCCTTAGCATTGCAACGAGTAATAAAATCACTATTACTGGCATTCCAATAATCACTGTATCCGGCATAATCCGGCCCTTATTAGTATTTTCAAGTTAACGCTGCTGGTTTGGCTGGTTAAAGCGCGGCTTTTTGCACACCACTTCCCTACCCCCAGGCTTTAAACGAGCTTGGCAATTTGTGCTCAGGAATATTACCACCCCCCCAATAAAATTGTTTGGAATTGCTACAACTAAAAACGTAGCCCAAAAATGATTGACTCCCAGAGAAAGCAGCCATTTAGCCCAAGGCCAATAAATAGCAAAAAACAGATCTTCCAGGGGGAATGATGCGCAAGTACCAAACATCGAGGTGATTGGATAAAGAAGGATGATTTCTACCGCAGCTGCAATCAATATAGTCAAAAGTAGCTTCAAATTTCCCCCCAACACTTATCGCCTGGCTTTGAGTCATAGACGTAGTGGCGAAAACACTGCTTGTTATCATTCGCCACTTTTCACAACGCGCTTAGCACTCGAAGAGTTGAGTTTAAGAAATATAAAACAAAGCGGAACGATATAGAGTATTAGCTTTATCCAACTGCCAGTACTATTTTGATAGCCTGAAATGGCATGATTATACGGCAATAAGACTATCAGTATTCCGGTCAGTATTTTTAAGGCAGTCAGAGCTGCAGGTACTTTTTTCAGAAAACAAACGCTTGAGATCACAAGAGTTAAAGCCAGAAAAACTTGTATAGAAGCACCAGTTGGATCACCACCGCCTTGAGTAATTGCGATGGCAACATAAGCTCCCCCGGTAAGAACGGCGAAGCTGCCGAATACTATGTATAACCAGGCGATTGCCCGGAAACTGCATACAAAATTCACTTACAATCCTCGAAATAAAACACTCAGTTAACCGACAATATAGGTAGGCACAATATCGGGTAAAGCGAAGGGAGCCTACGTTTTTTTTGTTCCTGGCGAGCGCAGCGGGTGTTGAACGTACATAATCCTTTACTTATTACAACATAAGAATATCGGATAAGAATTTAACACTGTTTATTTGTATTTTATCGTCTTTAGACTGTAAGCCTAACTGAACATGGGCTAATCCGGTATCGAATGTTACCGGCACCAAATAAACTGCATAGGTAGTAGAAGAACCACCCATCGGTGAAACTGTACTGGTTTGTTGTAACTCTGGCACTCCAATACTTTGCAAGCTGCCAAGCTGAGAAAATTTGCTCAGATACAAATTCCATTGAGCACGGCGATCCCCTCAAAGACCTCTTTACTCATGTTTTCTTTGTACGCTTTTTGTTCCCACGTTGATAACTCTGGAATCACTTTATCGATGTAGGGTAAAAATACCAACTCATGATCTACAGATTTGCTTGAAGCGAGAATGGCGATGCCCATGAAAAAGATGACAACGGACAATATTCCAATACCCAAATATTTTAATACCTTTTTCATTATTACTCCTGAGGGGATCACGCCATAGAATTGCGACACAAACCCATAGCGAAACTGCGCAGCAGAGCCTGGTATGGTTGTGTGCCCAACCTTTGATTGTTAGCTATCATGCTTGATTTCGATTGTAGCATCTTCGAAAATTGGTACGAAGTCTTCGTTGTTTTCTAGCTTCAAAAGTATCGACAAGTTAACACTTCTGAGATCAGTCGGCAGACTTTCAAACCCAGAATTAACCGAGAATGCGAATTTTCCGCCACTACTTTTGGTCAGTAATTGCTGGACTTCTTGAAAGTTTTTAACAGATTCAGCGCTCAAATTAAAAGTATATTCCGTTTTGGCCTCATCAGCTGCAAGCCAACCTTCTTTGGCTGGAATAGAACGCCTTTCAATTAACGCTAATGGAAACTGGTAAATCCTACTGCCCTGGTCAGTTTCCAGCTCAAGTCCCAGGTCAACTTTATCAATATCAATTTCGACAGGCTGATCGATTATGATTTTTGCTTTGATGTCTGTGGGTTCAAGGGCAACAAAATCACCCTTTTGAAAAGAACTGAATTTCAACATTGTACTCAGCGGAATGCTCGCGCATCCGCTAAGAAAAAAAACGACTAAAAACCAAGTTACCTTCACTTAAAACATCCTTGTTGTACTTTAACCATGCTTTACACTGCGCATCTGCATACGTTTACTAGGTGATGAGATTAGTTGGAGTAATAAAATCCAAGATACATGTGACATCCATGCCCCCAGGAAAGCTACAAATTTAAGCTTAAACAGCAATTTATTGCAAGAAGCTCAAAATTAAAAGCTAACCTGCTGCAATAGACTTCGCTATTGCTGGAGTGAAATGCCCTGCTTAGGAGCGGAAACACATGGGATAAAATAGGAAAGAGTCGACGTGTTTGCGTCCCAGCAGCCCTGCAAGTAGCCAAATCATATTGTTGGGTATTCGATCAAAATCTGCCCTTGGACTTCCATCCCAAATAGCCACCAAAACAATAGCAAATTGGTGATAAGAGTAAGCCAGCTAAGCCACCAATATTTGCTCCTGTTCCATTGTAAAAAATCACTATTGATACCGAATAAAGAACGACCAATACTGACACGACTAATAAGCCAATTGTCATGCCCTTAAGAGAGTTTAAATCAGCCTTTTCAGTAATTGTAGCTAACACAGAAGCGATTAGACATGGTGTTCCAAACATTGCGAAGCTCAAAGCAATTATTGTTTTTAAACTTCCAAGAGGCACCAATAGCATAAGTACGACAAAAGCCAATAGCGTTAGCGCAATACCTGCAATTGCAAAGTTGATAGCAAATTTTTTTCTGTTCTGATCGTAGCTCATGGAGTTTACTTTCCTTGTAGATACCTAATGCCCGTATACGGGCACAAACATGCAGGCTAAAATACGCAACGAAGTGACGGGACCCTGCATGTAATTGCCCCCCTGATTTGGTTGTTAAGCCTTACTTCCGACCACACATTCGTTCTGATGCCATATCCCAATATGCTTGGGCTAGAGTCATTTTCATCTCACGCCTTCTACTATCAATATCTTCAATATCCTGGATTGGAAATGGTATAAAATCAGTGCCTTCGCACTTACCTTGAGTTCCGTAAAGTTGCGGACTATGAGTCCTATCATAAAGATATGCGTAATTAGCAGGATTAATCTTTCCTTCTAATGCCAGAGGCCGCATGATTTTAAGCATCCTGTACTGAAATTCTTTATCGTTGTCGGCGTGTTGAACAACAATCCATGCCGCCTGCGAAGCGTCTGTTCCAACCATATCGGGAGTAGGCCAGCCAAACTCAGTAACAATTTGCTGAACTCTGTTAGCTTGCTTAACGCGAAGATTATCGAAATCCAGTCCAGCTTTTCCGTGTAATGTTCGTTGGTCCAGTTCCATCATCTGGATTAGTTCTTGTCTCAGGCTGGAATAGTCATCGTTAGCTAAAGAGAAGCTACTCAATGCGCATAAAAAGACAATGGAAAAAAATTTTTTCATATCACTCATCCGTGAGGCTTAACGGCCTGTTTTGGCGGCAAAAACGTATGGGCAAGACTGCAAAACAGAGACTGCGTTTTTATTGCCTCAACATTAGTTTATTATGTAACGGAATCTCGGTTATTTTCCAGATAAGAAATCACCTCAGATGCTTCCTTTAAACTTGCACCAGAAAATTGGCGATAAAGTTTAATAGCTTTGACTCTTTCGCCGCTATCAAGCGCAGCAAACACCGCGTTAGGTGTGTTTTTGTACGGTTTAAATTCCGCACCTAAATGCTTGATAATTGCATCGACTTTTTTCTCTAGATGCTTTGAAGAGTGATTAATATTGGGGGTTGAAAGTCTCCCAATCAGAACCCCTAAGATTAAAGCACTTATTACGATTAAATCACTATCCATGTTGACCATTCCAAGTTAAATAACACCCCGCATTGGGAAAAAATACGTGGGTGACCTCTTCTAATTTTGCGAGATCCGAAAATGCAATATCGATATATACGATTTCAGACTTATCAAATCCAGCGGCTTTCAATGCTGCGAAAACATTATTGAACGCTAACGTGGCTTCCTCTGCAACTGTGCCTTCAACATACTCTCCGCCTTCATTTACTGAAAGTTGTCCACTGACAAAACACATTTTGCCAACAACGACCGCGTGACTAATAGGATTAGGCCAATTAGGTAGTCCAGGGCCAGTTTCTATAAACTTTCGAGTCATAGTAAATAACTATCCGATTGAATATAACACCCCGCTTAGGGGCAAAAATACGTGGGCTATAATATCGAGCGAAGCGAAGCGAGGACAGCCCACGTGTTTTTGTCCCAGCACGCCTCGCGTGCGTCTACAGCGGTTTGTTATGCGTGAATTGCTCGCAGCTCACTTACCACACCTTTATATTTCTTGCCAACCAAACCAAGACTTTGATGGAAGCGAAAACCCGACTTTTTAATTTTTGCAGCGTCGAAAGCCATGCGCGCATGCTCAGCCGCCAACGCATTGCTACCTATTTCTGCGGCAATAATCGCCTTTGCAGCATGCCACCGAAAATGATCAACTGGAAACATTAATCGCTTCTGATGTTCATCTAGGACTTCGTTGGCAGACGGATACAATTTAGTAAGCTTATTCTCTACAATAAGCAGTGGATAGAGAATATATGCATCCGTTTTTAGATTTGGAAATGCCGACTCTCGCTCTAAGGCCTTACCATAAGAGTTGATTGCATTCGCAATTTCACCTTTAGCGATATATGCAGTTGCCATATCACAGTAAGCCTGAGCATGATCGAACTCATCGTTTAGCTCGAAGTATTGCTCCAGTAATGAAAGTGCAACATCAGGCTCTGTACCGGCAATGGTACAAGCCTGGATTCGCAAATACTGTTCTTTTCGGCGAGCACGCTTAAGCTTCTCGAAGAACTTGTTTTCAATTTCTTCGCTCCACTCTTCGTTCCTATACCAATCTTCGCTACTCACTCGGCGCTTCCTTCACGCATAACGCCGTTATAACCTGCATTTTGAGTGGAGCGTAGTGCTGTGCAACAATGAGCGCAGCGAATGCACAGAACGAAGCGTAGCCCAAAATGTCAGGTTTATAACTTTGTTATGCGTATTTTAGGTATCAAGCGATATTTCATCCCAAACCTCAAAGCTATTAGATACCCATTCTAACGCCCTACGCCGCTCCATTATTATACTAAGGTTCACTTTATTCGATGACTTGCCTTCTAGTTGAAGGTTTCTAGCATACCAATGAGCACGATAAAACCTATCCAGCTCTACAAATACAACCTTCTGTTTGCGAGCACGAAACTTTTTAATATATTTCTCAGCTGACTCTAATTCATGAAAATCAGGAAGAAAACTAGCAAGGCTATTTTCCACGCCAGTATTAAATGTTAACTTTTCATGAAATCCACCAACCCATGCCAATGCCCATATCGCTTCAATACTCCAATTCAGATTGATTTGAAGCTGCTCATTTATTTCGCTGTAGTCAGTTTCAAGATATATCTGTTCTGCGTCTGAAACTTCGGACAACAGTTCGTTTTTCTTCAGGTAGTTGCATATAAATTCTCGCGGGGCATTAAAATGCAGCTGTAATAATGCAGACATTGTGATCCACCTTTTTGCAATATCTGGATCTGCCCTTTGCTTTTTTATTTCTATCCATGGAAGATGATCGATAACATCTATACCAAGCTTTTTTAATTGCTTGGTATTTTTAGCTTTTATTTTCTCTGGATCTAGTTTATTGCTGAACATATCGTTTACGCATAACACCCTAATTTGGTGGCACAAACGTGTGGGCTACACTGCGAAGCAGAGCCCGCGTGTTTGTGTCCCCAACATTTGCTTGTTATGCGCTCATCCATAGTTGATACAGCATTTAGTCGAGAAATCCATGGTAGTGACCAACATCGGTTACAGCGTCCACAAACCTTTTTGCTTGAGCTCTATCCATGATAACTGTTTTACCATCTACAATTATGTAGATACTATCTTCTTGATAAAAAGAGGAGCGACCAATCTCTACATCCATTGAATTTTTGCCGCCTTGGTCTTTTAGAGTTTCTTCAAAATACATTGTTGTTGCCACTTTAATCTCCTTTATAGTGTCGATGTAAAATTGAATAAATTACCTATGATTTTTCTAAACCGCATAACTTCCAAATATGGGGCGCAAACACGTAGGCTAAACTGCGAAGCAGAGCCTGCGTGTTTGTGTCCCACATAATTTTTTTGTTATACGTGCGAGCTCCGAACTGTCGCGGCTTGCCGCCACAACCTGCTGATACAACCGCAACGCATAACACCTTGAATTACCTTAAAACAACGACCTACAAAATACCAGACGCACATTGGATTCTGTCAACAACCAGTATTGCTGACTGTTGGGGTTGCTGAACATCTAAAACCGAGCTAGTAAAGCCGTTTAAAAAGCAACTGAAGGTGGGCTTGAAAACTACCTAGCGAACCACCCTACCCAGCCTAAAACTTAATCCTTTGAAGCCTTAAAACATCAAACCTGAATCGGCGTATAACACCTAAATATGGGGCACAAACAGGCAGGCTACAATGGCGAAGCCGCCTGACTGTTTGTGTCCCAGCCCGCCTGCGGGCGACATAATTTTTTTGTTAGCTACCATGCCAAATCAACCTTGCTTTTGGCAACCACAGGCATGAAACCTAAAAAATATCCCGGCACGCAGTGCATTATGAGATAAGGGTAGGTTTTCAGCGTTTTGAAGCTTGGTAAAAATACAAATGGGTCGAATGCTTTAGTTAACTTATACAACCTTGCTGCGATTGGATGTACAAAGAACTCGTAATATCTTTTGGCTAGAGCAATAAATTGAACTTGTAACAGTAGTAAGAAAAGCTCTAAACCGGCCATATCTATGAAAACACCAAGCGTTAATAACTCAGGGTTTACAATTAGTGTTGCAACTACGATAGCCGTCAGTACTTTCCAGATATATCCTTTCAATTTCATGTATCTTCCTTGGTAGCTAACGCCCCGCTTAGGGGCAAAAATACGCAGGCTAAACTTGGGAGCGAAGCGACTGGGAGCCTGCGTGTTTTTGTCCCAGTGAGCGCTAGCGAACGACTACAGCGGATTGTTATGCATCAATGACCCCAAACAACCTTGTGTAGTTCTTTTTGTAAATACTAACCGTGATTAACGGCCTAACCAAGCATGCATTAATTAGTGTTGGGAAAAGAGCAATAATAGCGAAAAAGGCTAACAGATCGAAATGGATAGAGAAGCTAGCAGTAGCGATGGATATATAGGTCACAAATGAGTATGCGTTAAACCATTTAAAATTCTTTTTTAAAACTGAAATTTCATTTTCATCGGTATAGTCGCTTATGAAAAAGTAAAGGAACACTAAACCAATAAAGCCCAGAATAACACTCTCTGGTCTTATTTCTGAAATTGCTGCACCGGCAAATGTTGAGGCAAAACCTAGAGAGAAAGAATCGGTGTAGGCCATCTTTAAAAGAATAGATAGGTCAACTGGTTCTTGTGAAAGTGGAGCTCGATTCATTATTTACCTTGATGCATAACGCCCTAATTTGGTGGCACAAACACGTGGGCTAAACTGCGAAGCAGAGCCTGCGTGTTTGTGTCCCCAACATTTGTTTGTTAGCTGCTAAATCCATTGCTTGAAACTACCCCGATATTTAGTTAAATGCCAGAGCATATAGCCACCTAAAAAAGTCCCCACTGGAACATTTATAAAAAAAGGTATAGAAACCAAGTAGCCTAACCAGCGACCCCAGCGCGTTTTTCTATATACGCCTATTGCTGTTAAAAGTAGGAAAACAGGAAGCCATATATCACTTTTCATAGACAGCTGTTGACCATTTATATTTTGACCGGTTATTACGGCTGCAATTAGCGCTACAGAAATTACACCGTAAATAATAGATACATTCTTTGTTTGACCGACCTTACTTTCCGGCTGTTTAACCAATGACCTCTCCGTGGCAGCTAACGCCCCAAGCAGGGGCAAGTACATGCAGGCTATAATACGGAACGAAGTGACGGGAGCCTGCATGTAATTGTCCCGCTGACTTGGTTTGTTATGCGTGCGAGACGCTTGCCCCACGCGGCTTTGCCGCCACCGCCTGCTACAACAAACTGTTGATTTAAAGAATAACAATTACCTTAAAACAACCCTGTGCGAAAAGCCAGATGATAAAACGGTTGTTTGAGAAATGAACTGGCTGGCAAAACTAACTATGCCGAATGCTGGCGTTACCAGGCTAAAACGAACAAACGTTGATAAAGCTATTTTTGAAAACTGATAACGGCAGGCACCGATACAACCTATTGAAACTGCCTTGCCCTAACCCGCAGCCGCTGCACTAAACACATGAATAATGATAACGGCGCATAACACCTAGCACACGGGCAATAGCGAAGGGCCACTTTTTTGCGCTCTTTGCAAAAAAGGGGAACTGCGCGTTATTGTCCCGTGCTGCGCTTTGTTAGCCCCAACACTGAACGTTCGCAGCTTTGCTGCCCTGCACCAAGATGTTTGCATTACTTAATTGCCCTTCCCTGATTTGCATTTACCTTAAACAACCACCAGAAAAACAACAACTGATTTTTGCGCTAACCATTTACCGGAACTGATAAAGCTACGTTGCCAATGAACCATAGAATTGCGCTATACGATTGCAGATAAAAGCATCGGCCACTTACAAAGAAAGACTGCTCGCGCCGCGCAAACCACGGGACAAAACATCCTTGATTAGTTGATAGCCCTGGAGACAAAAATAACCTATGACGGTGGGACGCCAAAAAAAGTGAAGATACCGGCGCAAACACTGCCACGATCTTTTATTTTGAATGGATTAACGAATGGGGGCTAACAATTTAATAGATTCAAAAATGGTGTATTTAATTACACCATTTGGTGTGTTTATTTTTCTCTCTAAAATACACCCTGATTTCGTAAAATCAACACATTACATAATCACGCTGATTAGCTTTTCTTTCTACAACAGAAGAAATACATCACTTTGGTTGATTATTTTAATCTGGAGATTTGTTACATCCTATAGTGGCTAGTTCATCACAGATTGATTTTTCCCTAACCGCTTCGCTTTGTAGAGGTTACTGTCGGCAATTTTAAATGCACTGCTTAAAACGCCTTTTCGGGATGTCACATCCGATACGTTTAGTGAATCAAGCACGCTGGCTACGCCAACGCTTATGGTAACGCTTAGTGGTTCATCTGCGCCCGGTAACGGATATTTGTTGGCGCTGATGGCGGAAACCAGGCGGCAGGACAACTCTTGTGCAGAGTGCTTATTCTGCAAAGCGGCGTAAATCACAAACTCCTCGCCACCAAAACGGGCAATCATATCCTCTTCCCGCAGTGCCTCTTTTAGTCGGGCTGTCACCTCTTGCAAAATCAAATCGCCGGAGTGATGACCATACTGATCGTTTATGCGCTTAAAGTCGTCGATATCCACTATCAGGATATAGCCCTTTAAGTGCCGTTTGTCGGTAATTCGGCGCTCAAATCCTCGTCGATTAAGCACCTGGGTTAAAAAATCTATCTGGGCTTCCTGTACCTGGGTTTCAAGTAAGCCGCGATGCCGTTTTCCCTTGGTGATTGCCAGCACGTACAAGCTACCCAGAAATACCAGGTTAATAAACAGCACCATGGCCAGCATGGTAGCGTGTGTGGCTATGGGTTGCCAAACCGAGTCTGCATTACAACTAAAAGACATCAGGGCACCGGCCAAAAACATTACCCGCAAGCTCATATTGATTTCCTGCGTAAACAGAGGAATGTGTCAAACATTAACGCTGACAGAGAAAAATACAGCACTGAAAGTGCGCCTACCGCAATAACAGGTCCGGTAAGTTTAACCGGAATGCTAAACAGCAAAATGCACTTGGCCAACAATAAATGAGCCCAGCCTGCGCAAATTAACAATATAAAAACCTGCCGGCGGTGCAGCGCCTCGATGTTTTTATGGTAGGTATACAGACCAGCGTTAAAAATGAGCAGTGACATTGCGCTGTACCCGCCCAAAAACATTGCGGAGTTCCCCGCTTCACCAGATAGGCTGATTTGCCAGAAGTCCGGCAGGGTTAACATGTTTATCAAGTCCAGTTGGGTGAGTATTTGTATCAGTTGATCCGGGTGGATCGAAGTGACATTGTTTTCGTCTGCCAGAGAGAGAAAGCGCACAAAAGCAATAATGATAAAAACCGACAAACCGGCCCAAAGCCAGAGTAAAAACCGGTAGAGGTGTGGATAAGAAGATAAAGACAACAACTTTAGTTTGTTTAACAAACCCGCCTTCCTGGCTTCAAGTTACTTTTACTACAACTAAAGTACTATTTTTAAACGAAATGTCAATGAAGTATCAACGCAACTCCCCTTCGCTGCCCTAACACTGAAATCTGTAGGCATTGGCATTTTTTTGCTATATGTTAATAACTGCTTATTCGGGAGACAATCATGAGCACCTCCACTCTACGCCCTTCAACACAGCTATCATTTAAACATGTCGGCGCGGCTACGCTGGGTTTATTGCTCATTCCATTTATTGCAGGATTGTTTACTGCAGAGGTTAACTGGTCGGTATCAGACTTCATCGTAATGGGCGGTCTGCTTTACATCACCGGTAATGCCTTACTGGTTATTTTCAGATACATAAAACGTCCCGCACGGTTTATTGCAGCCAGTCTGGTGTTACTAATGTTTTTTTACAGTTGGGTTGAACTGGCGGTTGGTGTTTTGTTTAACCTGGGTAGTTAATTTTACAGAGCGACAGCTAAAATTTCATTATGCAGGAATTGCAACCGGTAGCAAAATCTTATAATTTCTTCCCTGCAGTTTTGCCGTGCATACTTCGGCAATTATCTTTATTCAGGGACGTAATATGTTCAATTATACCAAACACCTTGCCGTTGCTGGCACCTCAGTAGTTTTGGCAGCATGCGGCGGCGGGGGTTCAGACTCCGGTAGTCCGGGTACCAGCCAGCCACCAGCACCTACTCCCACGCAAATTATCGCCAACGCCAAAGATTATTCTGCGGCGCAGCTTAACAGTGCGGGGCGCTCATTGGCTAACAGTAATTACAGCGGTCAAACCACCAACGCTGAGCTAACCCCAGCACTTATCCAACGGGTGGTGCTCGACATGTTTGGTAACTTGGGCGAAACCCCGGTTAATATTCCTTCCGTCGCCGATGAAGACTTTACTTCTGAAGTCAGCAGTGATGGCAGCGTAAACGCTACCTTTATGTGTAATTATGGCGGTACGGTTAATTATGATGGTAAAGTTGATAGCAACTTTTTAGGCAACATAACGCTTCGCTATACTAACTGTGAAAACGAAAACGATTGGGTGATCTCCGGTTCGGTGGCCGTAACAGTTACCGCTCTGAGTGAACAGGAAATTGCGTATACCGTTAACTTTGCCGGGTTGAACTGGACTATAGAAGGCCAGTCCGTGGCCATTTACGGCACTCAAACACACACAGAAGCAGAAACAAACACAAATTACGCGGTAGAAACCACCCAGTACCTTACTTTTGATATGGGTGAAGTGTCGCTGCGGATGGATTCCCAGTCTGATATTGCCTATTCTTATGATACCGGTGTGGTCAGTTTTGATCTTTCAGGCGACCTGTACTTCAGCGATGCTGGCAAGGTAAACCTGGCCTATACATCCAACGATGGCCTGCCGCCCTATAGCTATGAAGGTTTATTAACACTGGTTGCCGACACTACCGTCACTGTGCAGGCAGAAGACAGTAACCTGCTGGTTAACAAAGACAACGATAACGACGGCACCATGGATACCGGCACGTATTTAGCGTCCTGGTCTGCACTGATGTTTGATGACATGAACAGTGTAGAACTTGTCAGCCTGGATATTCTGTCACGCCCGCCTGAGGTTTATGGGGTAGACTGGTATTTCTATGAAGTGCTTACTACAACGCCCGTACAGGTATCACCTGGCTATTATTACGATCCGGATACCCCCGAAGACCAGCTTGAAATTACCTACAACTGGTATGTTAACGGTGTGCTACTGGAAGATCAGCACAGTAGTACTTTGCCGGCAGGTATTGTAGTACACAACGATACGCTGGAAGTTGCCATGGTGGTGTTTGATGGCGCTAACCGCATTCAGGGCTACCTGACATCCTTTGAGGTGGGCGACTCGCCTGCCCAGGTCGAACTGCAAAATGTTCCGGAATCAGTAAGTGCCGGTTCACAGGTGCAGTTCACAGCGCGTATCATCGACCCGGATGTACAGGGTTCGTCTTCAAATGCGTCGCTGGTTGCCGGCCCGGATAATGCCAGTATTGATGAAGACGGCCTGATTTCCTGGGATGTGCCTGATAACTTTCTGTTTCCCCAGCAGCGTTATGAGTTTACGTTTGGCTGGCCCGATAGCAGCAATACCGACACGCACAGTGTGACTATTGAAGCTGAATCAAATAATACGAATATTCTCGTTCGCAGCAGTATTGAAGTGCCTTACAGTAACGACTCACTGTGGGTGGCCGATTTCGACGGCGACGGCAACAATGAGCTCCTGACTACTGATTCGTCGCGGGGTATCTCGCTTATCAATGTCACTGACACAGGCTACCAACAAAGCTGGATGTTTAGTGGCGAACTCGGCGTGTCTGGCGCTATTAAAAATGTCATGGCTGGCGACATCAATAACGATGGAAAAGCCGATATTGTGGTTGCTACCACCCACGGCGTTAGCACTATTACCGATCTGAACGCTTCAGCCAGCCCCGTGTATACCGATAACAGCCGCTCTATCATCTCGGCCCGTCTGGCAGATATCGATGGTGATGACATCCCTGAGTTATTGCTCCTTTCTGGTACCGACAACTACAGCGACGCCGATCGCCAAATTGATATACTGGCCTTCGCCTCCCCTGCCTCACCGCTTTTTACATTCGCGCTTGATGGCGCTAACGATTTTGCAGTAGCCAATGTGGATAACGATGGCGCTATGGAGCTTATCGTAAACACCGGCTTAGTTTACGATCTGAGTACCGGTGAAAACCAGTGGTACAACGGCTCCGGCTTTGGTAGCGAGCACGTGGCTGCCGGTGATATTAATGGCGACGGCATTGCCGAAATCTTTGGTGGTAACAGATGGGGCGCGATTACCGTTTACGATGCCAGGGATCGTGCACAGTTAGCCGCCATCGACGATTTAAATATCTGCGATGTGATCAGTTTCGACATTAATCAGGACAACAAAGACGAACTGCTTACCGCTGATTGTCAGTGGGGCGAAATCTCGGCGTACTCGCTGAACGGCAATACCCTGGTCAATGAGTGGCGTATCGATATGATGGATCATAGCGGCGTATCGCTCACCGCTGGCGATGCCGACAATGACGGCGAATTAGAATTGTTCTGGTCAACCGGTACTACCTCCTCGGGTGAAGATCTGCTGGCCTCTGCAGATGTGACTAACGGCACACCAACCACTAATCAGCAGCGCATGGCCGTAGAACTCGATTACTTTTCCGCTGCGGGCTGGGCCGATCTGTTACCGGGTGATGAACGGGCGGTGTTCTTCGTACCCAGTTCTTCAAGTGGCTACCATGGTGGCCGCATCCTTACCCTGGACAGTAATGGCAACACTGCGGTAGGTGGCGAGTTATCCAGTAACTGGGACAATAGCAGCAGCGCGGTTACCGCTGACTACAACAATGATGGTGCCGGCGATATATTTGTCCCCACCACAGAAACCTACGATGGCGCGATTTCCGTTATCCAACTTCATGATGGCACAGTACAATGGTCTAATACTGGTGACTACGACAGTAACATTGGCATCATTCGCGCCGTCGACATGAATAACGATGGCTACGACGACCTGGTCTACGAAGACAGTAACCAGATAAAAGCCATTGATGTACAAAACCAGATATTACTCGCCACTTATACTTTTAGTAATTATATTGCTGATTTCACGGCGTATCACGATGGCACGCAAAACGTTGCCCTGGTTAGTCATGGCGACAAAGTATCATTGTTAACCCGCACCAGCTCGTCGTTTGCTGAGCAAAATTTTGTTGATCAGCACTGTGATCGGTTGGAGTTGTTTAACTACGACTCCGACAGCAGCCCCGAACTGCTCTGTGTTACCTATCTCAGACAGCGTTCCTATCAGGATGAAACCTTTGTCATCGTTTACGAACTTAACGACAACATTCTCACGGAAGTTCAACGCACCACTGCCAGAGCAGCACTTGATCTGGTGGTGGATGTGTCAACAGAGAACGAGCAAGGTTGGTTCCTGGCCGTTCAGGAAGACGGTGAAACTTACGACTCAAGTGATGTAAACCGGGTGGTTAAGTTCGACAAAAATGGCTTTAAGATCTGGTCTGGCACTCAGCTTATTGGTCAGCCAGACCAGCTAGGCATGCGCACGCGCATGGGCGAAAACGGCCTTGAAATGCTGATAGGGACCAGCGCAGCAATGTACTGGTTACGCTAGCATTACACTTCGCAATGCGGTGCCTGTCCAGGGCACCGTATTCCTCATAACATCCCGCTGCGTATTGGTTTCATCTAAATAGATCTCCTGCTAGTAGCGAACCTGTACTTATCTGTTAGACTCTAAGCCATGCCCTAAGTTCTTGTTATCCTGATTAGCTAGTCAACGAGGTCTATGCAGACATTCACCCAAACGCTCCGGCATCACTGGCTTACAACTGAAGTTAATGTAATTACTGCCATTGCCTATTTCCTGATGGGTCTTATTGGTCAGTTAATAGCCGTGCCGCCTGGTTTTGCAACCATTATCTGGCCTCCTGCAGGACTCGCCCTGGCCGCCCTGTTAGCCTTCGGGAAGCGAACATTGCCGGGGGTCTTTATCGGTGCGTTTAGTATCAGTGTTTACATACGAATAAGTAGTGGAAACGAAATCAATGATTGGCTGATCCCGGTCTTCATGGCACTTTTCGCAACGTTACAGACCTATGTCGGGTATTTGCTGGTGCAGCGGTTTGTTGGCTTACCCATGACCTACCGTAAGCCCTCGGTGATTTTCCGCTTCCTGTTCATTACCGCGGTGCTAAGTACGCTGGTAGGCTGTACCTTAAGCGTACTATTACTGTTGCAACAAGGCATTATCAGCGAGGACAACCTGTTGTCTACCTGGCTCAGCTGGTGGACAGGCGATGCCATAGGAATTATTTTCACTCTGCCCTGGCTTTTATCCTTGTTTCCGCGCCTTGCGGTTACGCCTTTTCCCCGCAGCCGCTTAACTATTGCTGCTTTAGCCGCATTTTCCCTGTTTGCCGCACTATTATGCACATTGGCACTCACCGAAGAGCGCAAGAAGCAAACCGCCGAATTTAACAACGATGCCAGTACCCTGGCCAATAATCTAAAAGCCAACGTTAATAATGCCACCAATATCCTGTACTCGGTTGCAGGGCTGTTAAAGGCCGAACCCAATCTAACACCTTCGCAATTTCGCCGTTTTACCGCCAGAATTCTCGAAGAAAACCCGGTGTTACAGGCGTTGTCATGGAATATCCGGGTAACCGGCGACAACGTTCACCAACTGCAGTATTTACTTCAACAAAGCTATGCGGCAGAGAATGCCAGCTTAGAATTTGCCATCACCGAGCGTAATACTAACGACGATCTCATCCCCTTTACGCCGCGCCCTTTGCATGTTGTGGTAAGTTTTATTGAGCCTTTCGCCGACAACATAAAAGCCCTTGGTTACGATGTGTACTCGCAGGCGTCTCGGCAGGAAGCCTTGCAGGTTGCCTGGCAAACTGAACAAATCTACCCTACTACCCCTATCATGCTGGTGCAAAACGACAGCCAGCAAGCCGGTGTATTGCTGTTCCTGCCGGTTAAATCCGATCAGCAAAATACCTTACAAAACGGTTATGCCACCGGCGTTATTCGCGCTCAGGATTTGGCGTCACTGGCTTTTAGTAAGGTAGAAAACAACAATGCTATCTTATTGATGGATCCTATGGCCGGTATCGATTCCGGTATACTGTACAGCAAAAATCTGAGCCTGACTCAGCAACAGCGGTTAACTTCCCCCAGTCTGGATGAACAACAGCTTAGCGATGAATTTCCCTTGCTTAACCGCTACGAAATATCGCTGGGGGCCAGAAGCTGGATACTGTATATCGCCAATGAAAATATCTTTATCTATCAACCCTGGGGAGTACATTTGTTACTCGCCAGTGCCACCTTGTTTGCCGGTCTGCTTGGCTGGTTTATGATCACCGTCGCCGGCTATACCGATGAAATAGAATTTGAGGTAGACAAGCGCACCAAGGAGCTCTCGCTCACTAACCAGCGCCTGGTACTCTCAGAGCAAAAGCAAAATGAAGCCATGCAACAGGCCGAAAAATCAAACCGCGCCAAGAGTGAGTTTCTGGCCAACATGAGTCATGAGATCAGAACACCCATGAATGCTATTCTGGGCCTAAGCCAGCTGGGCCTTAAGGATCACACGCCCGAACAGGCGAAAGACAGGTTTAGCAAAATTCACCAGGCAGGTGAATTGCTGCTGAGTATCATCAACGACATCCTCGATTTTTCCAAAATCGAAGCCAATAAAATGAATCTTGAGTCGGTCACTTTCTCATTGCGGGAAATGATTGGTCAGCTCGATGATTTATTCCGTGGTCAGGCCGAAAGCAAAAGGCTTAGTTTCACCTGCCGCTTCGGTAAAATCTCACAGGCGTACTTTGTGGGCGATTCTCTGCGTATAAAGCAGGTCCTGGCAAACCTGTTGAGTAATGCCATTAAGTTTACCCATGAGGGCGGCGTTACACTGATAGTCGAGCAACAGGAAGATAGTAAAGGTAATAATCGGCTTTACTGGCATGTAAAAGACTCCGGGATCGGTATGAGTGAGGAGTTACAGGCGGTATTATTTGAGGCTTTTACTCAGGCCGACTCCTCCACCAGCCGGGTTTATGGCGGCTCTGGTCTGGGAATGACCATCAGCCACCGCCTGACCACCGCCATGGGAGGTGAATTAACGGTTAGCAGCGAGTTAGGCAAAGGCACTGAATTTACTTTTGCCGTGCCAGCTACGGTGGCTACCACTGAGCAACGTGCGCAGTATCAAAATCACGCCACCAACCATGTAGAAGTCGAACTGCCCGGCCCGGTCAACATTCTGGTGGTAGAAGACAATCCAATTAATCAGGAAGTTATAAAAGAACAGCTCACTGGCCTCGGCATGAAAATCACCCTGGCAAATAACGGTCAGGAGGCCGTCGAACAGCTGCGTGAGACAACCTTTGATATGGTATTAATGGATGTCCAGATGCCGGTAATGGACGGCTACACGGCAACCCGGGAAATCCGCCAGTTGGGGATTGCGGTACCTATCATCGCTCTCACTGCTGCAGCCCTGTTTGAAGACAAGCAAAAAGCGTTGGCCTCGGGCATGAACGACCACTTAAGCAAGCCCTTTAAAGAAGCCGAAATTCTGGCCATGATAAGCAAATGGTATTACCACTCTGCCAATCAGTGAAAGAGCGGGATAGCAGGCATGTAAAAAGCGCGCGTGATAGTGCTATACTCCGCAGCAAATTTTGTTGAGTCAGTGCCTTATGTCGAATTCTCCCTGGTTATCTTTAGCCGATGCAATCGCTACCATGCTCAGTCAAACGCAGCCGGTAAGCGTTAGCGAAAAAGCAGATGTAAAAGCAGCCGTTGGCCGGGTACTGGCCACTCAGGTGATCGCTTCACTTAACGTGCCGCCCTCAAATAACTCGGCAATGGACGGTTATGCGCTTAAAAGTAGCGATGGTCAGGCGGGCAATACGCTTGAGGTAGTCGGTGCTGTTTTTGCTGGTGACAGTCACTCGCCAACTGTATTACCCGGACAGTGTGTGCGTATTATGACCGGCGCCTCTATCCCGGCCGACTGTGATGCGGTGATCATTCAGGAAAATGTCACCCGTGCAGACGATATGGTCACATTACAAACCGATACCTCGCCTCTTGCTAATATTCGTGAGACCGGCAGTGATATCGCCCGGGGCGACCAACTGTTTGCTACCGGACACCGCTTAACGGCCACCGACACCATGTTGTTAAGTTCATTGGGCCTCGCCGCTGTTGACGTTTATCGTAAGCTTACAATTGGCCTGCTTGCCACTGGCGATGAATTAGTCGAAGCCGGTAAACCACTTGCCGCCGGCCAGATTTACGAGTCAAACCGCACCGGTGTCGCCGCTTTATTGCAAAACTGGCAGGTACAGATTAATCATCTGGGGATCGTGGCAGATGAGCCGGAAACCCTGAAGCAAGTATTACAGGAAGCTCAGCAAACCTGTGACGTGATCATCTCTAGTGGTGGTGTGTCTGTGGGCGATGCCGACTTTGTTAAGCCGGTGCTCGATGAACTCGGCGAGATTGGGTTTTGGAAGGTCGCCATTAAACCGGGAAAACCCTTTGCGTTTGGTCGTTTGGGTAACGCGGTGTTCTGTGGCCTGCCGGGTAACCCGGTTTCGGCCTGCGTTACTACCGAGCAGTTAGTGGTACCGGTGATCCGCCATTTGCAGGGCGAAACCGGCCTGGGCAACAGCCATCGCCTGACCCTCAAAGCCCAAATTACCGGCGATATTAAACGCCGCGCCGGACGGCTCGATTTTCAGCGCGCGGTTTTCAGTCAGAATGAAGCTGGCACACTTAGCGTTACGCCACTGGCCAAACAAAGTTCCGGGGTAATGACCAGCTTTAGTCAGGCAAACTGCTACATGCTGATCCCGGCCGAAGCAGACGAACTGAAAACCGGCGACTGGGTAGAGATCCAGCCTTTTTCTGTTGCCGGTAAGCTGGGTTGATGATGGTAATCTCACCACGCACGGCGCTGGAGAGTCGCCGCCTGATAAAGCTGGCATGGCCACTGCTGATTGCGCAAATTACGCAAATGCTGATGGGTGTTAGCGATACTATTATCGCCGGGCGCTACAGCGCCGTAGATATGGCAGCGGTTGCGCTGGGATTCAGTATTTCTATCCCGATCATGAGTTTTATCCAGGGCATTGCGCTGGCGATCCCGCCGCTCATTGCCCGCTTGCACGGCGCGAAAAGCCATGATGATGTGGCTAACGCCACCCAGCAAGCGGGCTATTTACTGTTGCTGGTGAGTATTGTGCCTTTCTTTGGCGCGTTTTACGCCAGTAGTATTGTGAGTTTGTTTCCTATGGAAGCCAATCTTGCCGCGATCACAACCGCTTATGTGCATTACGTGTTTCTGGCATTCCCGGCCTTTGCGCTGTACCAATGGTCACGTAATTACTGTGAAGCCCTGGGCCATACGAAACCCAGCATGATCATTACGGTTATTGGTCTGGCGGTAAATATCGCCGGAAACTTCCTGTTTGTTTATGGCGGTTTTGGCATCGAAGCCATGGGCGGTGCCGGTTGTGGTGTTGCTACGGCACTGGTATTTGTAGCAATGGCCATTGCTACCTTAGTTTACATTACACTGGCACCCCGGCTGCGCCGCTATCAGTTATTTGTGCACTGGCATAAACCGCACTGGCGCACCATTTCACAAACGTTTCGGCTCGGTCTGCCAATTGCCATGACAGTGTTATTCGAAGTGACCTTATTTGCCGTGATCGCCTTGTTGCTGGCCCCGTTTGGCGCCAACATTGTGGCCGCCCATCAAATTGCCTTAAACTTTTCAGCGTTAATGTTTATGTTTCCGCTCAGTATGGGCATGGCTATTTCCATTCGGGTCAGTTACCGGCTGGGCCAGCACCGTATTCGTCAGGCTCGTGTGGCAGTAAAAAGTGCTGTTATTATTGGCCTGAGCGTCGCCTGCTTAACCGCTACCTTTACGCTGTTGGCAAAAGGGCTCATCATCAGCCTTTATACCAGTAACGAGGCGGTTTTTGCCATTTCATCGCAACTGTTAATTTACGCCGCGCTGTTCCAGTTTTCCGATGCTATTCAGGTCATATCTGCCAACGCTTTGCGTGGCTACAAAGACACCACCGCTATGTTCTATATTACCTTTTGTGCCTACTGGCTTATTGGGCTACCGATTGGTGTAGTTTTGGGTCGCACAGACTGGCTCAGCAGCCAACCAATGGCAGCCGATGGTTTCTGGATAGGCATTATTGCCGGGCTGACCAGCGCCGCTATTATGCTCGGCTATCGGCTGTATATTGTGCAAAAAAGGCTCGAGTCTAACCCGGCTTAGGGTGAAACAGAGTGTCAGTGGGCTAATCTGAATTGCACGCTGGACATTATTACGTAATCATTAATACAGATTCAAATGGGAGTGGTGTATGGAAGATCTATTCCTGCTGCGGTACTTTCTGGCAGGCTTTTTTACTTTTGTAGCGGTCTTTTACACCGCACTTATCCTGTATAAAAAACGCTCACACCAACCTGTTGTTACTATGGGGCCCACGTACAGCTGTCATTGGTGGAATCACCTGGCATTCAGAATCTTTCGCGCCACCATCTGGCTGACCTCGGTAGTTATCGCTTTCTATCCGGCGGCTTTTGAGTACTTGCTGCCTATTGAATGGTTGCTCGTAGTGCCACTACAGTGGTCTGGGGCTGGCTTTTTGCTGCTTGGTTTCGCGCTTGCCGTGGGAGCGAATTTTTCACTGGGTAAGCAATGGCGTAGTGGCATTGTTAACCATCACGACCATGTTCTGATAGAACACGGTTTGTATGGCATCAGCCGGAATCCTGGCTATATTGGCGTTGCCATTGCACAGGTTGGTTTTTTTCTGGCGTTACCAAGCCTGTTCAGTTTGATTTGTTTGCTGGTTGGGCTGGCCGCGCTGCGTAAGCAAACACAATTAGAGGAAGATTTTTTAAATGCCCGCTACCAAGACCGTTATCTGGCTTACCAACATCTGGTACCGCGCTGGTTATAAGTTATGATCGATTTTATCCCGGTTCTCATCTACTTTTTTGCTGTTATTGATCCAGTGGGTACCCTGCCGGTGTTTATTGCAGCCACCAAACAGCATACCGTCAAGCAGCGTCGGTTTATTGCGCTCATGGCGTTCCTTACCTCCAGCATTATTCTGTTGTTTTTTATTGTCGCTGGCGAGATCATTCTTACGGCCATGCATATCCCCTTAGCGGCGTTCCAGGTAGCGGGCGGTATTGTGCTGTTTCTTTTTGCGCTGAGCATGATTTTTGGTGAAAGCAAACCCGAGCAGGAGATTAAAATGGCTGCCACCATTCGGGAAACAGCGGTTTTCCCTATTGCTGTGCCATCGATTGCCAGTCCCGGCGCCATGCTTGCAGCGGTTCTGCTCACCAAAAATAACGTATATACGCTGTGGGAACAGGCCCAGACTGCCGCCATGATGATGATTGTACTGTTAATTACGCTGGTACTCATGCTGGCATCGTCGTTTATTATGCGGCTTATTGGCAGTGCCGGTGCCAGTATTATCAGCCGCGTGATGGGGTTTATTCTGGCCTCATTGGCTACCACCAATATCCTCGCGGGGATCAGTGATTACTTTGGCCTGAGTGTGGCCGCTGTCAGTTAGTGATAGCGATGATGGCCGTGGCGGTCGATGTTGTGATGTGCCGCTTCGTGCCCTGCCCGGGCTTTTTGCCCGGCTTCAGCATCCGGCTTAGCCGTCTCCGCAGGCCCTTCGGGATAACGAGCCTGACGCCATAAATCACCAATCAGCGGATCATCCCTATCAGGCTCGTCATCCTGCCATTGATAGTGCTTTTCCGCTAACTTCGGATCCTGGCGCCAGAAAATCAGTGCAGCCACTACGCCACCTAACGCCCCAAAGAAATGGGCCTCGTAAGAAATGCCGGGATCGCGCGGGAAAATCGACATGATCATACCGCCGTACATAAAAAAGGCGATCATCATCAGTGCTACCGAGCGCTTGTCTTTACGCAGCAGGCTCACCGTAAACAAAAAGAAAAACAAACCGTGACTTACGCCACTGGCGCCTAAATGCACTGACTCCCGGCCAAACAGCCAGACCCCGATGCCAGACCCCAACCAGGCAAATATCAGTACTTTTAAACGGGAATTGGGGTATCCATAGCGCAACATAGCGCCCAGTACAATAAGCGGCAGCGTGTTATTAAACAGATGTTCGTAAGAGCCATGTACCAGAACGGAAGTGACTACCCCGTACAACCGGCTCCAATCATGAGGGATCACGCCCAGCACATTTAACGGCAGCTTAAACAGCACGCCTGCCGACTGGATTACCCAGAGCAAGGCAACGGCTATCACCACCGGAACGATGGCAGAGCTTAATGCATAATTTGATTTTGCCTGATTCATTCTCCAGATATAAGGCTGGGTTCTGATAAATCAATCGAGCTTATGCCAATCAGCCGGATTATCGATGTCAGTCAGCGAGTTTACCCGTTGGGTCTGAATACTGCCTGGAGACATTAACGCCAGTTTTCTCAGGTATTTTCCTGCACCGCTATCGCCCTGTAGCTGGTTAAGTACGGATAGCGTATGGGGTGGAAATATCACCGGTGGGCCAATGATCCCCTGGCAGCTGGTGGCTGTGATAACCGGGTTGCTGGCAAAGTCTGTTAACAGTGTCCTGATTAACATTGCATTGATTCCGGCCTGATCACCAAGACCAATCATTAGTCCGTCGTAACCGGTTAAATCAAGCGCTGCTGCCGCACGCACACTGGCAGCCATTCCTTCCTGCCAGTGGTCAACATAATGATGGGTAACGCCGGTGGGCAGCGTTTCACAAATAGCGTTGTGCCAATAGCCGGTAAGTATCACTATTTCGGTGATCCCCGCTTTTTTATATTCACTTATTACATGGTGAAGCAGCGGTTGCTGACTGCCCGGATGCACTGCGAGTAACTTGTTGCCGCCATACCGGCTGGCACTGCCAGCGGCCAACAAAGCCAATCGCAGGGTCATACTTTCTCCGGGCTGGCTGGCTCCGGAGCGTGGTGTACGCTGAGTAACAGAGGAATAGGTACGGCACCAGGCGGACGATACAACACCAGGGTTTCAGCAATTTTATCCTGAATGGTCTGCCGGTTTGGATCCCAGTATATCTGTAAAAATCCCAGTAAACCGGTAGCGATGCCGGCGGTGTACCCGCCATATCGGCCAAAGCTTTCAAATAAATTCAGCGGGCTGCCATCAAGCTTTACAACTTTGATACGCATGACGCGCTTGCCAATGGTATGGCCGCGCCACCAGGCGGTGAGCACACTGTAATACAACGCTGCCCAACCAAAACCAAGGCCAAGATCTTTAATAATGCCATCTACCCAGCTAATCAAACTGTTGGTTTTTTCGGTGTCGTTGTCTTTTCCCAGGCCAAGTTTTAACACTGGTTCGTTTGCTGGCTCAGACTCCTTCTCTGGCGTTGATGAAGAGTCAGCCTGGTCGGGATCAATAACACCCATGGATCCTGCTCTCAGCCCTGCCCTGATGGCTGCCTGCACTTCGTTGTTTACCTCTTCACTGTCTGCGTGGGATGCCTTACTGTTAGTAAACTCGGCCACAAACAGCTCGCGTAACTGGCTTTGCTGCTCTGCTGTCAGATCCTTACCGGCAATAAACCCATCAAATACGGCGGTTGCCTCCTGCTCGGTATCACCGGTGCTGCCGTAAGCCTCACCAAAGCCTGCGGCAAATTCGCTATAACAGCTAAACTCCCCCTCACAGCTTTGCCAGGCATATTTTTGTGCCACTCTAAGGCCGGAAGACACCAATGCCGAATCGCGGGAGAGTTCCTTTATAGGTGGTACTGAGTTATAAGATTCAACAATGACAAAGGTCACAAAAAACAATAAGCAAGCCGCGCTCAAGCGTAGCATCTTGCGCGCAAAACTCCGTTTTTTCTCGCCTTCTGCCAGGTGTTTACCGGCCCGGAAAAACGTAATCGCAACAAAAAACGCCAGTACCAGCGCGTGAGCCGTACTTAGCAGCACGACAAGGGAAACATCTATACACTGAGCAAGCAAACGCCGCATGGGCGATGCCAGCGGCTGCCCAAGCAGCTCATCAGCCACACCAAACGCATATGGCGTAACAATTTCGCGGGTTTCCTTAGCGTTTAACGGCTCCGCCGCTTCGCTTTGCTGTTTGCTTTGGTCAGGTAGTTGTTCTGATGCTTCGACTGTCATGTCACGATTTCCCTGTTATTGTTATTCTATTTATACTCTCATTGCCTCGTTGGGCAAAATTCAAATTATTATTTTTTTTGTAAAGCCGAAATGCCGTCTGACAAGCCCTGTAAGGTTAACGGAAACATCTTGTCTGCCATTAAGTCTTTAATCAGTGCAACCGACTGATAATACTCCCAGTATTGTTGTGGCTGGGGGTTGAGCCAGATGCAATGACTAAAATGACTGGTTATGCGGTTTAACCAGGTCGCCCCCGGCTCCTCATTCCAGTGTTCAACGCTACCGCCGGGGTAAGCAATTTCGTAGGGGCCCATGGTGGCATCACCTACAAAAATCACCTTACAATCCGGGCCGTATTTGTGGATCACATCCCACACATCCATGCGCTCATTATCGCGCCGGGCGTTATCTTTCCACACTGACTCATACACACAGTTATGAAAATAGTAGTAATCGAGGTATTTAAACTCAGCGTGAACGGCCGAGAACAATTCCTCGACGCCTTTGATATAACTGTCCATGGAACCGCCTATATCAAAGAACATTAACACCTTAACGGCATTGTGCCGCTCCGGGCGCATATGGATATCGAGCAGGCCTCCCTGCTTTGCCGTGTTGGATATAGTGGAGGAGATGTCTAATTCCTCGCTGGCTGCGCCGCGGGCAAACTGGCGTAACTTACGAAGTGCCATTTTAAGGTTACGCGTACCCAACTCAGCATTGCCATCAAGATTTTTAAATTCCCTTTTATCCCAGACCTTTACCGCTGAAAAACGGCGATTTCCATCTTGCCCGATGCGCACGCCTTCTGGGTTATCCCCATAAGCACCAAACGGACTGGTACCGCCGGTGCCAACCCATTTGTTACCGCCGGCATGGCGTTTTTTCTGTTCATCGAGTCGCTCACGAAGCTTTTTCATTAGCTCATCGAGACCGCCTTCCTGGCGTAATTTTTCGCGCTCTTCGGCCGATAAGCGTTTTTCGAATTCCTTGCGCAACCACTCCTCGTCGATGGTGTCGCCAAACAAATCGATGGCTTCCACCCCTTCAAAATAACTGGCAAATGCGCGGTCGTACTTGTCGAACTGTGACTCATCTTTGACCAACGTAATACGCGCCAGATGATAAAAGGCCGCCACATCGGCAAAGATAACCTGTTGCTCCAGTGCCCGGATTAAATCCAGCAGCTCGCGCAGGCTGGTTTTTACCCCAAAGCGTCTTAGCGTAAAGAAGAAATCAACCAACATTAGCGACGTGCCATAAAGACCAGTTTTTCAAACAGGTGAATATCCTGCTCGTTTTTAAGCAAAGCGCCATACAGCGGCGGAATACTGGTTTTACCCTCTTTATCCTGCAGCGCCTCTGGCGGAATATCTTCGGCCACCAGCAATTTAAGCCAGTCAATCAGCTCTGAGGTAGAGGGCTTCTTCTTAAGACCCGGAATATCCCGCAGTTTAAAAAACGACGTTAACGCTTCCTCTAATAAACGTGATTTAATTTTAGGAAAATGCACGTCCACAATCTGGCGCATTTCGTCTGGCGTTGGAAATTTAATGTAATGGAAGAAACAACGTCGTAAGAACGCGTCAGGCAGTTCTTTTTCGTTATTGGATGTAATCACCACAATTGGCCGGATATCCGCTTTAATGCGCTGCTGGGTTTCATACACGTAGAATTCCATCTTATCCAGTTCAAGCAGCAGGTCATTAGGGAACTCAATATCGGCCTTATCGATTTCGTCGATCAGCAACACCGGGCGTTTTTCGGCCACGAAGGCCTCCCATAATTTGCCTTTAACAATGTAATTGCTGATGTCGTGCACCCTGTCATCGCCTAACTGCGAATCGCGCAGACGCGACACCGCATCATATTCGTACAGGCCCTGCTGTGCTTTGGTGGTAGATTTGATGTGCCACTGAATTAAATCCGTACCTAAGCTGGCCGCCAGTTCCTCGGCCAACAAGGTTTTTCCCGTTCCCGGCTCGCCTTTAATTAACAGGGGGCGTTCGAGGGTAATTGCCGCATTGACTGCCAGTTGTAGGTCAGCGCTGGCGATATAACTATCGGTGCCTTGAAATGCCATTAGGATCCTTATTTCGTTTAACCATTAAAATAACCATATCATATAGCAAAAATCACTTTGCATTTTATGACTTAATAACAATGATATAAGGGTAACCAAATAAGCTCCACCAATAATCTCTGTGAGATTTGTCAGCCTGAA
>CATMRP010000031.1 GCA_950073835.1 uncultured Alteromonadaceae bacterium
GCGCGAATGGCCTGCAGCTCTATTTCGGTTTCGGCAACAGCCAGTGTCGACGAGATCTCAATCATATTGCTCATATATTCATCAACTGTGATAAATCCATGCCGAATAATACCGCGAGCACGTTATTTTTTATACCTCAGGGCTTTTTAGCTACCCCGCTTAAAAGTATCGATGTTACGATAGCAAGTGGTTTACGAGTCTCCAGAGAGGTAGATTTCAGGTGTTTCGCAGCTACAGCATAGTAATCGGTTTGATGTGTATTAGCTCACTATTG
Organism: uncultured Alteromonadaceae bacterium; assembly: GCA_950073835.1. Classification (GTDB taxonomy): domain Bacteria; phylum Pseudomonadota; class Gammaproteobacteria; order Enterobacterales; family Alteromonadaceae; genus Alteromonas. The sequence continues at coordinate 275 of CATMRP010000031.1, forward strand.
CTTGCCTCTGCCTGTCAGTCTAAACAGCTTACCGTGCTTTACGCCGCCGAATTACCTCTTATCAATAATCCGCCCCATGGTAGCTACGCTAATCTCGCTAGTTTGGTTAAGCAAACCAGAGACACACAACAACCCAGTTTGTTTCTTTTTGGCGGAGGCAGCCTGGCCCCCAGTATGTTGTCTTCCTTCGATCGCGGTGCCCATATAATCGATATTCTCAATACTATCGAGCCAGATGCTATGGGCATCGCTAAACGCGAGTTCAGTTACTTTGAGGATGAACTTACGTTGCGCGCTTATGAAGCGGCTTTCCCGTTAGTATTAAGCAATGTGACCGATCCACTCACCGGTCGGGAGCTTGAGGAGACCTGGCAGGATATCATTGTTGAAAGAGGGGGTGTCAGAGTTGGCATTCTCACGGTGATAGCCAGTGCTTCCTCGGAAGAGTATTTAATGCAAAGACTGCAGATTAATGCCCCCTACGACACCATTGTCAGCCGGTCCAGTGCTCTGCGCGAGCGCGGTGCAGAATTAATAGTACTAATGGTTTCAGACGAATTACCATTTATTAATAAGCTATTAAGCCAATCACAAGTCGATCTGGTGTTACGCAACGACCCTTACTATGTGAAACCGCTGGCCGTCGATGAAAAACCGCGGGCAAACTATGTTGTTGTAACCAAAGAGGCCACGGCAGCGATAGTGAACATTGAATGGCCACAAGGCAATCCTGCTGAGGCCCAGTTTACAGTGGAACAACTCCCCCTCAGCAACTACCCGAAAGATCCGGTGATTGCCGAACAGGTGGCCATCTACGACAACCGGATTACTGCATTGCTTAGTGAGCAGGTGGCCCGTCTCACCACCGAAATGGATACTACGCGAGATGCCGTACGCACGCGCGAAAATGGCTTTGGTAACCTGGTGAGCGATGCCTTAAAAGAAGCCAGCCACACCGATGTGGCAATTATCAATGGTGGTGCTATCCGCGGCGAGCGCAGCTACCGTGAAGGGCATCTGTTAACCCGCAAGGATATAACCAGCGAGTTACCATTTCGAAATCATATCCGGGTATTGAGGATAACCGGAGCAGATTTAAAATCGGCTCTGGAAAACGGGGTGAGCAGGATTGAAGCTGCCTCAGGCCGTTTCCCTCACGTTTCCGGAATGCAATTTAAGGTGCAACTCTCCGCAGCACCAGGTAATCGCGTAAAAGATCTCACGATTAACGGTGGCCCCATGGAAGCGGACCGCATCTATTCACTCGCCACTTCCGATTATCTGGCAAATGGTGGTGATGGGTACGAGAGCCTTAAACGGGGTAGCGAAGTGCCGTTCAGTCAGCAGGTAACACCGTTAATCGCTGACATTGTGATCAGTATTTTACGCCGTCAATCCGAGCTTGCTGCCACCGCTCAGGGCAGAGTGACTTTTATCAGCGGCCGGGGTAACTAGAATGACCAGCCTGCAAAAACAATCAGGTTACTTTAAGGGGTTTAAGTTCAATAGATTGTACTCTTTGTCAGGGATCATTAATTTAAGTTTAGTTACCCTGATTATCGCCGTGATGCTCCTGGCCTACACCACTTATTCAAAATTGTCTTCTTTCGAACAGTCACTTAATTCAATGATGAATAAATCGCTGCCCAGCGTTATTCTGTCGGGAAAGAGCTACTCGCAGATGAACCTGTTACTGAGCGGCACCGAACAATTATCCATGGCCAATTCAGAAGCCATGCGCAGAATTGCCACAAATACCATTACCCGTCAGTTGGAAGGCTTACAAAAGCTGTCTCAGGAGCACCAGCAAACCTACCACATCTCGTCTCAACTGAGTTCAGTTGAACGAGAGCTGGATGAACTCAATGAGTTAGTGGAGCAACGTATTGCGGTCAATAATAGAATTGAACGGTTAACTGCAAAACTCTACGATCTGCAACGCCAAATCAATACTGATCTGACTTTTAGTAGCCCAACCGGTGCCAGCACAGCCTGGTCCCTACAGTTTTCCCGTATCATGCTGCTTTCTGCTGAACTTACCAGCCTCGACCAGTTAAGCGAAATACGCCAACGGCAGAATAACCTGGAAAACCTGTTCATTTCACTCTCTGAACTTGCCGATACGCTACCTGCAGATCAACTTCAAAGTGCGCAACTGGCCATTGAGGCACTATCTGAAACCGTGTTACACCCCAACTCCGGGTTAATTGCGTTGCGCCAGCAACAATTGAAAATACTTGGCCGGGTGCAGGGCAGAAGCAACTTCGTTAGAAATTTAATTGCCGATTATGCTCGCTTAAATGAATTTGAGTCCCATCAGTTAAATCAGGCAGTTTTGAGCCGCGCGGCGAAAACCTCCAGACTGGTCGAACATCAGGTGAAACAAGCCAGCGTATTGTTTATCATCCTGCTGTTTGCCTACATTGGCTTCGCCGTTTTTATTCAGCGCGTAGTAGTTAATCGCTTAAAAAACCTCAATCAGCAGGTACAACAGCGCTCCACCGGTCAGAGTCACATCATTACCGTCACCGGCAATGACGAAATTACCGAACTGGCCAAAAGTTTTGAACGATTTGCCACCACAATCGAGCTACAAAAGAACACCCTGGAAGAAATGAGTCTGCGTGATGCCCTCACCGGCATTGCTAATCGGCGCGCCTTTGATGACTACTACTCCCAGGCACTCAATGTGGCATCCCGACAACGCTGGCCACTGAGCGTGCTACTGATTGATGTGGATTACTTTAAACAGTACAACGATAACTACGGTCACAGTCAGGGCGACATATGCTTAAAGCAGGTAGCCACCCTTATTAAACAACAGATGCCACGTAAGACCGATATTCTGGCCCGCTACGGCGGCGAAGAATTTGCGGTGTTACTACCAGACACCGACGAGCAAGGGGCGATAAAGGTTGCAGAGCATATTCTGGATACATTTAAGACTGCTCAGCTCCCTCATGACTTTAGCGGTGTGGCCGACCATGTCACCGTAAGCATTGGTATTTCTGTCGGACAGCAACAGGACGGCACCATTAAACTCCCTTCGGTGGAAGCCGCCGATAAAGCGCTATACAAAGCTAAGCGAACAGGTCGCAACCGCTGGGTGAATGATGCAGCAGAAAACGAGCAGAAATAAAGGAAATCAAGGGGTCAGAGTACATGAATCAATTGATTCATGTACTCTGACCCCTTGATTGCTCTGCCCTCTTTATTTTAGTCTTTTGGGATCTTACTCAAAGAGCTCTTTATGCAGTACTGTTACGATCTCTGTGCTGTCGGCTTCATTAACTAAAAACGAGATATTGTGCGGGTTAGCGCCAAAACAAATCATGCGTAGATTGTAGTCAGACACGGCCGCAAAAATCCGGCTCGATACGCCTTTGCTGGTTTGCATGTGATTACCCACTACGGTAACCAAATCAAAACCGTGTTCCACAGTAACGTCACAGATGGTTTCCAGCTCGGCAATGGTTTCACGATTTAACCGCTGCGCCACCGAATTAGCCGGGTTATCCAGGGTAAAAGACACCGAAATTTCCGAAGTTGTTACCAGATCAACACTCAGCTTGTGCTTGGCAATAATCGCAAACACCTGCTGCAGGAAGCCCTGAGCGTACATCATCTTGGGCGTTTTCACCGTCACCATTACCTGCTCTTTACGGCGGGTCAGGGCACGGAATGGCGGCTCATTTTCGCAGTCTTTAACAATCCAGGTACCGCCCTTTTCAGGCTCTTTACTGGAACCTACAAACACTTTGATATCTTTACGAACCGCCGGCTCCATCGTGGCCGGGTGTAATACTTTCGCTCCGAAGGTAGCCATTTCCGCAGCTTCCTCAAAGCTCAGTTCCGGTAACGGATGAGCCGCAGCGGTAATACGTGGATCGGTCGTGTAAACACCGGTCACGTCGGTCCAGATTTCGCAAACCTCAGCACCAATCGCTTCGGCCAATAAGGCTGCCGTAAAGTCTGAACCACCGCGGCCCAGTGTTGTGGTGCGGCCTTCTTCATCAGCGCCCACAAAGCCCTGAGTCACAACAATGGCGTTGTCAATCTCTGGCTTTAATAACGCCTGGGCGTTTTCGGCAATAACATCCAGTTGTGGGGCTGCTGCGCCAAACTCACTGTCGGTACGCAGAACTTTGCGCACGTCAAAGTTCATGGTAGTAACATCCTGTTCCGCCAGCACAGCGCTGAACATCAGGGATGACATACGCTCACCCATCGAGAGTAAGTTATCTTTCAGATCGTTGCGATGCAGGATTTCTTCGTGGAAAGCGAGCTTCTTAACTTCATCCAACAAGTCATCCAGCTTTGCCGCGACGCTATCTTTGGCTTTTAATTCGTTGAGAATTTTAAACTCAATATCTGTAATCGCCTGACAGACCTCTGCGATTTGTTCCTGGGTCATGGCTTTATGCGCCAGATCCACCAGATGGTTGGTTATGCCTGCTGCGGCGCTTACCACAACAATACGAGTGCCTGGGTTGCCAGCAACGATGCGGGCACAGTTTTGCATGGCAGCATAATTGGCAACACTGGTGCCGCCAAATTTTGCAATAGTTAACGGGTTACTCACGGTGTTCTCCGTTTGTACGCTGTTCTAATCAGCGTTATGGATTGACAATCAGTTGGTCGCCAACATGAATATCATGCTTAGCAAACCAGCCCTGGTTCATTTCTAGCGCGTATTTCACCACTTTTGAGGCACCAACAGACGTTAAGTCCTGTGGTTGCAGTGGTTTTATATCAGTAATCACGCCGTTTCTGTCGATAAATGCCACATCCAGTGGAATAAAGGTATTCTTCATCCACATGCTTGCTTGTTTTTCAGGATCGAACTCAAACAACATGCCGCAGCTTGCGCACAATGTTTTACGAAACATCAGGCCCTGAGCCCGTTGTTCGAAGGTTTGGGCAAACTCTACCTGCAGTGCAATGTCGTTAATTTCAATTCGCGCGGATTCAAAATCAACAGCGTTTACATTACAGGCACTCAGCAGTAAGCCAGCTATCAGGAGGCCTGACGCTATCAGTTTTGACCTTATTATAGTGCGCGATCCCATTTATATTCCTTGTTTTTACCTTAAATACAGACATAAAAAAAGCCGGGCCCTTACGGTGCCCGGCTTTCTAGTTTATATGCTAAGTCAGGCAACATTCAACGTTGGAATGATCTTAGCCTTAGCCTCTTCTTCTGCCTTCTTAAAGCTTTCCATCTTATCGAAGTTCAGATAGCGGTATACGTCAGCTGACATAGAGTCAATCTTACCGGCGTATTCCATGTACTCTTCGGCTGTTGGCAAACGACCAACGATTGCACCAACGGCTGCAAGCTCTGCAGACGTCAGGTATACGTTCGCGCCATCACCTAAACGGTTAGGGAAGTTACGGGTAGAGGTAGACAGTACTGTTGCACCGGCATCTACACGTGCCTGGTTACCCATACACAGTGAACAGCCTGGCATTTCTGTACGTACACCTACGCGACCGTAAATGTTGTAATAGCCTTCTTCCATCAGCTGTGCTTTATCCATCTTAGTAGGAGGAGAAATCCACAGACGGGTTGGCAGCGTTTTACCGTAGTTATCCAGCAGTTTACCTGCCGCACGGAAGTGACCGATGTTGGTCATACAAGAACCGATGAAGACTTCATCAACGTTGTCACCCGCTACGTCAGACAATGTTTTGGCATCATCCGGGTCGTTCGGGCAGCATACGATTGGCTCTTTGATTTCTGACAGGTCGATTTCGATAACTTCTGCATACTCTGCATCAGCATCGGCACGCATCAGTGATGGGTTAGCTAACCACTCTTCCATCTTCTGAGCGCGGCGCTCAAGAGTACGTGGGTCGCCGTAACCTTCGTTGATCATCCAGCGTAACATAGTGATGTTAGAACGCAGATACTCAGCGATGGACTCTTCAGACAGGTTAATAGTACAACCCGCAGCAGAGCGCTCTGCAGAGGCATCAGACAGTTCGAACGCTTGCTCAACCGTTAGGTCTTCCAGACCTTCAATCTCAAGGATACGACCCGAGAAGGCGTTGATCTTACCTTTCTTCTCTACGGTCAGCAGGCCTTGCTTGATACCGTACAGAGGAATCGCGTGTACCAGGTCACGCAGGGTGATACCAGGCTGACGCTCACCTTTAAAGCGAACCAGGATTGACTCAGGCATATCCAGAGGCATAACACCGGTGGCCGCAGCAAAAGCAACCAGACCAGAACCAGCCGGGAATGAAATACCCAGTGGGAAACGGGTGTGCGAGTCACCACCAGTACCTACTGTATCAGGCAGCAACATACGGTTTAACCAGCTGTGAATGATACCGTCACCAGGGCGCAGAGAAACACCACCACGGTTCATGATGAAGTCAGGCAGCGTGTGCTGAGTATCGATATCTACCGGCTTAGGATAAGCGGCAGTGTGACAGAAAGACTGCATAGTCAAATCAGCAGTAAAGCCAAGACACGCCAGGTCTTTCAGTTCGTCACGGGTCATTGGGCCAGTGGTATCCTGAGACCCCACAGTGGTCATTTTAGGCTCGCAGTAAGTGCCAGGACGGATACCGTCAACACCACAGGCTTTACCTACCATTTTCTGTGCCAGCGAGAAGCCTTTGCCAGAATCAACAGGTTGTTCAGGCTTACGGAACAGTTCAGACGGACCTAAGCCTAACGCTTCGCGGGCTTTTTCAGTCAGGCCACGACCGATGATCAGGTTGATACGGCCACCAGCGCGTACTTCGTCCAGGATTACCTTAGACTTGTAGCTGTATTCAGCCAGTACTTCGCCAGTTTCACTGTTAGTGATTTTGCCTTCCAGCGGATAGATGTCGATGACATCACCCATGTTCATTTTTTCGACGTCAGCTTCAAATACTAACGCACCGGCATCTTCCATAGTGTTGAAGAAGATTGGCGCTACTTTAGAGCCAATACAAACACCGCCGCCGCGCTTGTTAGGCACGCCTGGCAGATCTTCACCGAAGAACCACAGTACAGAGTTAGTCGCTGATTTACGTGAAGAACCAGTACCTACTACGTCACCAACGAAAGCAACCGGATGGCCTTTGGCCTTCACTTCTTCGATTTGCTTCATCGGGCCTTTAACGCCGTGCTCTTCCGGCTCAAGACCGTCACGGGTCATTTTGTAAGCCGCTAATGCGTGCAGAGGGATATCAGGGCGTGACCAGGCATCAGGTGCAGGAGATAAATCATCGGTGTTAGTTTCACCGGTTACTTTAAACACTGTGTAAGTCATTTTCTCAGCCATTTGCGGACGAGAAGTGAACCACTCACCTTCGGCCCATGACTTGATGATGTCTGTAGCGAATTCGTTGCCTGCTTTGTGTTTTTCTTCTACATCGTGGAACGCATCAAACATCAGCAGCGTGTGCTTCAGCTCTTTTGCTGCCAGTGGCGCAAGAGCTGCGTCGTCCAGTAACTCTACTAAGGTGGCAATGTTATAACCACCGTGCATGTTACCCAGTAACTCAACCGCTTTTTCTTTGCTGATCAGATCGCAGCTTACTTCGCCTTTTACAATGGCACTTAAGAAACCGGCTTTTACGTAAGCGGCTTCGTCAACACCAGGAGGTACACGCTCAGAAATCAGTTCCAGCAGAACCTCTTCCTCGCCTGCAGGTGGATTTTTCAGTAATTCTACTAATCCGGCCACTTGTTCCGCGTTTAACGGTTTGGGTGGGATTCCTTCAGCAGCACGCTCTTCTACGTGTTTGCGATATTCTTCTAACACGATGTTTTCCTCATGGTTATTCCTGCAAATTCGAACGGTCCCGGAGCAGGAAGTGACTATTTAAACGCCGGAATTATAACGGCATATATAACGAATTTGAATTTTTATGCAGTTTCGCAGACTTATAGCCGCTATTCAGCCAGACTATTGTTGTAACCACCGGTGTAACAACCTGGGTAACAACCGCATTTCTGCCAGCCTTTACGGGGGTTTAGCCTGAGTTAGCGCAAACTGTGTTCCGGCACGTTTTCGGCCCGCAGTGGGGAAAAACGCATTAACCGGCCGCGCTCGCCGTCCGTCAGTACATATACCGATCCGTCACGACCCACAATCACATCCCGTAAACGCTCATTTATAGTAGCAAAGATTTGCATGGTCGACATGGGATTTTGGTCTATTGCTACTGCATATAACGCCTGATCTTTCAAACTACTAACCAGTAAGTGGTTCGCAAGCTCAGGAAACGCCGAATCATGATAAACCACCACTGAGGATGGCGCTATAGATGGTGTCCAGTTAAACACTGGATCCACCATGCCGTCATAATGGGTGAACGGTGAAATTTTCGCGCCGGAGTAGTCCTTGCCCAGCGTTACCACCGGCCAGCCATAGTTGTTACCAGCCACCAGCAGGTTAATTTCGTCGCCGCCGTCAGGGCCATGCTCATTGAGCCAGATTGTGCCGGAAACCGGATCCTCAACCAACCCCTGCGGATTGCGATGGCCCAGGGTAAAAAGATAGCTTTGCGGTGCATCAGGCGTGGTATAAAACGGATTATCCAGCGGCGCACTGCCGTCTTCGTTAAAGCGCAGCACTTTACCCAGCATGCTGCTTTTTTGCTGCGCCTGCTCACGGTAGTCAAAGCCATCACCGCTGGTCATCAACCAGGTGCCATCTGCCAGTTTCAGCAGCCGTCCGCCAAAGTGTACCGGCGTATCCTTGGGCGTCTTCACCTTAAATAGGGTTTTTACCTCAGGCTTGTTGCCCACCAGCCTGACCGTGCCGAAAGCCAGGTGATTTTCATTGTCATCACCCACCGCAAAGCTTAAATAAACCCGTCGGGTTTCGGTAAAGTCATCAGCCAGCACAATGTCCAGCAAGCCGCCCTGCCCAGCCACATAGAGCTGGTCGATTTGCAGGGGGATTTCAAGTCGTTGCCCGGCATGGGTATATTCAATAATGGTCCCGCCGCGCTCAGTGATCAGCCAGCCACCGAGCGGGTTTTCGGCAACCGCCCACGGCGAGGCGAGATAGCCGGCAATCTGGGTTTGATGGAAATTTCCGGTCAACGGTGGCGGATCATCGGCCTGAGTAGTAAGGGCCCAGAACAGGCTCACTATCCCCATCAGAAGGGGCATCAACTTTTGACCTCGCTGATGTAATGCTTTACACATACCGATTAGACTATCAACAACTTGTAACTGGCAGCTTAGCATGAAATTATACGATTTGTGTTGCGCTTTATTGTAAGCAGTGTTGTCATCTACGCAAGATGAGTTTAACTCAAGCCTGTGCCAGAGAGTATTCCTGTAATGTCTGCAAAAGTCGTTTACGAAGTTCAATCCGACATCAGTCCGGTCACCAAAGCCAGCGCCTTGTTAGTGAGCTGGTTGGTAGCCTACACCATTGCCAGTGTGTCTCAGTCCCAGTTTGTTCTGGCGAATCTGGAATCACTTGGCGTTAACATAACCGGTAATCAATGGCTTGAACATACTGTGCTCGACTGGTGGGGGCTGCTTCCCAAATACGGTACGGCGGTGTTTGCTGCAATGTGTATTGCTTTATTTGTGAGTGGCCGTGCCGGTCGCATGCTTAAACTACGCAGTAACTGGTTACACCCGCTGGCTGGCGGCCTGGCCATGGCGCTGACACTCATGCTGATGCAACCTTTGCTAAATGTTACCCTTATTGCCGGCACGCGCTCTTTTGAAGGCCAGATCTGGCAGGTAATCGCCGGCGTAACCGGCGGTTTAACCTATAAGTTTTTACGCCAGGACGTGGCGCGCTGGATTATTCAGCGACCGCGCCAGAATGCGCTATTGTAGCGGCATCCTGGTCAGGCTAAGGGAGCGTTCATTAGCCTTCTCGCAGCGTTGTTTTTTACGCCAGTATTTCACTGTACTCAGCGCTATTACGGCAGCGACCACGGCCAACGTGTGACCAGCGTTCAGGGTAAATGTATGCTCACCAGTTATCCACTGCGGAGCGATTCGTTGGGTTAACCACAGCGCCCCAAAAGCAGCAACAATAAGACCGGTGACCCATCGTAAAGCTGTAAAAGCACGGCTTTTACGCCATAGGTTGATACACGGTAAAAGCATCAGGACCAATAGTACCTGGATTATTTCGATGCCCAGATTAAACCCAAACAGCACAATAAGCTGCGACGACATTTGTAACCCGTCGACACTCAGTGCACTGGCAAATGCCATACCGTGAATCAGGCCAAATAGCATCGCAAGCAGATTGTCTCGCCCGGCAAAAAGCGGAAAGAGCACGTTTACCCCACCCAGCAGCACACTTCCTGCCACCGCGGCTTCAACCCACATCAGGTAATCCGGCATTGGCAACAGAGCATTGATAGCCAACGTAACAGAATGACCAATAGCAAATGAGGTAACCAGCCTGAAGGCATCTCCTATTGTTGCCGGATGCGATTGCCAGGTCCGGCGACGAGCACGCAGCCCGGTAACCATGAGAAGTGACAGTAAAAAGGCCAGATGATCACTGCCTTCCAGAATATGATGAATGCCATGATAAATGATTCGCACAAAGCCATGCCATGGCCCGTGATTGGCGCGTGGAATATCTATTTGGTTATGCCCGTAACGCAGGATATCGATTAAAACAGGCTCTGCATCGATGTGCCCCAGGGCCATGTCATTCTGAAGAAACACCAGGGTGCGATGATTAATAACGTAATGTTGGATGATATCGTTATACAGTGTCAGTGAAGATACCGTCTCACCCGGTGGCATCGCCAGGGCTAATTGCGCGGCTACGAAAGTTTCATCGTCGAGGGTACGAAAATGGGTGTCACCCAACGTTAATTTAAGCGCCCGGCCAGCCGAAAACAATTGCAGGTGATCAGCGAGATAAAGTTCAAATTTCTCCCGCTCAAAATGCTTAAGTGTTTGCCAGGTTTTAACGTCTGGCAGGGCTTTCTCTAACTGGTCTGCAGGGAGGTGGAGTGTAACCCCCACCTGCTGCTGATCTACAGACAGATACAAGCGGCTCTGGCTGGCGGGGTGGGCCGCCGCCCGCCCCGCTACCAGCCATACGATAATGACGATAGCAAGACGCCAGTTAATCATCACAGACTATTCCCATAATCATAGGTTTTGTCTCGGAAAACCGTATGGTAGTGAGTTTGGTTACGAACAATAATGCCGTTTTGACAAACGACTTCAATCCATAACCGGGGACCATCAATTCTCATGTAGGTGCCCGAAACATCAACGTCTACACCGGTAGATTCATCGCCCGCCCAGGCAATATAGGTATCTTCAAGGGCCGCCTCAGAGGTATAGTCGGCCAACAGATGCTCAGCGACATTGGCCGGATAATCGTTTACCCAGGTTTCGATAGCTGCAATAACATAAGCCTGTTGCTCTTCAGTCAACTCCGATACCAGCACACCGGTGCGGTTACTCCCATAGGGATAGGACGACGGGTAAGTACCATTGCCGTTGTCCGGGCCAACCAATACATCCGAATAGTATTCGTCATATAAAAAAGCATTGCTTAACTCATCGGCCGTTAAGCTGTTAAACATGGCTACTAATGCATTCCCCTCATCGGCCAGAGGCGCATAGGTTGTCGAATTTATTTCAAAGCTGCCTTTGGGTTCGGCTCCTTCATGCATTGGTACCGGATAACCTACACCGGCCATATAAGTAATGTTAAATGCCATATGATGCCCGCCAAACTGCAGCATCCAGTTTTCGGTTGTAGACGGCTCACCGATAAAAGCCAGGTAGTAATGATCTGAACCATACTGATTGCTACCTGCGCCAATTTCAACCAGATAATCATCGGCCGCCAGTAAGCCCTCCAGATCCTGCATACCTTGCTCTGTCAACGCAACTTGCAACACTTCGAATGCAGCTTCTTGTTGCGATGACGTCAAATCCCCCATTGCCAGACCATTTCGACTGACCGAAGGCAAGTTAGACCAAGTGGTTTTGGCAGTACTGTCGGTGAATTCATAAACCAAACCAGCTTGTTGATCAGCAGACAGCGTGTCCATAAAGGCGTTTGCCGAACACACCAGCTCAGCCATTTCACCACTTTCTTCACAACTGGTATCTTCTGTTGAGCTATCATCATCACTTTCGTCAGCAGAAGTATCGTCGTCAGAATCGCTATCATCGTCGTCACTGTCATCATCGCTACTGTCATCACTGCTATCATCTGATGAACTTGCGGCAGTCTCATCGATTATATCGTCGCTGCTACTGCCACAGGCTGTTACTGACAGCGCGCAAACAAGTAAAAAAAATCGCAACAACACCGTTATGGTGAAAGTTCTGGAGGTTTCGTTAGTCATTCTTAAGAGCCTTTGAAGTCAGGGATAAAATCAATTGCTCATCTGACTTAACCGCTACAGAAACGTTTAAAACTTTGCAAAACTTTACATAAGCTAACAGAATCAGGCCAAACTGATTGCGCTCAAAGGCTCTCGGCTCCCCGAGTTAGAAACCGACTGTGCCACTGCCTTTTGCGAGCGCCCAACAGGGGCCTGAATGTGTGCTCCCTTGGGCGGTCGCCGGATTTAAGACGGCTCAATAGCCAGCGAAGAGCCGGCTTTGCTTATCTTATACCGGCGCAACGTTTTCGCGCTGTAGTGTTCACTGGTTATGTTAGATACGCCAATAAAACTGGCCATTGCGGTGTTCGGAGCAAGCTCAAGTTTCACATAACCGCGATGCTGACAGTCGGTCCACAGAATTTCGCGGTTGTGCTGTGCTACCCGTTGATCAAACTCCCCGGCCAGTGCCGGCCCAAAGGTTTCAAAGTCGCCCGGCGAGGTAATGCCAGCCGTCCCCAGTTCCACTCCCATGGCATCGCCATCACCGGCAAATAACTGATTTGCCCAGAACGCATGGCTATCACCGGTTAACACAATTAAATCGGTGGCGTTTGCCGACTGACAGAGCTGATAAAACTTCTCTCTGGCCACGGGGTAGCCATCCCAGGTATCCAGGTAAATAGGTAAGTCATATTTACCCAGGGCCATAAAGTAGCCAAAGTGTTGGGCAATCGCGCCATTGTCGGCAAGAGCCTTGGGCAGGGTTAAATCCCTGGCGTCCGGTACATTGGTACGGGCCATGGGGATCTGGTTGCCGATCAGTCGCCATTTGGCTCCCTTGGCAACAGACTCGGCCAGTTTTTGATTAACAAAATTCTCTATCGCTACGCTTAGCATAGAGCGTCCAGGGTTGCCCAGCACCGACTCAATAAAATGCCGCAGCGAGTGTTCTGATTTGATCTGTGGCAGATGTTGAGCGTAATCAATTTGCTCACTGCGACCAGTATGGCGGGTTTCCAGGGTTGTCAGTGTGGCCAGGCTACCAAACTCGAAATGGCGCCAGAGCTGCGCTTTTTCAGCCTGTTTAGCCGGTTCCCGCAACGGCATCCACTCGTAATAAGCCTGAATGGAGGCCGCTCTGCGATCAGCCCAGTCGCCTTCATCTACCTGATGATTCTGCGCCCCATGCATATACGGGTTATTGGCTGATTCGTGGTCGTCCCAGGTGGGAATTAACGGATGAGAAGCATGCATTAACCGCGAACCATTATCGGTTTTATACTGGCGATGTCGGGTTCGGTAATCCGATAACGATACAATTTCATTGGCGGGCTGATGCCGGCGGTTAAGCTTACGCCCTTCCTCGTCTCCCCAGCTGTCCTGCCCGTATTCATAAATATAGTCGCCAAGGTGTAACACAAAATCGACCGACTCATCGCCCGCAATGTGATGGTAGGCATTAAAATAACCAAACGGGTAGTTTGAGCAGGACGCCACGGCGATGTTCAGTGATTCAGGCTCGCCGGCGGGCAGTGTCTTGGTGCGTCCGGGTTCACTCTGGCCATTGCTGGTGATGAAGCGGTAATAATAAGTGGTTCCCGGTTCCAGACCTGTGACGTCAATTTTAAAGGTGCAATCCTGCGCGAGCGAAGTTTCCCCCTGGCCACTTTTTACCAGTTGCTTAAATGTTAGATCCCTGGCTAGCTGCCATGTCAGTGCAACCGGCTCACGGGTATGGGTCCATAGAATTACGCTGTTGTGGGTCGGATCACCGCTTGCTACGCCACAGTCAAATAAGGGATTTACCGGAGCAGCAGCTACCTGATAAGCAAAAGGCGTCAAGGCGCCTGAGGCAAGGGTGGTTTTTAAAAACTGGCGACGAGAGAAAATCATAGTAAGGTCCGCACAACAAAATGGAGCCTGACTATGCAGAAGCTCTGTGACACTCCGATGAAGTGTCGATGAAGATTTTACTAAGGCATTGAAACTACTTTACTAAGTACACTTCCAACCAACTCCGCCACCAGCTGATTAGCCGCGGGATCGCATTTCTTCGACTTTCCTCAGTCTGGTTAATACCTGTTCGCGTATAACTGGCGACTGTCGGGATAAAAACTCTTCGGCTTTAGCCTGGCTGTAGCGGCCGTAACTTTTGTAAATATTCGACGTAAGTTGGGTAAGTTTATCCTGGTTGGTGATCCTATGCAGATTCTGGTCTGCAAACTGCGGATTACGATAGGCCGACCGCGTAATTAACTCAGCAGTCAGTGGTTGGGTATCAATGTCGGTTTGCCTGTTTAGCCAGCTTAGCGCCTGTTCGGGCTGGTTAAAACTCATTGACTCAACCACCACTTTCGCCCGGGATTGGCGTTGTTCCGGCGCTGCCCGTTGCATAAACCGTTCAGCCGCTTCTTCCGGATCCCTTACCAGCCAGTTGCGAAACGCACGCTCTTCAATGTCTTGCTTTTGTTCAGGGTTACTAATCAGGTCAAGTCTGGCCAGTGCTTCATCCGGATCGTTGGTTAACCATTGAGAAAACACCGCCTGTAATGCACTGTCGTTATCCATGGCCTGCACCCGTTCGAGTAAATACTCAAACTCTGCGGTATTTTGCAGATGCCTGGCGGTGCTGCTTACGGCATGTTCGATCGCTTCAAAGTCACTGGCATCTAAATCCGTTTCAATGCTGCTGATGGCAGCATCCAAATCCTGTTTGGCGAGGCTTGAATACAAGCCTCTCAGAGTAAATCTGCCCATTGCCTGCTGGCGGGTATCCTCAGGCTGACTCAAATACCACTGCAGCGCAGCATGGGGATCAGAATTTGCCCAGGTAGCAATAACAGACGACATAATACCGTCTTTTTGCATGCTGCCGGTTACATTCAGGTTCACATAATCCACAGCCTGCAGTGGCGACAATTCTGCCAGGCGGTTGATAAACATTATAGTCATTTGCAGACCTTCCGGCGAGTCACTGTATTCCAGTTGATTAAGCGCCGCCAGGGTTTGTTCTGCATTTAGTTGCGACACAATACCGTAGGCTTTGGCAATACTTGCCATGGTGGGCGACCACCCCATTTCACTTAACAGCGCCCGGGTTTGTAGTATAGCGTCACCAACCGTTATCGGCCTGTCGGCACTTTCGGCGTTAGTAACAGGTTCCGTGCCGGTCGCCTGTTCATCAGCCCGCCCCCCTGTGCTGCCAGCAATATTTTGCCCGTCTGATTCTGCTGCATCCATTGCGGTATTTACGGCAACAGTAACGGCGGGCTGGTGAGGTTTAACTTGAGAGGCGCCATACCAATAGGCACAGAGTACGGTCACAATCCAGAGCGAACCAATCAGTAGTTTCATATCCAATCCTTTGAAAACGAGAATGTGTCGGTCTTACCTTTGTAAGGCTATAGATCACCGACCAATACAACAAAAGTCTAACCTTTAATGGCAGGCATCGCCAAACTAATTACTTAGCAGGTCACAGAGGTTATAACGAGGACCTCCTGGCCAGAAAGCCGAGCGCAGAGCGAGTGCCATGCAGGCGGATTTGTTGCCCTGGACGAAGTTGCTCCCATTGCGACCTTGGCGTTACCTGGCACACATAATCAAAAAACTGAGATTGGTACTCCGCCAGATAAATTTTACCGTTACAGTGCTTTTTACGAAAGCGGTGAGGTAACTTAGCGATCGTCACCTGCTCAGTTGCCGTTCTGGCGTCCAGTACATACAGGTGCAGCGCCACCGGCGCGCCGCGGTAAACAGCTAAAGCAGTAAACAAAGCAATCAGCAAGGCAGCACCAAACGCACCATAGAAACGGCGCGGTGAGTCAACGGTTATGGGCTGCTTGCCTTTCGCCAACCGCTCGGCATTCATTTTACGCAGGTGGTTGGTGTGTAAAAATTGTTTGCAAGTTATCACAAATACCACCAGGCCCGCCGTTAAGGCTGCCCATTTAAAGGGGGTAACCATATCGTTATTCAGTAAGAAAGAGTGAAAATAAACCGGTAATAACATGGCGCCGAGAATTAATCCGCTAAAAATTAGCGCTAATGTGCCAAGCAGTTTGCGCTGCATTTGCTCAGGTGTTTCGGGTTCTGGCAGCAGTATGTCCTGCTCTGGCACGGGTGAATCGTCTTTGTTGGCATCAAGTGCGTCCAGCGCCTGATGAATTTTTTTCACCCGCTCAGGAAACCGCGCCTTATCGATGGTGCTGAGCGCTTGTTCAAGTTCGGCTTTCGAGTATCGAGTATAATCTGGTGTCACTGATCCATTGACCTTGCTGACTTTCCTGGTGGACACGATACACCACCAGTTAAGAAAAAACTAATCAATCCAAATCAATGGGTTAATTCGTACTAAACTGGTATTTTACAGGAAAGCTCACTGCTTATTAGGAAAACGGATGAATTTACGGCTGCTCACCACCCGCCTCAGCGTGCTATGGGAATCATTGTCTACCAGCTACTGGTTTATCCCACTGCTGATGATGAGCATAAGTGTGGCGCTGTGTTATGCCTGTTTATCTGTTATCGAACGGGCTTTTCTGCCGGATGTTTTACGACCGCTCATTCCTCTGGTTACGCAACAGAGCGTTCAGCAACTGCTGTCTACCGTCGCCGGCGCCATGATAACCGTAACCAGTATTGCTTTCTCTATGACCCTGGTATCGCTAACTTTGGCTTCAAATCAGTTTGGGCCACGCTTAATTCGTAATTTTATGCAGGATCGCAATACCCAGATGGTACTGGGCATTCTGGTTTCCACCTTCCTGTTCTGCCTGATTTCCCTGCATCATCTGTCGTCGATAAACAGTAACCAGGATGCAGTTTCCATGTTAGCCGGTACCACTGTGTTCCTGGCTCTCATCGATTGTGTCACCATCATTTATTTTATCCACCACGTGTCCCGTTCAATTCAGGCCGATCAGGTGATTGCCAATTGTGTACAACATTTCGAAAGCAACATTAATTCTTTGTTGCCGGTCCCTGAGTCCAATTCATCTTTCCGCGCTATTGCTGAGCAGTGGGCAGCGCCACAAGGTGACTTTCGGGTAAGCGTGAAAGCGGTTCAGAACGGTTATGTTCAAACCATCAATTACTCGAGCTTTCTGAATCAGAATGCTACCGAGGTGGCAGGGTGCGAGTTACATGTTCGCAGCGGCGACCATGTTTTATGCGGCGAAGCATTATTTACCGTTCACTGCCGCCAGCCCGCCAGCGAAGCTGATTTTACCACTTTACGGCAAGCGGTAGTGCTGGGCGCCAACCGAACCCCCATTCAGGATCCTGAGTTTGCAATCAGTCAGCTGGTTGAAATTGCGCTACGCGCCTTATCGCCAGGGATTAATGACCCTCATACGGCCATTACCTGCGTGGATAAGCTAACCGCCATCTGTGTGCAGGTAGCCTCCCGCGAATTTCCGGCACAAAACCTCATTCATACTTCGTCAGAAGTGTGGCTGAAACGGCGCACATTCACCTTTGCCGGCGTGGTAGATAAAGCGTATAGCCAGGTCAGGCAGTCAGCTAACGACCAGATTGCGGTGCTTATCCACTTACTCAAAAGCCTGGCAAAATTACAACAATGTTGCGTTGCCAGTGAACAGAAGACAATTACTCATCACGCCCAGAGCATTGCAGAAGTAGTCGGCGCACTGACTATAAGCGTTTGTGACCAACAGGCAATAGAAGAGGCAATGCTGCCATTTGAATAAAAATCCTGGGATGTGAGATAGGTTGTCTCTCAACATTCACGAAAGACAACCCTTTACTCAATAATGTTATCTTGCTTTCGACTGATTGCGAAGACGTGCTTCTTCGGCCTTAACGTAATCGGTTGAGGCATGATTAAAGCGGTAATCATAGCCAGCAAAATTTGAATCGAAGTCCACTGACACTGTCATGCCTTCGGTCTCCACTGCTTTTCCATCAACAAACCTTGGCATGTAGCGCCATTGTCTAACCGCTTCCATAGCAGAGCCCTGAAAAAATTTACTACCGGCACTGTCATCACTAACCCGGACGTTTTCAACATTACCTGCAGCACTGATGTCAAAGGTCACTTCTACAGAAGTGTCACCGGTTAGATCTGTAGCCACCTGAGGATAACGTGGTATTTTGTGCAATAAGAGCACTGGATCGAGGTGCGACTGCCAGGGCTTCATTCGGGCTATTTGCTGACTATGTTCTTTCGCTTTCTCTGGTTGTGATAAATGCCCGTAAGCTTCGTGCATCAGTGCACGCGCCTGTAAACTGAGCGGATGGGTATAATTCAGATGCTGGTCGAGCGTGGCGGTTAAAGGCTCTAAGATTGCAACCACCTGATTAAAATCAGCTGCTGCATAGCTCAGACGGCCAAGCAAATAGCGTTGCTCCAAAGTACGCATATCCTGTTCACCCCAGGATTTACTCGCCAACTTTAGCCCTTTATCGACCGTATCGGCTAAACGCTGCAGAGAAAACTGCGCACTACCGTATTGCAGCAATGTATTTGCAACCATGTAATACATGTTGGCGGCATCAGCAGGATAGGCAGTGGCGGCTTGTTCAAGCTCATTAACAATATCTCTCATTAGCAGCGCAGCGCCACTCACTTTTAATTTAACTTTTCGTGTTTGCTCTTTTTGCAGAAGCGCCTTATACCAATCCAATCTGGTTGCCAACGTTTTGACAGCTAACGTTCCGAATTGCTGCGCCGCAAGATCGGCAAGTGTTTCAAACTGATCAACCGCAATGTCATACTTACCGACTTGTCCGGCTGCTACAGCGTAATTATACTGAAGAGCGAACAGGTTATCAGATTCAGCAGCATATTCCTGCTTACCCGCATTAAGCGCCTGCAAGGCATATTTAAAGGCCTGTGTGGTATTACCGGTACTGACTGCCTGCTGATACTGTTGATAAGCACTGGTCATTTCGCTGGCGTGAGTCTGAGCAGACATCCCCAGACTGAAGGCAACGGCAGTCGCCAGTGAGAGATAACGTTTTAGCATAACTTTCTCCATGTCAGTTAATCACGTTTAGTCCTGAACCACTTACATCCTGTTCAACTTAAGTATAAAGTTAAGATACTAAAACAAAAAAAGCCAGCTTATAGCTGGCTTTTTATTCAATTATGCGATGAACAACTTATGAGCCCAGCTCTGCCTGGATCTGCTCGCTGCTGCTCTTTTCTGACTCAACAAATTTCGACCACTGCTGCGCCATGCCTTTGCTTGAGCTGAACTTTTCAGCTTCGGCCAGGGTATCCAACGCGGCGGCATACTGTTTTTTGTTGTACAGCGCCATGCCTTTTATCAGGTACGGGATGCCCGGATTACGCAGTTCGCCTTTGTTAAGGGCGTTGTCTGCCGATTCGATGGCGTTGTCCCAACTTTCCATGTTCAGATAAATCTGCGCCAATTGAGCATCCAGCTCACCGTCATCGGATAAATCGGCGGCCTGAGCCATTACCGGTACCGCTTTTTCCTGCTCTTTAGCCAGCGTCCAGCTTTGGCCAAGGAACTTAAGGTTACGCAGATTCTTTTCCAGCACCCCATCATTTAACGCCTGTTCCATCAAACGGGCACCCTTGTATGGTGCTTTATGATAGTAGTAAAGCTGTGCCAGATTAAAGATATCACCGCCATTGGTCACGTAGCCCTGCTGATAAGCCGCTTCCATGATTGCCAGCTGGGTTTTCTCTTCACCCAGCTCACCGTACATACCCGCCAGTTGGATCCAGTACTTCGGCTCGTTAAACAACTTCACCATTTTTACCAGCACGTCTTTAACCTTTTCAGGCTGTTTAAGCTCGTAAAAAATAGCCCGTTGTAGAATCAGCCAGCCTTCGTCGGGGATCATGCCTTCATCTTCATGACCTTTAATGGCCTGATTGATGAATTCAGATGCCTCGGCGTACTGCTTATTCTGATAATAGGCCTGAGCCTTAATCACCAGATTCTTTGGCGGGATTTTGCCGGTATTCAATGCTTCCCAGCGCTCAAGATACTCAATACTCTGGCTATAGTTACCCTGCATCAGGTGCAGCTGGGCCAGACTGAACAGGGTACTCATCTCGAAGCTTTCCGGGATCGGCTGTTGCTCCACCACTTTGGCAAAGCTTTCCAGCGCTTTGTCGTACTGCTCGTCGTTGTAGTAAATAAAGCCGTAAAAGTTATACATCATGGCCAGCTCATAGCTGTTCATGGAGCTGGCTTTATCCTGAACCACGTCCAGGATTTCTACGGCTTCGGCAATATCACCCGCATCAGCCTGTTCCTGGGCACGGGCTAACTGCTCGTAAACCTTCGAACGTAACGCCGGTGTGCGACGGGTGGGTCGCTCACTGGCTTTTTGTTCTTCCTGGGCAACCGCAGGTGATGCCACCAGCGAACTCGCGCCAGTGAACAATAAACCTGCCACCGCCAGTGACAACAGGGATTTAGAAAGTGTCTGTTTCATACTCACCTTACCCGTCTATCTGGAACGTAATACGGTTCTGCACACCGGAAACTTCCGCTGGCTCACCATTTACAACCCGAGGCTTATACTTAAACTTCTTCGCTGCGTCCATCGCGGCCTGTTCAAAAATGCCTTCCGGATTCGCTTCAATAACGAATACGTCTTTCACAGCACCTTGTTTAGTTACGGTGAACTCAACAATCACAAAACCTTCGATACCACGTTGCAGTGCACGGCGGGGATAAACCGGCGAAACCTTCACAATAGGCAGGTACTCACCATCACCGCCTTCCAGCGCTAAACCGCCTCCATCAAGGGCCATATTATCGCCCACATCTGCAGCAAATGACATCCCGCTGCTATCAGCATCCGGACTCGGTGAGTCCATTTGCGGAGAATCCATTGGCGGTGGTGGTTCTTCCGGCTTAGGTGGCTTACGTGGTTTACGCTCTTTCTGCTGCACCTGCTCGTCAGGCTTAATACGCACAAAGTCCAGCACGCTGCCTTTAGGCGGCTCAGTGAGTGCACTGCCGCCCATTTTGATCAGCGACTGCATCAGAAAGAACAATCCCAACGTAATCGCCAGTGATACAACAAATGCGATTAAAAATCGTGACATGGTCTATGCTCGCTTATGGCTCTTGCGCGGCGATTGACACATCGTAAACACCAGCGGCCCGGGATGCATCCATCACTTTAATTAGCGTATCCGTAGTGGCTTTCTTATCGGCCTGAATAACTACGGTGCCCTGCGGGTTTTCCGCGTGTAAACGCTCAATATTAGCCTGTACAGCACGAACATCGATACGTCGCTTGTTAATCCAGATTTCGCCTTTATCCGTGATGGCAATCAGGATGTTAGCGCGGTCTTTCTTAACCGCCGTGGCGGCTTCCGGACGGTTAACGTCGATACCTGCTTCTTTTACAAAAGAGGCCGTTACGATGAAGAAGATCAACATGATAAATACAACGTCCAGCATGGGCGTCATATCAATGGTGGCTTCTTCTTCATCCACCAGGTTTTGAAAATGCTGTTTCATAATTCTTTCTTACCTTTCTAGTGGGCGACTCGCAACGAGTCCCCCTCTCGGAATACCTTGTTAGCGCTTGACGAGTGCTTCTTCTAAGTGAGCACGTTCGGTTTTCACTTTGCGGTTCAACCAGGTTGACGCAAAGACACCAGACAGTGCTCCAACCATTCCGGCCATAGTCGGAATAGTGGCTTTCGAAACACCAGACGCCATCGAACGGGCATTACCTGAACCTGAGATGGCCATAACATCAAAAACTTCGATCATTCCGGTTACCGTTCCCATCAGACCCAGCAGCGGACAAAGTGCTACCAGCGCCTGAATAATCGGGATGCTGCCATTTAAACGAATGGTCAGCGACGAAATGACTTTTGAGCGAACCTGCTCAGCGTACCAGGAAGAACGATCTTCGCGGGATTTCCACTGAGCGATTGCTTCTTTGCTTAAGCTTTTGTGCCAAATCAGCAGGTACAGAGCACGTTCGAGGATCAAGAGCCACATGACGAATATCAGCAACCCGATGACCAGGAGTACCTGGCCTCCGGTTTCTGTAAAATCACGAATTGCTTCCAGAAACTCAATCATGATGATTAGCCTTTCTCAGCGCGCTCAGCGATTACTCCGGCAGCTTGTTCCTGCAGAATGTAAACAATGTTCTTACTACGCGTATTCAGCATCGCGTACAGTAAGGTAGTCGGGATTGCTACTACCAGACCCAGTACGGTAGTTACCAGGGCAGTAGAGATACCACCAGCCATCAGTTTCGGGTCACCGGTACCAAACAGGGTAATCGCCTGGAAGGTGTTGATCATACCGGTAACGGTACCTAACAGACCCATCAGCGGTGCCACAACCGAGATAATCTTAATGATCGTCAGGTTACGGCCCAGCTTGGGTACTTCCGCCAGAATGGCTTCCGTTAAGTGTAGTTCCAGTGCTTCGGTATCCGCATTAGGATGCTCATCACGCACTTTCAGTACACGGCCCAATGGGTTGTTAGCTTTCACTTCTTTCGACTTAAGCTGGCTATTCACTTTGGTACGAATGATAGTCAGCGTAAACAGACGCTCAATTGACAGTAACAGACCAAAGGCACCTACGATAAGAATGATATAACCAACCACACCACCCTGCTCTACACGTTCCTGCAGATTAGGCGCTTGTACCAGCAGGCCAAGAATTGAACCACCGGTTGGGTCGATACCAAACTTAACCAGTTCGCCGCTAGAAGCCTGCAGCTCGGCAGCTGACTCACCGTAACGGCCGGCAGGTTGACGGATAAGCTCGGCAACAGTACCGGTAACGCCGTTGTAATCGAGGTACTTGCCATCGGATACCAGTGCAAACGGACCAACACGAACCACTTCTTTAGACACTTTCGCGCCACCCGCTTCAACAACGTCGGTTGTGAACTTGGTGACTTTGCCTGACTGGGTCATTTCGCGCTGAATTTCATACCAGACCTGTTCGATTTCATCGATAGAGGCCAGTTTTGAGCTTGAACCCATGTCCTGTGCAAGCTGGTCTAAGAACGCAGCACGACCCGGGATTTCAGCAGAGACCACTGAGTTATAAAATTTGTTTTTAGTGTCGCCGGCAACCTGTTGCAGCACACCAAATAACTCTTTTAATGAACCTAAACGGTTGGTCAGTGCTTCATTTAAGTCTGCCAGTTTAAATTCGTTTTGTTCAAAGGCGGTTTCAAGTTGCTCTGAAGTAGCCAGTGTGCGATCACGCAACTGTGCCGTTTCGCGCAGAATGCGGTCCTGCTCTGCTCGCTGAGCCATAAACTCTTGCTCACGCTGTTTGTTTTGCTCAGTCTGCGCGAACTTACCTTCTTCCAGTTGCTTTAATAAAGCATCTAAATCTAATGCACGGTCATCCTGTGCGATAGCGTTTACGCTGATGCTCGCAGCAACCAGACCAAATACGATATTCTTAAACGATTTCAACATCATCTTCGTCCTCTTAGTCTGTAATCGCGACAGGCAGCATTAACAGATCAGGCGCAAGTTGCTTCTTGGCCATGCGTAATGCTTTGGTTACCTGGGTACGGTAAGAGCTGTCTAACTCTTCCCACTGACGGGTTTGCTTGTTCCACACGCCCTGGGTTCCGGCATCACGGGTTTGATAAATCAGCGCAGTACGACCTAAGCGTAAAAACTCAACGTCACGCTCCTGACCGTTGATTTCATGGATACCAGTGTAGGCTTCCATAGTGCGGCCGTAATCCATCTCAACCTGATAGGCTTCCATCACACGACGAAATTTTTCAGACGCTGCCACATCGGCGCGGTCCATCATGCTTTTCAGGCTGGCGATACGCTCAGCACGCTCTTGCGCAAGAAACGGCACATCCAGTTCGATAAACTGTTCCAGACCATCAAT
Organism: uncultured Alteromonadaceae bacterium; assembly: GCA_950073835.1. Classification (GTDB taxonomy): domain Bacteria; phylum Pseudomonadota; class Gammaproteobacteria; order Enterobacterales; family Alteromonadaceae; genus Alteromonas. Next base: position 24,430 of record CATMRP010000031.1, read on the forward strand.
CATACGGATCATCAGTGGCGTGATTTGGCGCTCGATAACAGACACTTCATCGATCGCCGCATTCAGGTCAGCCATTTCCTGTTCCTGGTTGGCGATCTGCTTACGCAGCTGGTTGTTATACACTTCCAGGCCTTCGATCTCTTTGTTCAGCGTTTTAAACTGTTGCAGCTTGCTGTCAATCTGATCGGTAATGCCATCAATTTTTTGCTGCGATTTGGCAGCTGACTCGTTGATTTCCTTGGCAGTGTCAATGGCAGGCTTTAAGTCCTGCTCCTGAGCAAAGGCTGATGCCGACAATAAAGCCGTGCTCATCAGCAAGGTGTTAAAAAGCTTCATAGATTCAAACCTTTTGTTTTCAAGAAATCGGATGTACCGACCACTAAATTAGCTGCGGGTAGGATAGGGGGTTTCTGTGACAGTTTTATTACATATCTGTCATATAAATATGGCAGTAAAAAGGGGCCCTTACGGCCCCTTTGCTGATGCTGCTTAGAACTGATAGCTGTAGCTTAAACCAAACTCTACGCCATCTTCCTGTAACAACAGGTTTAGGCCTTCCTGTTGAATTTGCTTGGATTGATCCAGCAGGTTTTTGATGCTGAATTTAATCCGCGTGTTGAAGTCAGGATAGTAGGTGTAATTCATATCCAGTGAGTGGTAGGTCTGCTCTTCGGCATCCTCGTTACCACGCGTACCAGGCACGATAATCCGTGGTCCAAAAGCGTTGTAAACTAAGGTGGCAGAGTGCTCACCGTTATCAGAATCGTAACCTACCTGCAGGTTAGCTACCCATTCAGAGTGGCCCACCAGGCGGCGTTTGTTGTTGGTCACCGTAATCGATGCAGAAGTTGCATTCAGGGCATCGAGCAACTGAGTTTCAAACAAACTGGTCACGTCATCTTCTACCGCACCCAGCGTCACTTCAGAGTCAGAAATGGTCAGGTTACCGGTCACGAAGAAGTTGCTTAAGTAACTGCTGATAATGCTCAGGTCCTGCAGGAACTCTACTTCCAGGCCATACAACTTACCTGATTCACCGTTGGCGGTTAACAGGTTAGGTGCTGCACCACCCACGGTGTTCAGCTCAATCAGTTCGATTGGCTTTTCGATGTCCTTATAGAACACCGCTACCGACAGGTTATTGCCCGCTTCACGATACCATTCCCAGCGGAAATCGACGTTGTCCAGCTTAGAGCTTTGCAGCAGTGGCGTACCACGTACCAGGAACTCGGTCAGCGGGTCGATAAAGAACGTAACACTTACGTCACGCAGGTCCGGGCGGATGGTCGTCTGACTCATGTTCAAACGGAACTGCATGTCGTTATCCATCATGTAGGTTAACGCCAGTGACGGGAAGAAGTCGTCTTCCTCAAAGAATAACTGCTCGATTTCTTCCGGGCTCACAGAAAACTGGTTCGAGTGTGCCTCAAAAGGTACCGAGACCTGACGGAAGTCTTCGTAGCGCACACCACCACTTACCCGCCAGGTGTTATTGATAAACGCATCCATCATCAGGTAGTAAGCGTCGATCTTGGTACCGGCAGCAAATTCATCGCCATCAGCCATACCTGACTCTAAGATATTGGCGCCGGTTGCGCTGCGGTAGAAATCATCATTATTGATGTTTTCATCTGAGAAAATCTCATCAATGCGGTTACCAAACAGGAAATCGCTGGAGATTGCCCGGTGGGTCACATTAATTGGAATGTTCTCGGCCTTACGCGCTTTTTCGAAGAAGTCGGCTCCGGCTTTAATTTCCAGCTCCAGGCCTTCGGCCATAATCGGATAGCCTGCGTTCCAGCCCCAGGTTTCCACTACGTCGCGCAGGTCCTGATAACCTCTGTTAACGCTGGTAGCGGCAATAGGCTGCAATTGCTGATCGACAAACGCACCATCAGCAAAGTTTTGCTGGTAGGTCACATCCAGACTGCCTGGTGCCGAACGACGCGCCCGGCTGGTGCCGGCGTACCAGTCAAGGTACAGGAAGTTAAGCTCAGGGAAGTTATGGGTACCCTTAATCTGATTTGAGTTCATGCGGCGCTCTTCAAAGAGCATGTCCACACGTTGCAATTCAGTTTCGCCAAATACCGTTTCATTAATATCGATAAATTCACGTACCCGCACCCGGTCACTCATGTCGTGCAGGATCAGGTTAGTCATATCGATGCGGTGGTTGCTGTTGATTTCCCAACCGAGGTTAAGCATGCCGCTCCAGCGTACCTGCTGTTCGGTATCTACGCCTTCAAAGAACTGCGCGAAACATTTGCCGTCTTTAGAATAGCGGTCCGGCAAGTCAGAACACCCCACGGTGCCCAGGTTATTACCCTGGCTACCCTGATTGATGTTCCATTCATTTTCGTAAGACACTGCCGACAGGAAACCGAATACGCCGTAATCGGTATCGTAGTTATCCCCTAAGGTCATGCCCAGGTTGAAGTCCGGATCTACGCTCTTTGGATCAGGGCCGATATCCCAGAACATCGAGCTCAGCATGGCTTTGCGATCTTCCAGGGTTAAACGATAGCTGTTAGAGCCCTGAATACCAGCGTCAGATTGCGCCCGGTCGAGGCTGTCTGAAATGACCGATGACAGTTCTCGCGTGCCGTCGTCGCGGCCGGTCCAGTCGTCACCGCCGCCAGAATAGAAGAAGCCATCATCAGAGTTATTAGTGTTGTACCCTAACCCGCCACTTACGCGGAAAATAAAGTCAGTCGGGATGGTTTTGGTACGAATGTTTACGTTACCACCACCGAAGTGCGAAGGCATATTCGGCGAGAAGGATTTCTGAACATTCAGACTTTCGATGATGTCAGACGGGAATAAGTCTAACGGTACGACCGAGCGGGTTGGATCCGGGCTCGGTACGCCCATCCCGTTTAACTGGGTACTGGAATAACGTTCACCCAAACCACGAACGTAGATAAATTTACCGTCTACCAGGGTCAGACCGGTTACCCGGCGCAGGGCGGATGCAGCATCGCCGTCACCAGTACGTGAAATCTGTTCTGCGCCCATGATATCGGCAACGAACGCCTGATTCTGACGCTCCTGCAGTACTGCTGCTGCCGTACCTTTTAAACGTGTACCCGTCGCAACAACTTCTTCGATAGCCTGCGCTTCTTCCTGTTCACTCTGCTGCGCAATCGCGGCGCTGAAAGGATGTAGTGAACTTGCACAGAGCGCAAAGGCAACCGATTTATAAAGCCGTGACATCGACGGCATTGGACGGTCTGTTGAACTCATTATTTAAAACTCCACTGAAACTCAAATTTTGCTGGATTTTCAACAGGTCAGGCGCCATGCGGCGCCCTTCCTTTTATATGACTTTACGTAAGCGCGGTGCAGATTAATCCAGACCGACAGTTACCCATCCTTGCGTCCAGTCATTGCTGGCGTCCATGGCACCGATAAAGTCAGTGTCTTCCAGCAGGTCGTTACCGGTGAAGGTTAACGAAGAATCTAACAGTACCGAACCGGCAGCTGGCATATAACCATTGTCAGCCAGACCCAGCTGGTCAGCGGTGGAGACCATGTTTGAGGCATCCGCCAGGAACCAGTCTTCGGCAAACTGGTCACCAAAGTTGCTGCCCGCTTCACACGCTACGATTGAGTCAGCAATTGACAGGTCACCCGCAGTAGCCAGAGCCTGAGACTCAGTACCGTTTACACGCAGACAGTTGCTATAGCCTGCCGGGCCAGTGATTACAAAGCCATGCAGTGAGCCAGCGGTACCGGCACGCAGACGTACACCGTTGGTTTGATCAGCACCCACTATAGTCACGTTAGCAATTGTTGGGTTAGTCAGTGGCGTAGCCGACGCATCAAATTCACTGTTGTCTGATTCGAATGCGTTGTCGCCACCCGCTGAATCCTGCTTAATCAGTACATACTGTGCAGTACCTGTCCAACCGAATGACCAGTCGAAGGAATCATCACCGTTAGCAGTCAGTACCACGTGCTTCACGCTTACTGAGCCACCGAAGAACTCGATGCCGTCGTCCAGGTTTTGGTGAACCTGAATGTAGTCAACCGACGTACCAGAACCCACACCAGCGAAGCTGATACCGTTCAGTTCGTCACCGTTGCCTAAGGTACGGCCCGCGTATTTAACCACAACGTACTGGATAGTGCCTGAATTATCTTCAGGTTGGTTACCACCGAACTGACCTGCGTCACCTTCGGCAGCTACACCACAGTTAGCCAGTTCAGATTCCGTAGCATCACCGTTGGTGTCACCACAAGAGTTAGCTGGTGCATTACCCAGTAATACCAGACCACCCCATTGGCCAATGCCTGTTTCCTGCCCCGTTACATCCTGGACAGAGGTCATCACAATTGGTGCATCAGCAGTACCCATGGCACGGATTTTTGAACCGCGACGAACTACCAGGAAGTCTTCACCCTGCTGACCGATTAGCGTAGTGCCTGCATCGATATAAAGGGTTGCAGAGTTCTGGTTATCACCACCTACCGCAGTACGACCGGTTAATACCCAGTGCGCATCGTTAGACAGCGCAACGTCAGCGTTAAATTCAACGTCGGCGTCCAGTTGATAAACCGGCTTGTCAGTGATTTCAGGGAAGCTTGAAGACACATCTGTAGCCAGGCCTTGTTCAAACGCGTTGCTAACCAGAGTTTGGTCCATACCGTAGGCCCAGCCTTCGGTCCAGTCGTTTTCACCGTCAAATGCTCCGATGTAATCGGTTGAGGCAAACCAGCTGTCGTCTTCCACATCAGCTACGTCGGCACCGGCACCTAACAGCGCAGAACCTGCACCTGGCATACGGCCCAGTGTACCTAAATTCAGTTCGGCAGAAGTCAGTACCTGGTTGTTATTACCGGCAGTAAACCATGATTCAGCGAAAGCATCACCAAAGTTGCTGGCTGCAGCACAGGCCACTACTGAGTTAGCAATTGACAGTTCGCCTGCTGTGGCCAGCGCCTGAGACTCCGTACCGTTTACACGCAGACAGTTGCTGTAACCTTCAGGACCAGTAATTGCGAAGTTATACAGTGCACCTGCAGTACCAGCACGCAAACGTACGCCGTTTGTCATTGCTGCACCCTGGATAGTGACGTTAGCTACCGTTGGGTTAGTCAGCGGTGTGGCAGAAGCGTCGAATTCGCTGTTGTCTGATTCAAAGGCGTTATCACCACCTTCAGAGTCCTGACGGATATAAACGAACTGTGCCTTACCTGTCCAGCCGAATGACCAGTCGAAAGAGTCATCGCCGTTGTCGGTCAGTACAACGTAACGAACGTTAACAGTACCACCGAAGAATTCGATACCATCGTCCAGGTTCTGGTGAACCTGAATGTGGTGAACGTTAGTTTGTGAACCCACACCCGCAAAGCTGATACCATTCAGCTCATCACCGTTACCTAAGGTACGGCCAGCGTGCTTAACCACTACGTACTGGATAGTACCTGAGTTATCTTCCGGGTTGTTACCGCCGAACTGACCTGCGTCACCTTCAGCCGCGACACCACAGTTAGCCAGTTCGTCGTCAGTCGCGTCACCGTTGGTGTCGCCGCAAGAGTTAGCCGGTGCATTACCCAGTAATACCAGCCCGCCCCATTGACCAATGCCTGTTTCTTCACCCGTAACATCCTGAACAGAGGTCATAGTGATAGGTGAACCAGGCAGACCCAGCGCTTCAATCTTAGAACCACGACGAACGACCAGGAAGTCTTCGCCCTGCTGACCGATAATAGTGGTGCCATTTTCGATGTATAAAGTAGCAGAGTCTTCGTTATCGCCACCGACTGCGGTACGACCGGTTAATACCCAGTGCGCATCGTTAGTCAGGGTAACGTCGGCAGTAAATACTACGTCTTCGTCGATTTGATAAACAGGCTTGTCAGTTAGTGCCGGGAAGTTAGCAGAAACGTCCTGAGCTAAACCTTGCTCAAAAGCGTTATCCACATCCGCAGGGAAACCACCGTTAACGCCCGAGGTCCAGCCAGACATCCAGTTAGTTGCGCCGTCAAACGCACCTACGTAGTTAGCGGCGTCAAAGCTGCTGTGCAGTGCGGTAGGATCAGAACCTGAAGTCAGTAGTACAGAACCTTGAGCAGGTGTATAGCCGTCATCGCTCAGGCCCAGCTCAGCAGGTGTCAGCACCTGGTTGCCTGACTGCGACGCAAACCACTCAGCGGTGGTCATGGTACCGATAGAGTCGCTACCAAAGTTGTTGCTGGCATCTTCACAGGCAACAATAGAGTTGGTGATAGCCAGTTCACCGTCAGCGGCCAGTTCCTGAGACTCAGTACCGTTTACGCGCAGACAGTTTTGATAACCTGTAGGACCAGTTACTAACACGTTAGTCAGGAAGCCGGCAGTCCCCGCACGTAAGCGCACACCATTGGTTTGCGCATCACCAACGATAGTCACGTTAGCAATATTAGGCTGAGTTAATGGCGTAGCAGCTGCGTCGAATTCGCTGTTGTCTGCTTCGATGGCGTTATCGCCGTTTTCGCTGTTTTGCTGGATATAAACGAACTGGGCAGAACCAGTCCAGCCAAATGACCAGTCTAAGCTGTCGTCACCGTTATCAGTCAGTACAACGTGTTTAACGTTTACGGTACCACCAAAGAACTCAACACCATCGTCGAGGTTCTGGTGAACCTGAATGTAATCGACTTCGGTGCCTGAACCCACACCCGCAAAGCTGATGCCGTTCAGTTCGTCGCCGTTACCTAAAGTACGGCCTGCGTGCTTAACCACGATGTAGCGCAGTACACCTGAGTTATCAGTTGGGTTGTTTCCGCCAAACTGGCCCGCGTCACCCTCGGCAGAAACACCACAGTTATTCAGTTCGTCCTGAGTAGCGTTACCTTCGGTATCACCACAAGAGTTAGCCGGCGCTTTACCCAGCAGTACCAGGCCGCCCCATTGACCGATATCAGTTTCCTGACCGGTAACGTCTTGTACAGAGGTAAAGATGATTGGCTCAGCAGCGGTACCTTCGGCCATGATTTGTGAACCACGACGGACGACTAAGAAGTCTTCGCCTTCTTCACCAAAAATAGTGGTGCCGGCTTCAATGTTCAGCACAGTAGAGTTTTCATCATCGCCACCCACAGCAACACGACCGTCCAGCACCCAGTGTGCATTAGCAGTCAGCGTGGTTTCTTCGTTAAACTCTACGTTTTCGTTGAGGCGATAAACCGGCTTGTCGGTGATTTCAGGGAACTCTGAAGACACATCAGTGGCCAGGCCCTGATCTAACGGGTTTTCTGCACCCGTTGGAGTCGGTGTAGGTGTTGGGGTTGGTGTAGGGGTTGGCGTAGGTGTTGGTGCCGGATTCGTTACCACATCACCTTCGTTGATATTAATATCCCCACCACAACCTGCCAGAATGAGTGCAGTTGCAATGGCTGATGCTCTGAATGTGTGCTTTATAGCCATTAAAATTCTCCAAAACCACTTTATGTCATTATTTCAATGGCTGAGAAGACTACCGGACTTGAATGACACTTTTGTTACACTATCTGGCTGTAACAAAAGTTTCTTATTTTTTGGTATATGGTTGTTTTTCAAACACTAGCTCAAACCCGCCAAGCTCCTATGGCAAGGGCTGCGGCAGGATTTTAGTGGCTTTGCAGAGTAATTATGACAGTTTTTAGACAGCTTCTCTGAACCACTTGGTGATAACCACTTTTTCGCCTTTTATGACAGGATGGGCATGATGCAGGGTATTAGCATTAGGTCGCCCGTCAGGCAATAAGTTGTTCCAGATCACCGCCGTACCAGGTTGAGGGGTAAACGACTTACCCAGTTTTACAAACTCGGTTTCGCCGCCCTTCTCAACATCATTCAGATACACCATGCATGTCCAGGTACGTTGCCCCAGCTGACTGGCAAACTGGCGGTATTCACTGGTACCTGGTTCAAAATAATCTGTATGGGCTTTAAATTGCTGGCCAGGCGCGTAGTGCTGAGCCTGGATTGGCTCGCTATTGCCTTTGGCAAAACCAAAATAATCAATAATGCGCGCAGAGACCTGATGGGCGATATCACTGTCGAGGCTAACCAAGTCACAGGTGCTCGATGTTCTGAAGGCGGTATCTGCCTCGGTGCTGGCAGTGGTGATGGTGGATGGCCTGAGATGCTGCTTACTCAGTGCCACGATGTTTTCACAGGTCGGCAACGCCAGAAAATCCTTCACCACATACAGCTGTACCTGCTCGGTTTCTACTATTTGTATATTGTCGGGCAGCCCCTTTGCCAAAAATTTTGGCTGGGGATAACGGGCAGCGTATTGCCGGGCCAATGTCTGTTGCTGTGCGGGAGCTAGGTTATTGCCCAGCAGCGCCACAATTTCAGCGTGGGCAAACCCCTCGCCAAGCATTGTAGAATAAATCTGCATTACGGGTACATTGCGTAACAGATTGGTGAGTACCCACTGCTTCCACTGCGTTTGCATTAGTAGCCCTCCGCATCACCAATAACCCGCATCTGGCGATTCAGCATATCTTCACGAATGGGGAAGTAGCCATCTCGTGCCACCTGCTGCTGGCCGCGCTGCGACAGCACGTAACGCAAAAATTCACTCTCCAGTTTGGGCAGTGGCTCGCCGGGGGCTTTATTGACCACCAGATACAAAAACCGGCTGAAAGGGTAGGTTTCATTTTGCACGGTTTCGCTGGTCAGCGGCACCAGGTTATCTGCGCTATGCCCTAGCGGCAGTGCTTTCACTCCAGCAGTTTTATACCCATACGCGGCGTACCCCATGCCGCCTTTGCTGGACGCCACCGATAACACAACCGAGGCAGAGCCCGGCTGCTCATTCACTGATTTGGTAAAATCACCATCGCATAACGCCATTATCTTAAACAGGCCGTAGGTACCCGACACCGAGTTACGGCTAAATAGCCTAATAGGTGCCGAATCACCATAATCATGGATGCCCAGTTGCGACCATTTGGTGATGCGCTGCTCTGCACCACAATAACGGGTAACGGAAAATATCGCATCGACCTGCTGCAAGGTTAATCCTTCAAGCGGGTTGCGGTGCTCAACAAAAATGGCAATGGCATCGATGGCCACCTTGATAACCGTTGGCGGGTAACCATGAGCCTGGATAAACGCACGCCGCTCACTGGGCTTTAAATCCCGGCTCATTGGCCCAATGGTTGCGGTCCCTTCGGTAAGTGCCGGCGGTGCAGTAGAAGAACCTGAGGCCTGGATCTGGAAGGTAACATCCGGATAGAGGATTTTAAATTCCTGGGACCACAGAGTCATTAAGTTAGCCAGGGTGTCGGAGCCCACAGAGGTAATATTGCCGGCCACACCGGGTTTGCGCTCGTAGCCGGTGTCACTGGCTGCGGCACTTATGGTGACTCCGATAAGCAATATCAGAAAAACAAACTTGTGCATATTACTCCTGGCTGGCAATCATCTCGGCATCAAATTCAAAAAAGAACTCGCTGCCTTCTCCTACCCGGCTGGTGATCTGAAGTTTTGAATTATGATGATTCAGCACGTGTTTTACAATGGATAAGCCCAGTCCCGAGCCCCCGGTTTTTCGGGAACGCGCTTTATCCACCCGGTAAAAACGTTCGGTCAGGCGCGACAGGTGGCGCTGCTCTATGCCATCACCGTTATCTTTCACGGCAAATCGCACACCGGCTTTAGTTACCGACCAGTACACATCGATTTTACCGCCCTCAGGGGTATAGTTGATAGCATTAAAAATCAGGTTGGAACAGGCGCTACGCAGTTCCGTTTCAATACCGTAGATTCGCACCCCTGAGGTTAAGTGAAACTCAATACTGTGGTGCTTGTCTTTGTTAAGCGCATCGGCTTCAATTTTCACCTGATTGAGCATCGCCGCCATATCCACCGTGTTTTCATACACGCGCTCGGAACTTGCTTCAATTCTCGATAGCACCAGCAGGTCCTCTATCAGACTCTGCATTCGCTGGGTCTGGGTGCTCATTTCAAGATAGGCTTTTTTCACAAACGGATTAAGCTGCTCATCGGCATCCGGCAGTATTTCCAGATAGCCGTTAATCACCGTGAGTGGCGTTCGTAATTCATGGGATACGTTGGCGACAAAGTCTTTGCGCATTTCTTCCAACTGGCTCAGACGCGTAACATCCCGGGCAATCAGCAACAAGTGCTCCTCACCATAAGGCATGATCCGGTATTCGAATGATTTTAGCGGATTAAGCGGTGACGGCACTTCGATAGGAAAATGATATTTGCCCGCGTGAAAGTATTCAATAAAATCAGGATGACGAATGAGGTTGTCCAGACGCCTTCCGGCGTCTGACGGCCAGCGCAATCCGAGCTCCAGGCGGGCCAGGCGGTTACACCAGATAATACAGGCTTTAGAATCCACCACCACGGCGGCATCGGGCAGGGCTTCTGACCCTTCGCGGAAACGCTTAACCAGCGCCCCCAACTCCTTGCGTTTGTTACGGTTACGCCGCTGCAGGTAATAAATACCTTCGTAGATATGTTCCCATAGTCCACTGACCGACGGTGGCGACATTTTACGGCTGTGCCACAACCAGCGGTTTAATTTGAATAACTGCCAGTAGTTAACCAGCAACAGCCCGGTGGCGCCCATGGCCACGGCCAGGAGCATGTCTTCCACATACCAGCCGATAATCGCAAAGAAGATAAGAAACAGGACGAGTCGCGCAACTGACTTTATCCACGAAAAGGGGTAATACATCCCGGTTGTTCCTTTCTTGCGCGCTGACGATGGGGCAGACTATACCTACCCCAAAGATGAAATCAAATTAAAGCTTAGTCGAAAAACGGTAACCTGCGCCCCTGACCGTTTGGATCATGGCGTCGTGTCCCTGACCACCAATGGCTTTACGTAAGCGGCGGATATGCACATCCACGGTGCGATCTTCCACGTAGACATTGGTACCCCAAACATTGTCGAGCAATTGTTCACGGCTATACACCCGCTCCGGATGCGTCATGAAAAAGTGCAATAACTTGTATTCAGTTGGCCCCATATCCAGCGCTTCATCATTGGCCATAACCCGATGTGAAATAGGCTCTAATTTAAGACCGTTGAATTCAATGGGTTGTTCATTTGAGGTGGGTGTAACGCGGCGCATTACAGCTTTAATACGAGCCACCAGCTCCTTGGGCGAAAACGGTTTGGTAATGTAATCGTCTGCACCGGCATCCAGGCCACGGATTTTATCGTCTTCCTCACCGCGAGCAGTTAGCATGATTACCGGAATATCGCGGGTAAACTCATGTTGCTTCAGGCTCTTGGCCAGTTGAACGCCGCTACCACCAGGTAGCATCCAGTCCAGCAAAATTAAATCAGGATAAGGTTCTACCAGCTTTTGTTGCGCAATATCGTAATCTTCGGCTTCGATAGTCTCAAATCCCGACTGTTCCAGCACAAAAGATAGCATGTCGCGAATAGGCGCTTCATCCTCTACCAACAAGACTCTTCTTGACATAGATTTTTTCCAGCTCATAACAAAACGCCGCTATTATTATCAGGGTGTGTGACAATTTTATTAAACGATTACATTTATATGTCAAGTTTGTGACTGCGATTACCTGATTTATTGGGATGATTGCGTAAATAAATATGCCCGTTGGCTTACCGGGGCCAATAAATGCTAGCGTAAACGTAAAGAAGATTTGAATATAAAAAAGCTTGGCGTACTATGGAGGTTGTTAAGTCATTGCGCTAATCATCAAGAACTCAAGCTAAGAACTTGTCTATTCAGCAATTAACACATATTCTTGAAAGAGTTCAAAAACTCATCAGTATTATTAGATAGGTATCAGATGGCGTCGGTTCAGACAGG
>CATMRP010000032.1 GCA_950073835.1 uncultured Alteromonadaceae bacterium
TCACTGGCAATTGCCATATTAACCGTATCAGATACCCGTACCCTGGATACCGACACCTCAGGTCAGTACCTGGTTGAGGCTGTAACTGAAGCTGGCCACGCTATAGCCGATCGCCAACTGGTTATTGATGATATTTACCAGCAACGAGCCATCGTATCGGCGTGGATTGCTGACCCGGCGGTAGAAGCTATTCTGGTGACCGGCGGTACCGGTTTTACCGGCAGGGATTCAACGCCCGAGGCGCTTAGCGTATTGTTTGATAAAACCGTCGACGGCTTTGGCGAATTGTTCCGCTACCTGAGTTTTCAGGAAATTGGTACCTCCACTATTCAGTCACGGGCGCTGGCCGGTTTTGCCAATCGTACTGTTATTTTTTGTCTGCCTGGCTCGACCGGCGCCTGTAAAACGGCCTGGCAAGGTATTATTCGCTCCCAGTTGGATGCCAGCTTTAAGCCATGTAACTTTGTTGGACATTTAAAGGGCAATCACTAGTTATGCAGTTGTCTCATGTGAATAAACAGGGCGAAGCCAACATGGTGGATGTCAGCGGTAAAGCGGTAACTACCCGTGAAGCCATTGCTGAAGGTGAGTTACACTTAAGTGCTGAGGCGCTGGCGCAGGTTAAAAATAACAGTGCCGCCAAGGGCGACGTGCTGGCTGTGGCCAGAATTGCCGGTATTCAGGGGGCGAAACAGTGTGCCAGCCTGATCCCACTATGTCATCCCTTAGCGCTGAGTAAAGTGGATATCGAATTCACTTTGGATGAGCTGAATAACCGCATTATTACTCGTTGCCGCTGCAAGCTGAATGGCCAGACCGGCGTGGAAATGGAAGCGCTGACCGGCGTTAATGTGGCGCTATTGACCCTGTTTGATATGTGTAAGGCGGTGGATCCGGCTATGCGAATGACCAATGTCCGAGTGTTGCACAAGCAGGGCGGTAAGAGTGGTCTGTGGAGTCGTGATGAAAGTTAAGTTTTTTGCTCAGATCCGGGAAGTGACCGGCACCGAATCGCTGGACATGGCGGTACCGGCTGATGCCACCATAGAAGGGGTGCGTCAGACGTTAATGGCCAGAGGTCCGCAGTGGCAGGAAGCGCTGTCGGCCAATGTGCTCTGCGCCTGCAACCAGACACTTTGTGATGGCAGCAAGACGGTGTCTGAGCAGGATGAAGTGGCGTTTTTTCCACCGGTTACCGGAGGGTAGAATGTTTGCACGGGTCTGTGAAGCCGATTTTAGCCAACAAGCGCTGTACGATGAGCTTTGTGAACATAACCAGGCCAGTCAGTCGGGCGCCGTGGTCACCTTTACCGGCCGGGTGAGAGATTACAATGCCGAAGGTGGTATCGATGGCATTGAACTGGAATATTATCCGGGGATGACCGAGTCCGCCCTGCAGCAATTACTTGAGCAGGCAACGGCGCGATTTGAGCTTACCAATGCCGGTATTGTGCACCGGGTAGGCAAATTGCCCAATCAGGCGCAAATTGTCTGGGTGGGCACCTGCGCAGCTCATCGCCAGGATGCTTTTAACGGGGCGTCGTACATGATGGACATGCTCAAACAATCGGTACCTATCTGGAAAAAAGAATGGGCAGGAGACATATCAACCTGGGTGGCTGCTAAAGGCACCGACAGTGAGGCGGCAATGCGTTGGCTGACTGATGAAAAGGACGACTAACCGGCAATGAACCAAGTTATGCAGTATGTGTGGGCATTCATTGTTGTTGTCTGCGCAATTCCGATGGCCCACGCTGCGCCATCTATCAATGTAGCAGTAGCAGCCAATTTTGCGGCACCACTGCAAAAGCTGCTGCCCGAATTCGAAGCGGCTTCCGGTATTAAGGTGCGAGTAAGTGTTGGCTCTAGCGGCGCATTATTTGCGCAGATCCAACATGGCGCGCCTTATGATTTATTTTTGTCTGCCGACAGTAAACGCCCCCAGGCGCTGGTCGCCTCAGGCAGGGTGACTGTATCAGCGGTGCAGACCTACGCGGTGGGCCATCTGGCACTGGTGGGCAACATTAACGGTCTTAGCGATCCACAGTTAATGGCGGCGGGCAACAGAGTCGCCATTGCCGAGCCAGACATAGCCCCATACGGACGAGCAGCTAAACAGTTGCTGGAGCAGGCCGGACTGTGGGAACAACTTGCGCCGCGGCTTATTCGCGGTACTAACATTCAACAGACACTGCAATTCTGGCAAACCGGCAATGTGGATGTGGCGTTTATTGCTGCTTCTCAATGTGTTAGCTATCAACTGAGTTGCCAGACACTGCCAGATACCTACGCGCCGATTATTCAGCAGCTGGCGGTCACCGGTCAGGGTGAATCGGCTGTAGCTGCTGAACAGCTTGCCGCATTCCTGCGCAGCCCACAGATTCAATCGCAACTGGCAGATGCCGGGTATGCGCCGCTCACGTCAGACTTCACTGCAGGAAGTCGTTGAGCGTGGAATTTTCGGCAATCTGGCTTACCCTCAAACTGGCAGGGGTATCAACGTTACTGCTGATGCTGGTTGCTATACCAGTGAGCTGGTGGTTAAGCCGCTGGAACAGCCGCTTTAAGGCAGTAGTGCAGGCTTGTGTGGCATTACCGCTGGTGTTACCCCCTACGGTGCTGGGTTTTTATTTTCTACTGGCGTTTGCGCCCGGCAGCCTGATTGGTGAGCTTTGGTTATCCGTAACCGGTGAGCGCCTGGCATTCACTTTTGAAGCCCTCGTATTCGGCTCGGTAATTTACTCATTTCCCTTCGCGGTGCAGCCACTTTACGCCGGCTTCGCGCAGTTACATCCGCACTACTTACACACAGCAAAGATGCTCAATTTACCCTGGCACGTGCGTTTGCAACGGGTTGCTTTACCGGCGGTAATGCCAAGCCTGCTGATTGCTGCCGGGTTGAGTTTTGCCCACACGGTGGGCGAATTTGGTGTGGTACTGATGATTGGTGGCAACATACCCGGAGAAACAAGGGTGGTGTCTATTGCGTTGTTCGACCAGGTGGAATCACTCAATTATGGCAGTGCTCACCAACTGGCGGCTGCATTACTGGTATTCTCGCTATTTTTGCTGATTGCCCTTTATTGGCTGCAGGGGCGGCGGAGGCTTAAATGGAATGTCATGTAACGGCTATATCCAGCCAGTTTGGGCTGGATATAGCGCTAACGACTGCTGCTGAGCCAGATTGGCTGGGTATCATTGGCCATTCCGGTGCCGGTAAATCTACCTTTTTGCAGGCGCTGGCCGGGTTTAACTCGGCCGCAAATGTGACCGGTCGCTGGCACGATAGAGATCTTAGTCAGCCCGAGAAGGCGGTGCTGGTGAGTGCGCAAACGCCACTGTTTCCGGCGCTCAGTGTGGCAGGCAACCTTGAACTGGTGGCCAGGCATAATCAGCAACTGGCTAATGTTAAGACCATTGTGGCGCTGTGTGAATGTACTGCATTGATGTCCCGGCAAACCAACGAGTTGTCAGGCGGCGAACTGCAGCGGGTAAAGCTTGCCCGGGCGTTGCTGGCCAACCCAACGTTGTTGCTGTTGGATGAGAGCTTCAGCGCAATGGATCGCGCTCTGCGCTTTGGCATTTTACAGCAACTAAAAGCTTACCTGGGCCAGCGCGTTAAAGTGATCATGGTGAGCCATGATATCAACGACATCATAGTGAGTTGCGATCATTTAGGCATCATAGAAAGCGGCCATTGTGTGGCCTGTGGGCCACTCAGTGAGATGCTTAACCGGTCCGCCCACATGACTAACCATTCACTGCCTTTAATCAATGTACTGCACGGTAAGATAAAAGCGAAAAATAAAGGGGTTAGCCGGATATCCATAGGCGAGACATCGGTTAACGTGGTGGATGAATCGGCTATCCCGACAGAACACTCTGTGCGGCTATTAATCCCTGCCAGTGAAATAACGCTCGCCACTGACAATAGCTCTGCGCTACACACTAATTGCCTGCAGGGCACTGTGCAATCAGTAACATCTTATTCAGCCACACAAAATGCAGTAAAAATTATATGCGAGGGACAAGAATTAGCGGCGCTGCTGGATAACTATGATAGCCGGATTAATCTGCTGCAGGAAGGGCAGTTGATATGGGCATATTTCAGTGGTCAGCAAACGCTGGCTTGATCCTGCGTAACATCAGCATGGCCGATTTTGCTGCTCAGAACTGCCCTGAATCCGCGCTTTACCGGCCAGTTTAGCTTCGTAAAGGTACAAGTCGGCCTCACTCAGCAGTTGCTCAAGGCCAGGCGTATTACTCGGCGGTGATATTACATAGCCGGCGCTGATGGTGACCTTCGCAAGTGGACTGGCTTCGTTATCGATAGATAAATTAGCCACGGCGTCTACCATACTCTGACCGATATTCCGGCATTTTTCCGGTGTGGTGTCGGGCAAAAAGACACTAAATTCTTCGCCACCAAAACGCACTATACTGTCGTGAGGACCAGGTAATTGCTCTTTTAAGGTTTGTGCCACGTCAAACAGACACTTGTCGCCAACCACGTGACCGTAACGGTCGTTGAAGCCCTTGAAGTAGTCAATATCAATCATGATAACGCCCAGAGATTTACGCTCCCGTGACAGACGTTTAAGCTGTGTTGGGATTTCGGTAAACAAATAATAGCGGTTATACAGCGCGGTTAACTGATCCTTAAAAGTCAGTTCGGTTAACAAATCCAGGCGTAACTTACTTTGCAATATGTTTTTTACCCTGTGAACCAGTGTCGAGGCAATAACCGGCTTTCTGACATAATCCGAAGCGCCGGCCTGCCAGCACATATTCTGGGTTTCTGCATTGCCCTCACCGGTAATAAACATCACCGGGCAAGCGGAAGTGGTGCGGTGTTGCTTTAATTGTTGGCAGAGCTCTATGCCGTTTATACCAGGCATATTGATGTCGAGAATAATGAGGTCCGGCGGTAGTTGTTCGCAAAAGCCGATCACCCTGGCCGGGTCGTGAAGAAACTTGCATTGCACCATATCACTTAAAATAGTCGTGACTACCAGGCAACTGGATCTCTCGTCATCAACTACCAACACAGTGCAGTCAGCTAAACCTTTGCTGGCATAAACAGATGCTTCCAGTGTGGTGTATCCGGTTGTCTGTGTCATAGGGTAGTACTTTGCTGCGTAGTGATTGTTTAGGTGGCATGCCTGTGGCGAAGCGATACCTCACCCCTAATGACTTCCCGTGTCGGTTGACTATCCGGCGGCGCTCTGGTCTCTAATTCCCTGTAAGCTTAATTAAAGTTTACATGATTACATTTAATTTACAATTGACGAAGTTCAAAGTCAGTATTGACCCAAAATCATCGCTACTCTGGGAATTTTCTCTTCCAGTTATCGTAAATACGTAAATTTACACTAGGGGCTGTTGATCTTTGCTGTACACTTTTGCAGCAGTCTGTGTATCATTTAGACAAGGCGACTGTTTGCAGGTCTAGTGGGCTAAATCAAAAACAGTCAACACAGTATAAATGATACACAGGCGCTGCCCGAAGGGGTCGTCATGAAAGCATTTTACTCATTGTCACAGCCCTTTGACGTAGAACAACTATGCCTTCAGGACTGCTCCGCGATTAAAATGCTTTCATATAGACCAAAAATCGTACAGCAAAGATCAACAGCCCCTAGTCTTAAAAATACGCTTCGTAAAATATTTGCGAACGG
The DNA here is from genome assembly GCA_950073835.1 of uncultured Alteromonadaceae bacterium. Taxonomy (GTDB): domain Bacteria; phylum Pseudomonadota; class Gammaproteobacteria; order Enterobacterales; family Alteromonadaceae; genus Alteromonas. The sequence continues at coordinate 5,679 of CATMRP010000032.1, forward strand.
GTGTCAGACAGCTTCTTGAAGGGTTTAGCGTTTGAGAAAAGTATCAGTCAGGGCGTATTCACTTGCTGCAGCCGTTATTATTGTTGTGGTTGCCATGATCGCCGACCATCACATTTCAGAATCCTATAACCAGGCTGTGGTAGAGGATTTGCAAATTAATCAGCGTGAAGTAGAGGCACTGCTCAGAAACGCGTATGCCTCATATCGAGATGATGTATTTTTCTTGTATTCGACGCCGCCCATAAGTGGTTTAACCCGGGCAGCCAGAAATAACGGTCTCGACCCGTTAGATAATACTACCACCTTACAATGGCAAAACCGGCTGACCAATATCTTTCGCGGTTTTGTGGAAAATAACCGGGCCTATTACCAATTACGGTTGCTCGACCAGCAGGGTAACGAAACCATTCGGGTAGAGCGTAGCAACGGCAGAGTGTCTGCCGCCACTGCAAGCGATTTGCAGGAAAAAGGTGACCGCTATTATTTCACAAGCACTAAGATGCTTGCTGAAAAACAGCTCTTTGTATCCAATATAGATTTGAACCGCAAATATGGTCGAATCGCTTTCCCTCATCAACCCACATTACGCCTGGCATTACCCATTTATTCTGCAGGCGAGTTTTTTGGTGTACTTGTCGCCAATATAGATGTAACAGATTTACTGGGCGCATTGGATGTCCTGGTGGGTGACCATTTGGACATTGTGCTGACCGATTATGAGCAATACTTTATTAAACATCCTCAGGCAACACTGGTTTTTAGTCGGGACCTGGCGCCGGAACGTACATTTACCAGTGAGTATAAGGTTACTGCCGCTGAAATCAGCGGTTTAAAGCGCTATGTTAGTTTAAGTGCCGGGATCTCAGAGTTGGGACTCAGCAATGATATTTTTATTGCGGCGGGAGAAAACGGCTTGCTACATGCCTATATTCTGCTGGATGATAACTATTACCACAGTCAGCTATTTAACCGGCGACTTGAATCGATGGCGGGTTTAGCGGCGGTGTTGACGCTGGCCCTATTAGCGCTGCAGTACCTGGCACGTAATAACCAACGATTAACCCAATTACTCGCTGCTGCCGAAGAGGCCAAGGCTGCTGTAGATGTTGCCGAGGACGCGGTAATTACGGTTGGTAATGACTGGCGCGTAAATACCCACAATCAGTCGTTTGAAAGTATGTTCTTGCTTGGGGAACAAGTCGTCACGGGTCGGAAATTTACCGACCTGCTAAGGCAATTAGGCGGCGAAGAAGTGGCTGAATCTCTTGAATCACACCTTGGCACAGGCCTGAGCGGCGTGGAATGGTTACATCAAAGCAAAAATGGCACTTGTAAATGGTATCACTGCAAAGTCAATAAAATAGATAATCCGCAGGCGGAGGCTGCATATGCAGCGGTTATCCGCGATATTACGGTAGAAAAAGAAAGCCTGATGAATGTGGCTGAGACTAACCGAAAACTGGAAGAACAGGTAGATCAGCGTACCGAAGAGCTTAAAAAAGCCCGTGACGAGGCGCTGGAACTGAGTCAGCTTAAAACAAATTTTATTTCTACCATCAGCCATGAAATGCGCACGCCGCTTAATGGTATTGTTGGTGCTACCACATTGTTGCGTGGCGAGGCGCTCACTCCCAAGCAGACCCAACTGCTGGCCATGGCAGAAGGTAGCGTGGATAATCTTAAGCGATTGATCAATGACGTTCTGGACCTGTCTAAAATAGAGGCTGGAAAACTGGAACTTGAGTTTCAGAATTTTAACCCCGAAGCCCTTATCGAAAGTATTACCAGTACCATGTCAGTGGTAGCCAGTCAAAAAGGAATTGGCTTTTATATTGATACTAGCGAATTAAAATTTGCCTTAGTTCACAGCGATCCACACCGGCTCACCCAGGTGATCAATAATATTTTGAATAACGCGATTAAGTTTACCAGCGATGGGTATGTGTTACTTACCTGTCGGAGCGAGGTGGAGCAAAGCAATGCCGTGCTAGTGATAGAAGTCACCGACACCGGCAAAGGGATATCACCGGCACAACAGGAGAAATTGTTTACGCCATTTAGTCAGGCCGATGAGACTATTGCGGCCAGCTATGGCGGCACTGGGCTGGGATTGTCGATATGCCGGGAGATCCTGTCGTTGCTCAACGGCTCTATTGCCGTCGAATCGGAAGAGCAGGCGGGGGCGACGTTTACTATTCGCGTTCCCCTGGAAATATGGCAACTGCGAGAAGGGGAAGCACCGAGGCTGGATGGCAGTAATGCTGGGGTAGTGATTAATAGTGAGCCGCTGGAAACCGTACTTAAACAACTATTAGTGTGTATCGGTGCAAAACCGTTGGTGTACCATCGGATGCTTTCCCTGACCGAAGTGCAGTCCTGTACTTACCTGTTTATTGAACAAAGCAGCAGTTATTACAGTGCTTTTACCCATTTCTGGTCGCTTTGTGTGGCTGAAGAACAGCCCCTTCCATCACTGTTTGTTATTGCTAAGAGTGCATCGGCTGCCGATCACAGTTTACCGCAAGCGACTATTCTGGTTCAGCCATTGTATCGGTCTGTTTTCCTTTCCAATGTGGTTGATAGCAGAGCGAAAAGATCGCCATTATCTGCTAACTGTCCTGACAGCAGGCGCAGCTCTGATGTGCCAGAAGAGAGCTCTACAGCCACGGTGGATATCAGTGCAAAGTATATTTTAATTGTTGATGATAACGAAATTAACCGGCAGGTTGCTGAATTTATCCTAGAACCTTATGGGCCAAAAGTATTCAGTGCCGTCAATGGTGAGGACGCCATTGAGCAGTTGCGCAGCAATCCCGATATTAATCTGGTCTTGATGGATTGCAATATGCCGGTGCTTAATGGTTATGATGCTACCAGAGCTATCAGAGAAGGAAAGGCTGGTGAACGGCATCGCCATATTCCGATAATTGCATTGACGGCCAACGCCATGAAAGGCGAGAGTGAGAAGTGCTATGACGCCGGTATGAATAATTACCTGACCAAGCCTATAGATGCGAGTGAGTTTATTAACAAAGTGAAGGGCAGTCTGGGCTCAAGCAGCGCGGCAAAGGCCGCCAAGCCAAAGGTTGAAGAGGCGACTCAGACCCTCTGGCAATGTGATGAGGCATTGGTGCGACTGGACAGCAATAAGGCGTTGCTCAAAAAGTTATTGTCACTGTTTATCAGTGAGAGTAATGAGAAGCTTACCACCTTAGAGCAGGCTATAGCCACCGAAGACCGGGAAAAAGTACGTTTTACTGCCCATGCCCTGAAAGGTAATGCTGCAGAAATAGGCGCTAACCTGCTCAAAGAAAAGCTCAAAGAACTGGAAGATCAGGCACAAGCCGCAACACAATCTGAAATGCAAGCGGTTTACGAGCAAATTGTCCGGCAGATGCCTGCGCTGCAGGCGCAATTTGAACAGTTTATTAAAGATGATTAATCATCCCGTCAATTTAATGTCACTCGTCAAAATAGTGACTACTAAAGTTGTATGGCACTTTGTTAACTTAGCGTATATAACTTAACCGATATGTGCTTTTTGAGGTAGTGCTGTGAAACACATAGATCAGTGTTCAGTGTTGGTTGTCGATGATGATGAAATTACTCGTCTGATGCTGATTGCGGTGTTAAGCGACATTTGTCATTGTGAAGCGGCAGGCAGTGCTCAGGAAGCGTTTAACTTTCTCGCCGTTCATCCGGTTGATTTAATCGTACTGGATATTCAGATGCCGGATATGTCGGGTCTGGAATTCTGCGAAAAAGTCCGCGCCAACAACAACTTTGTTAAAATCCCCATTTTGTTTGTTACCTCTTCGGTTGAGCGTAATATTCAGGAAGCATGCTGGATTGCTGGCGGCAGTGACTTTGTGAAAAAGCCGGTGATCAGCAGCACCCTTAAGCAGCGTGCTGAGAATTTACTGAAGAGCAAAATTGTTGCCGACTCCATGTTTCATACCGGGTATGACGATCCGCTTACCGGCATGAAGACAGAGCATTACCTGATGCAGGAGGTAACCGGTCATCTGCATTACTGCCAAATCAATAATCAGCCATTTTCAATGTTGTTGATCAAAATTGCCGGTATTGGTGATATTAACGAACATCAGGGGTTTCATCACGGCAACCAGGCTATTCAGGCTGTTGCCCGCGTAATTGAGGGGCAACTTACCTCGCCGCTGGGCAAGTGTTGCCGTATCAGTGGCGCCACTTTCGCTATCAGTTTACCCAATGTTAATGAACAACAAGGGCTGAGTTTCGCCGATAAGGTGAGTAGGGCAATGGGCAATTATCTTTTCAGCAGTGGTACAAAATTACCCTTAACCATTCGTTTTAAATCATCCATAGCCAGTTGCAGTGGGAATGATGGCTTCAGTTTGGATGAATTAATGGGGCAGTGCGTTGCATCACTGGCCGCGAATTCGGTTGGTAATTATTTAAAGCCTGGCAGACCAGGCTAGATTACCCGTGAATAACGGCGCTGGTGAACCTCTCTGGCCAGGTAGGCGTCGAAAGACATACTGATAATGCGTATCAGCAAACGGGCTTGCGGGGCCACTTTGATATGCTGCGCGGTTACCGATACCAGGCCATCGTCGATAAACGGATACAGGGCTGCAATGGCATCGGCAAAGTAGGCATTAAAATCAATTTCCCACTCTGATTCGATATCGCAAATAGCCAGGTTCAGATTACACATCAGTTGCATTATGACCTGTCGGCGCAACATGTCATCGCGATTTAATAACACACCTTTGGTGGTTAGATTCGCCGGTTTATCCAGCGCCGCATAATAATCGTTAAGGGTTTTAGGGTTCTGCCCGTACATATTGTAAACGGCCGAGATAGACGAAACGCCCAACCCAAGCAGGTCGAGATCCCCGCGGGTGGTGTAGCCCTGAAAGTTGCGGTGCAGCTCACCCTGACGTTGGGCGATGGCAAGTTCGTCGTCGGCCTTAGCGAAATGATCCATGCCAATGAGTTCGTAACCTACCTCACTGAGGGTAGCCATGGCCTGTTTCATTAACGCCAGTTTAAGCTCGGCAGAAGGCAGCCATTCGTCTTTTATTTTACGCTGCGCCGCAAAACGCTCGGGCAGGTGGGCATAACTAAATAGTGAAACCCGCTCCGGCTCCATGGCTTTTACCGCCGCCAGGGTAGTCTTAAAGGTATCTTCGGTTTGATGAGGCAACCCATAGATGAGGTCGAGATTAACGGATTCAAAACCAACCAGCCTGGCATGCTCTACCAGACTGGCAATATGCGACGTACTCTGAACCCGGTTAATCGCTTGTTGCACATTATAGTCGGTGTCCTGTACGCCAATACTGATGCGGCGGTAACCGGCGTTAGCAAGGGCGCTGATGTAGTCGGTGTCGACGGTGCGGGGATCGATTTCGATGCTACACTGAGCATCGTCAGCAAAGTTGAAGGCGTCTTTTAACAATGCCATTAAGCGCTGATGTTGCTCAGCCGACAGAAAGCTCGGTGAGCCACCGCCAAGGTGTAACCGTCGTACTGTGTAATGCTCAAAAGCAGCGGCTCGCAGGGTAATTTCTTTACTCAGATAATCCAGATAGCGGTCTGCCTTATCGGCGTGGCGGGTAATTACCTTATTGCAACCACAGTAATAGCACAGTGAATGACAGAACGGGATATGCACGTATAACGATAAATCCTGCGCAGGACTGGTTTGTGCCGCCGTCAACAGGGTAGCATCACTCACATCGTTATTAAATTCCAGAGCGGTAGGGTACGAGGTGTATCTCGGGCCGTTGATGTTGTATTTGTTAAGTAGCGCCGGGTCAAAGAAATCGATAGTTTGCATAGCCTGAATTCATCTGTTTATCGTTATGGGAACCGGATAGTCCCCGATAAACCGTAGCATACAGACTCTGAGCAAAGACGATTTGATCTCGTTCAATAAAAGGCGGCGAAGCAGGGTTTATACCCGGTGAGAGGGGAACACCGGGTAATCAACTGTCGTGATTAAAACTGGGTTCTGAGTGTCATGCCCCAGGTGCGTGGCATGCCCGGGTAAGCCATAATCTTGCCCGCCTGAACCGGCACGTCAAAGCCATTTTTAGCCACGTACTCGGTATCAAACAGGTTTTTACTCCAGACAATTAACTGGCTGTCCCATGCCGGCATTTCCCACATCCAACTGGCGTTAACCAGGTCGAAACTGTCGAGGTGCTTATAGGGATCGTTGGTGTCATCCATAAAAAGATCGCCAGTGTAGAGATAATCCACGCGCACCGTGGTGGGGAAGTTAAAGACGTCAATATAATGCTCAAGGCCCAGCGTGTAGCGGGTTTCCGGTTCAAAACCGATGCGGTCTCCAGCCCTTGAACAATAGGGATCTTCAGGGTTTTGACGACCCGGGTCGTCAATGCCGGTATGCCAGGTATAGGCAACCCAACAGGTGCCATTGTCAAACTCGTCAAAGGTTGCCAGTGTGCGGGCAAAGTTTAACGATATCTGGGTAGAGGCAACCGGTAACCAGACCAAATCAAATTCAACCCCTTTGGTGCCGATACTGCCAGCGTTTTGTAAATTGAAGCCAGTACCGGTAAAGGTGGATGCCTGAAAGTCGTCGATATCTGTTTTATGAAGAGCAAGGTTAAAGCGTAAGTCGTATGCAGGGAATTCCTGTTTCAGGCCCAACTCCCAGGCGCGGGAAGTTTCGGCTCTGAATACCGGGTCGAATCCGGGCGCTATGCGGTCGGTATTAATACCACCAGACTTAAATCCGTTTGCCCACGACAAGTAAATCAGGCGTTCATCACTGGGCTGGTAACTAATTTTAACCGTGCCGGAAACGTTGTCGTCGGATAAGGATTCCTGCATGGCCGGTCGCGGCAGGATGGAAGCCGTATTAAGAAAGTAAAAACCCCAGCCCGGATTTTGAAACGGTGCGATGGCAGCCAGTGATTCCGCATCGGGCATCTGCATGGTGGCCAGCGCTGTGGCAATATCGGTTAAAGCCGGTACCGCGGCATAGGGGTTAGGGATATCCTCTGCTTGAGTAGGTAAACCGTCGATACCCGGACCAACTTCGCTAAATTCACCACTAAGTGTTTTATCTTCGGTGGTCCAGCGGATCCCGGTTGTCAGGGTCCAGTGTGGCAAAAACGTCCAGTCTGTCTGGGCAAATACTGCATAGCTGTCTTGCGTCTGATCGGCATTGTGTAGAAACTCGGTGCCTCCCGGCGTGGCAGGCGCCGCCGGCGCTATCAGGCCACCACTTAATGTACTGAGCGTATTAATCCCTTCAATAAGAGGCTGGAGTTCGGCTGCGCTGACGGCAAAAAAGGCCGGAAAGTCACTGCCAATTAGATTATTGAAATCGAGATCAAGGCGTTGGTGAAAGTAAAAGGCACCGGCAATCGCAGTTAACGAGGGCGAGGTATAGTGAACCCTGAGCTCCTGGGTGACCGCTCGTTGGGCCGAGTCATTAATGGTGGATAATAGTTCGCCATCGGAAAAATCAGAGTCGATATAGTCGAAGCTATCAAATTTTCTCAGAGAGCTGACAGACACCAGCCTTAAGGCATCGCTGATCTGCCAGTCAATCTCTGCTGACAACCCCCGATCCTGCATGGCTGAACGCGGCGTGGTACTGAGTGCCGTGGTAAAATCGAAGTATTGCGCCTGAGCATATACCTGGCCGCCAATCAAAGGTGATGCAATAAGGCTATCGGTACCAAATTTACCCGCAATCTCGTTTGCCTGGGCATTGCCCTGCCAGGTGAGCGCCGCACAACAGCGCTCGTCAAGCTCCGCATAATCGGCGATTACCCTTACCGATACGGTATCTGTGGGCGTATACAAGGCTTGCAGGCGAAAACCGGAGCGGTTGCGGTTATTGAGGTTTTTGCCTGGGTGAGTCTGGTCGGTTACCCAACCGTCACGGCGTGCGGTAAAGCCGCTCGCCCGCATGGCCAGTACATCGTCAATCAGAGTTACCGACTTTGCGCCGCTGATATTCAGCGTATTGTAATTGCCGACAGTAACCTGAAAAAAGCCCCGGCCATCAAAGTCGGCATTAACGGTATTAATAACCACCGCACCGGAAGGCGTATTTTTACCAAACAAGCTGCCCTGTGGCCCTCGCAGGACTTCTACCGACTGGATATCCACCAAATCGTTAATCACCGAATTCTGGCGAGCGCGATATACGCCATCGACATATAGCCCTACCGAGGACTCAAAACCAAAGTTTTGCGACGAGGTACCAATGCCGCGAATGGCGAAGGCACTGTTGGTTGCACTCTGGCTTTGAAACGCTGACAGGGTAGGCACACTGCGTTCGATGTCAAAAATATCGAAACTGGCTTTTTCCGCTAATTGCTCACCACTCAGAGCGGTAACGGCGACCGGCACTTCCTGTAAATTTTGCGAACGTTTTTGTGCTGTAACTTCTATAGTTTCCAGCCCGGACTCAGGTGTTACAGAAGAAGACTGAGCAAACACTGAAGAAGAGAGTATCACGCTAGCAAGCAATGATATTGCTGGCACGAATGTTCGTGAGTGGCACGAAGACTGAGGTTGCTGCTTGAGTTGCATAAATAGCCCTGACTTTTTATCGGCAGTAATTGCCGCATAGTGTAGTGACAATTAAGCCTGAGGGGTAGTCAATGAATGCAACAAATTGTGATAACTAATATTTGGTACAGGGTCTGCAGGGCAGCTGTTTACCGACCGGCTTGTTGTCCCGGCTGTTGATTATCGCTGTTGAACGATATTGCTGGCGCCATAGTGAGGGCACTTACTGATTTATTATTTTGCTTGGTGTATTTGTTGAGTAACTGGTCAACCGGCAAACGTGATGAATCGGCACGGAGTTTTTTAACCAGTTGTGGCGCGTTGGCAACAGAGGTCGATTGGATATTATGTTCATTGGCCATTGCCGTGCCTGTGATTAATCCGCAGGTAAGCAGGCTCAGGGTAACGATTTTAATTTTCATACTACGCTCGCTTTTATTGATCTCGGTCAGCAACGTGTTCATTACACCTTAGTTGAAGAGAAGATGACACACTGAGAATCATACATTGGTATTTGAAGTTATACGTTATTGGCGCAAGCGTATGTTTGTTGGCGAGTTATCGAAAAAAGGAAAGGCGCCCTGAGGCGCCCCACCGCAGAGCCCGGAGCTCTGCTACCATGTTGAAATGTTTTCATGCATGGCTATCATGAATTCGTTTATGACCCTTACAGACGGGCCATGACTTCTTTGGCAATGGCATTGTCTTGCAGGCCGTTGTCGTTGATCCAGGCTTGCAGCGTTTTGCCATCTTGCTCAGGTTCACTTAAATCACGACTCGGCATCTTTTTCACCAGCAGTGTACCCACTTCAATAGCGTTATTTTGCAGTGCGGTGCGGATAAGGCTTTGGCCATTACAAGAAATACCTGTGTAGTAGTCGCGAAGTTTCAAACGGTAGTCAGACTGCACGTCGCGCATTTTTTTACGCAGTTCGCCTTTATCATCGGCACTTACGATGGTGCAGATATTTGCCAGCGCCTCTTCCACGTTGGCGTGGGCCGTAGCGTTAATTCCGAATGAAGCAGTTAATACAAAAGCAGCAGTTTTAGCAAATTTCAACATGGTGGTAATCCTATTAAGTTTAGCAGTCTTAAAGTTTTGTTTGGTTTGTTTTATGACGCTATTACACCCCAAACTAACAATCGCTTAAACAGCAGGGCTGATACATTGGTATTTATTCTTATACCTGGATTTGGCGTAGCTTTACTATTAAAAATCAGTGAGTTGGTTTTATATTTGCTTTTTAAAAAGGAAAAAGGCGCCTTGCGGCGCCTTTCCAATGCAGGGGACTGCTATGCTCCCTGCAACCATGTTGAACAGTTTACATGGTTATCATGAATAAGGTGGAAGGTGTCTTACAGACGATCCATTACTTCTTTGGCAATCGCGTGATCCTGCAGACCATTATCGTTGATCCAGGCTTGCAGGGTTTTGCCGTCTTTTTCTGGTTCACTCAGGTCCCGGCTGGGCATTTTTTTCACCAGTAACGTACCTACTTCTACCGCATTATTTTGCAGCGCGGTGCGGATCAGGCTTTGGCCGTTACAGCTAATGCCTGAATAGTAGTCGTGCAGTTTTAAGCGATAGTCAGACTGCACAGCGCGCATTTTCTTACGTAATTCGCCTTTGTCATCGGCACTTACAATCGTGCAAATGTTGGCCAGGGCTTCTTCCACGTTAGCGTGAGCAGTGGCGTTAATACCAAAAGAAGCAGTTAATACAAGAGCAGCAGTTTTAGCAAATTTCAACATGGTGGTAATCCTCAATAGTTTAAGCAGTCCGAGCGGGGGATAATGTGTTGCGTCCCTTAACTCGATGGCTCTATTAAATCGAAAGTATAAGGCTAATAAAACAGCAATGGTGATACATTGGTATCGGTTATCATACTTTTTCTACTGGAGAGATATCCGCTTCAACATCAATGGGTTAGCGATTTTTGGATGGGGCTGGAAAAGGAAAAAGGCGCCTCTCGGCGCCTTCTAAATGCAGGGGACTGCTAAATTCCCTGCAACCATGTTGAACTGTTTACATGGCTATCATGAAAAGGGGACGTTAACCGACCTACAGGCGGTCCATTAGCTCCTTTGCAATGGCATGATCTTGCAAACCATTTTCGTTGATCCAGGCTTGCAGGGTTTTGCCATCTTTTTCTGGTTCACTCAGTTCCCGGCTGGGCATTTTTTTCACTAAAAGCGTACCGACTTCCGTTGCATTATTTTGCAGCGCGGTGCGGATTAAGCTCTGGCCATTGCATGAGATACCTGAGTAATAGTCGTGCAGTTTTAACCGATAGTCAGACTGCACAGCACGCATTTTCTTACGTAACTCGCCTTTGTCATCAGCACTTACAATCGTGCAAATGTTGGCCAGTGCTTCTTCTACATTTGCATTCGCAGTGCCGGTAAACGCCAGCGATGCCGTTAAAGCGAACAAAGAGGACTTAACAATTTTCAACATGGTTAGCTCCTTGAATAGTAAGTTGTAAATAAAGTTAGGTGGTCAATCAGTTGTTTGTTTTGTCGAATTTATTAAAGCCCTGGCTGCAGGATTGGTAAATTGCGCCGACGATACATTGTTATAAATGTAAATACCTTAAACCGTGATATATTCCCTATTATTCCACTTAACTATCTGAAATATATCAGGTAAATGACTTGCGGTGGGCGTTATTGAACGAGTTCAAAAAGCAACGAATTACTGGCTTGTAAAGTGACTATTGCGGGCCTTGCAAGTGCTGCGAGGCCCTGAAGGGGAGTTGTTTCAGGCCGCGTGTTGATTTAACGGGGGCGTAAGAAAAGCCTGAGCGATATCGATTAACTGCTGGCGTACCCAGCGGTGAGCCGGATCTTCGTTGGCACTGACATGCCAGTACACGTAATAATCGAGAGGCTGCAAAGCGAAGGGGAGTTGACACACAGCCAGATTGTAATGTTTGGCTAAATGCGACGGTAAGCAGGCAAGGAGGTCTGTTTTTACCAGTACGCTGGGGATAGTAAGAAAGTGGTGACTCTGCATGGCAATGCGCCGCTGGTAGCCCAGCTTAGATAATTCAACATCCACCTCACTGGCCTGTTCCTGGCGTTGGGAAACCTTTATATGGCCATAAGCCAGAAAACTCTCCATGGTCATCGGTTCGCTGAATGCCGGATGTTCCGGGCGGCCAACTACCACGAGACGATCTTCGGCTATTTTATGACTGGCCAGATACTGATCGGTAAGTGTTTCGCTGTCGGCATAAAAATCGAGTTGACCGCTGGCCAGAGCGTTGACCACGTGTTTTCTGTCTACATCGTAATTTGTAATGGTTATAGCCGGAGCCTGCGCTTCGATTTTGGCAATAAGGCGCGGTAATATACTGGCTTCGAAAAGGTCACGGCAGGCAAACTGAAAGGTTTTTTCAGCCACTTTTGGATTAAACTCCCGGCTTTGTAAAACACTGGTTCGTAGCAACTCCAGTGCCTGACGGGCGGGCCCGATAAGATTCTGTGCTACCGGCGTTGGGCTCATCGTGTGGCCGGTCCTGACAAATAACGGGTCGTTAAGCAAGTCACGAAGCCGCGCCAGTGAATTACTCACAGCCGGTTGCGTAATGCACAGGATGTCTGCGGCTTTGGTTAGATTGCCTGCCGTATAAATGGCATCGAATACGGCAAACAGGTTCAAATCGATTCGGTTTACATTCATTAAGTGGACCAACCAGTTAATAAGCTTCTTCTATTATTACTTAAATTAATGAGAAATCAACATTTCTATTACAAGTGATGATTGTCAGACCAGTAATAAAAAGCCCGCGCTACTCGTTAAAGTCACGCGGGCCAGTAAGTAGGGAAGCCAAAATAGTTAGGGGCTGTTGATCTTTGCTGTACGATTTTTGGTCTATATGAAAGCATTTTAATCGCGGAGCAGTCCTGAAGGCATAGTTGTTCTACGTCAAAGGGCTGTGACAATGAGTAAAATGCTTTCATGACGACCCCTTCGGGCAGCGCCTGTGTATCATTTATACTGTGTTGACTGTTTTTGATTTAGCCCACTAGACCTGCAAACAGTCGCCTTGTCTAAATGATACACAGACTGCTGCAAAAGTGTACAGCAAAGATCAACAGCCCCTAGTTAGACGCTTCTTCAGCTGCTTCTTCTATGCCTTCGCCGGCCGATTGAACATCTTCGCCAACGCCTTCTACGGTGGCGCATCCGCCAAGAAAGCCCAGGGCGAGAATTGAACTGAATAGTGCAAGGTAGCTTAAATTACGTTTTAACATGGTGAATCTCCTAGTTTTCGTCAGGTTCACTGGTTTTTTGCTGGTGATTGTTATCGCCTGAGTGTTGCTCCGACGATGATGATTGAGGTTTCGAACGGGATTCGCTTTGTTTAGCCGCGTGCTCATTGAGCATGGCACTGAGCTTCTCACCACCTTTGGCACCAAAATCCAGCGTACGAATAGGGAATGGGATCAGGATATCGGCTTCAGTCAGTGCCCGCTGAATCGTCACAATGGCTTCGTGTCTGGCGACCATAAAGCCCGGCTCGCCAGGATAATCAATCCAAAACCAGACCAGCAAATTGATACTACTGTCGCCAAAAGACTCAGCCCACACACCGGTTTCATCTTTTCTGATCACAAAGTCGAGTTCATTAATGGCCTCGGTTAATACCTCGGCGGCTTGCTGAGGGTCGTCCGCATAGGAGATGCCAACCGGTACTTCAATACGGCGATGGCCATTGACACTATAGTTAGTCAGAATGTTTCTGAATAAAATTTTATTCGGGATGATTTCCCGCTGCCCAAAGAATGTCATGACATGGGTGTTGCGCAGGTTAATAGCCTCTACGTTACCAAATACACCTTCGGCCTCAATGACATCTCCAATCTGAAAAGGTTTACGCACCCCCATGGCAATCCCCGCTATCAGGTTTTCAGTAATGTCCTGAAAAGCAAAACCAATGGCCAGGCCCACAATACCGGCACCAGCCAGTAATGAAGTCACCGTTCCGCGTAGTCCGATAAAGTCCAGTGCGATGAAAATACCTGCCGTTGCAATCGCGACTTTAATAATGGAGGTGAGTAATCCCACAATTTGCGTAGAGTCAAAAGTGCGTGACAACACGCGGTGGGCGAGGTTACCGATAATTTTAGCCAACAACCCAAAAGCCATGGCAATAAATATGGCCACAGCAATATTAGGCAGGTGTTTGATACTTGCTTCGACCCAACGCTCCAGCTTTTCATTGATAAGTTGCCAGAACGTATCGAGTTGTAGTGCTTTCATAATTCTCCACAAAAAGAAGGTCAGTCATCGGATGAATCTTTTGAAACGGTTATTGCAAGCATTGCACCAGTGATTGCGGCTGTCTAACTACTTGATTTTCAGTTGATTTATGAGCGAGTGAAAAAGGGAGAAGCGTTATATGAGTAAAATTTTCCTGCTTATCGCGAAAGGATTACCCTGCTGCATGGATTACTTTACAGTAATACCCGTAAAGAAATAGTCCGAGCCTTTGTGAGGAGCGTGACATTCGTTATGGTAGTGGGTGATAACAGTTAATAAGGACTTCGCATGACCACCAAGCTAAATGATACAGATATCGCAGAGCAACTGGCCGCCTTAAATACAACCTCTGTAGCAGGGAGTTCCTGGCAGCGCGATGGTGATGCCATTACCTGTACGTTTACTTTTAAGGGATTTATCGGTGCGTTTGGCTGGATGTCGCAAATCGCTATCTGGGCAGAAAAGCTAAAACACCATCCCGAGTGGTTCAATGTTTACAATAAAGTTGAAGTCAGATTAACTACCCATGACGTAGGCGGTCTGAGTGAACTGGACTTTAAGCTGGCGCAAAAAATGAATCTCTATTTTAAATAAATAAGCAACAAATAGTACGCTAAATAGGCGTTGTGGTGGGTAAATAACCGGTTGGTCAAAAAATTGAAACAATTCACCAAACAGGCCTTGCCAACCTCTAATCCCTATGTATAATACGCACCACTTGAACGGCACAGCGCAATACGCGGTCCGGTTCAAACCAGTTCAGACGCGGGATGGAGCAGTCTGGTAGCTCGTCGGGCTCATAACCCGAAGGTCGTAGGTTCAAATCCTGCTCCCGCAACCACCTTTAAAGCCCTGGTTTATGCCAGGGCTTTTTTGTTTGTAAGCGCATAAGGGTCCAGTTCCAGGTCGGATTCACCGCTTTCATGCAATATCATTCTGCTGTTTGTCGCTGGTATGCCTAATCTTGTTTCATCACGTAAATTGTTGAACTCTCACAACAGAGTGCGCTAAACGAAAGCCTTAAACGCTAACCCAAGAGCTAAATCTATTCCGCCGTCGACGCTTAGGTCATGACTAGAACGAAAGCCCCTGTGCAGAGCGGCATTTCTGTTTAATTTTTTTCTTGAGTTGTGATCGATGCGTAATCAATAGATACTCTAAATAAGACGTTATTTTTTGTGATAAAAGTTGCTCAGAATGGATCTGGCAAATAAAAAATATGCTGTGACTACACCAATAGAAGCCTTACTGCTAGCCTCTATAATACCTGTACTAGTTTTGTCTTTGGCCTCATCGGAAGCAATGTTCATTGTTATCCTGATTGCAATCCCTTTCAGTCTTTTTTGTATGGCGTTGATTGGTGCACCACTATATTTTCTGTTGAAGCGCCACAATCTACTTAATTTCCCTTTATGTATTGTCGGAGGAGTGTTGTGCTCTGTGCCGGGGAGTATGGTTTTTTCACCGTCTGGCTTACCGGTTGAATTTAGCCTTTCAAATTACATCAGTTTTTCATTGCTCGGTAGCGTCGGAGGATTCCTATTTTGGGCTGTGTACGCTCGGGTATTTGGCCGAGAGCAAAGCAAGCTTGGTTCAGTGTTTGGGTTTGTGATTTTAGCAAGTTTATCTGCTGCACTTTTATATGCGAACCAATTTAAAACTATTGAGTACGTTGATGGGAAAACATTAACCAAAGGCGTGGCATTTGTGGATTCAAATGAAAGGTTGGTGCCCATAGAAGTTGAAGGAGAGAAGTTAATGGTAAGACTCGCTGAACAAGTACCATACATAAGTAATTGTAAAGCCAGTCTTTCAAAATGGCGTGACATGTTCACTCACGAAATAAAATATTCGGTCAGCCATTACCCACAAGTGCCCCGTGCTCACCATTTCAAAGTGTTTTCGGAAGCGGGCAAGGCGAATGTGCCGCGGGAGTGCCCACATGATGGAATGGTTATTTTATTCTGATTTGCTTGATTTAGCTGGTCAGTCTATTGCGACGGAATTGTCAGAAAAACGAAACTACTTTGCTGATAACAACGATGTAGGCCATATGAGTCGGTACATGTAAAAGATGCGCGTAAAGCATTTGTTCTTTTTCTTTACAACAAAGCCAGCTCAATGAGCTGGCCCAGAGTGATGATAAACCCCTCCATTTTTGGTGGGGTTTATTTTTTTGAGCAGCCGAAGGCTGCGATCGCGGTATTTTTTCAGTTTTATGGATAAGTCGGTTTTTGGGTGATTTTCTTGATTTTAACTTTTTAAGTAGCCGGTTTTAGGCTCTGTCGGCGATTTAAGCGGTATTTTCGAGGGACTATTGGCTTATGATGCCTTGGCTAAGGCCATTTTCTTCATATTCTGACAAGCAGCGGCGAGCAGACACTGCATCGAGACATTATTAAGCCCGCGATAACGGCAGTATCGGTGTCCATGGTGTTGTTTGGCATCTGCGAAGCTGCGCTCTACGGTCTCAGCTCGCCTTCGGTATTGTTTTTTACCCCACTCGCTTAACCTTACTTCGTTGGCGCGCTCTACACTGGCTTGCCAGACATGCCGGGTAATCACCTTGGTATGGTTTTTACTTTTCGTACACTGCGACCTGACTGGACACTCTTTGCATTGCTTCGCATCAGAGTGATACTGGCGATAGCCTTCGCGATTAGTGGTGTTATAAGCAATAACCTGGCCTTGCGGGCAGGTGTACGTATCCGATTCTGTGTCGTATACATACTCGCGTTTGGCGAAGTAGCCTTTCTTTTTAGTCGGACGTCGATAGCCCATGACGCCAATCAACTGTCGCTCTTCCAGATTGTGGCACACCGAGGCAGTGAAGTAGCCTGCGTCCAAGCCGATGGCGACATGACTGAGTTTGAAGGTCTCTCTGGCTCTGTCTATTCGTTTAATGATGGGTTGGCTGTCGTGCACATTACCGGGTGTGGCATGGGTATCAACGATAATGCCGTGGCGGCCATCTACAATCCGATGGTCGAGGTAGAAGAAGCCCTTGGGCTTTTCATCTCGCACCATAAAGCCGCTGTCAGGGTCAGTACGGCTAACCTTCGTGGGCTTAGTGCAAGGCGTATCTTCCTTACACTTCAGGGGCTTTTTTCCCTCTATCTCCCTGTCTTTTATAACGGCTTCATTAAGCTGTTCAACGTAAGCTGATGGCGTGACCTTCAGGTCCTTTATATCGAAGCGTTTCTTATTAGCACTGGCTTTTAAATGCGTGCTATCCGCAAACAAACTCTTTCCCCCTATGAGTCCTTGCCTCATAGCCTGACGAACAATGTTGTCGAAGATAACCTGATAGATATCGCTATCTTTAAAGCGCTTAATCCGGTTTTGGCTCAGCGTAGAATGGTGAATGACCTCTTCGGTCAGACCCATACCTAAGAACCAGCGATACGCAACATTTACCTGTATCTCTTTGATTAGGCGACGCTCGCTACTGATACCAAAAAGATAACCGAGAAACAGAATTTTGAAGAAACGAACGGGGTCAACGGCGGGTCTGCCATTATTCTGACAATAAAGGTGAGCAACTTCATCACGGATAAACTCGAAATCTATCGCCATATCAATTAAACGAACCAAGTGGTCTTCTGGCACTAGTTCATTGATATAGACCGTTTCAAACTCGTATTGTTGTGGGGACTTTGGGGTTAGCATGGTGAACACTCCGAATTTCACTATGCCTATTAGATCAAAGCCCCAGACTTCCGTCTAGGGCTTTTTCAACAGTCTGAGCCAGCTCAATGAGCTGGCCTTTTTTGTATGGCCTTAATAGGGGCCATTAAAAATACAGGTAGGACACGCTCAGTTTCATACTGCGAGGCATGATGTATCGACCGTTGGGAGCCGCTGGATTACGCGGATCTCCTTCGGTGATGCCTTGTTCGTCAGTCAGGTTATCTACTGAAAATTGCACACGCACTGAATCAGTAGGCTCCAGCGTTAAACCAACGTCGATTTTTTCATAGCCTTCCAGCACAATGGTATTTTCATTGTCACCAAACCGGTCATCCACTGCGGAGAGGGTACCGTAGAGTGTGGCATACATATCTGCAATTTCGAAATCATAGCTTGGGGTAAGGCGAACCTGCCAGCCTGGCTGGCGTTGGGCTTCGTTACCTTCATTGGTGGCACTGGCAGTAATTTCAGTTTCCTGCAGTGTAGCATTCACACTTAACGAGAAACCCGAGTCGTGACTGTAGCGACCATCCAGTTCGATACCGTATGCTTCGTTAGTTAAAATTTCAGCTGGCGCACCGGGGCGACGGACAAAAGTATCGCCTTTCACTTCGTTTGCAAAAGCGGTAGCAAAAAACTGGATACTGTCATTCATGAATTTGTAGCCGAGCTCACCCTGGGTGACTTCCCGGATCATGTCATTGCCGCCAGTGTAAGCGTTCCAATTGTCACGAAAATCATCGAAGTATGGCATTTTGTAACCACGGTTCATGCGGACAAATACACCGCTGGTATCATTCAGTGCGTAGTTGGCGCCAAGGGTCCAGGACGTTTTTGTTTCATCATACTGAAGTGCTTTCGTGATGACTCCATCGAGATCTTCATCAACAGAATAGTTCACTTCATGGTTTTCGCGGCGTAAGCCCAGATCGATGCTGAGGTCGGTTGTAGCATACCAGGTACCGGTCGCATAAAATGCCAGAGTGCTGGCATCGCCAACCGAGCTGATATCGTAGTTAAAGTCACAGCCTTCAGCACTGGTATTACACGCAATACCGTCAAGCAGCTCACCGCCTGGTACCAACACGTGGTAGGCGGTATTCCCAATGCTCCACCAATCGTTAGCTTTGGTTGTGGCACTGTAGATCCCGACTGAGGCGTCAAAGTCATCCCAGCTTTTTGCTACGGCTAAATCATTGGTGAATGCTTCAATATCCTTAAGAACCACCCAGCGGCCGATTTGTTGTATCGGTGTGTCACCCTCATAAACAGTGCCGGTTACAGCACCTACCGCCGATTCGCCGTTATCCGCCACATCGGCAACCGTCATGGCAGAGCCCGCAGGTACCAGGCCAAGAGTGTTGGCCTGACCTTTTGTCAGACTAAAGCGATCAATCAAAGACCAGTCGTTAGGTAATTGAATTTTTAAACTACCGCCGCTTACATGACCATCCCAGCCACGGCCGTCACCAAAATCAAAAGATTCTGTTGTGTTATCGGGTCCGTAAGTAATAGTGCCCTGACGATTAAGTGGGCCGATCTGGGTGTAATTGGCGTCAATACCTTGCACGTTTAATGGCGTTGGCAGGTACCAGGTGCCGTGGTCATCCGTCTGACGGGTGTAAAGATTGAGTTCGCCATTATCAAAGACTTTGGTGAGATTAATGGTAAACTGATTGCCTTGTTCCGAGCTGAAACCAGCATCACGAATACCTTCAGAGCTTTTTATATAGCCGCCAACCATGTAATAAAAATCATCGGCTAATGCACCGCTGGCCACCACGTCAATGCGGTTTAAACCGTAGTCTGATACCGTATATTTTGCCAGCGCTTCGGTAGCGTCACTGCCTCTTTTCAGGCGAAAGTTTGTGGTAAGCCCGGGCTGACCATTACTTACCACCGGGTTGGGGCCGCCACGTAACCCTTCAACCATTTCAATGGTTTCGTCTATACGAAAAAGTTGTGAGTTCTCCAGAAAAGACAGTGTTGAAGCCGGATAAATGGGGGAACCATCCAGGGCAATGGTTAAGAACGGAGCATCTCCGCCGCCGGGAAAACCGCGTACAAAGACATTGGCGCCAGACTCACCGCCGGAACTTTCAACCCATACGCCAGGAATTGCTTTTAATAAATCGGCAGTCGACTTCGGAGCAAGTTTCTCAATATCTTTGGCATCAATATTAGTCACCGCAAAACTGGCGTCTATTTTTCTTATACCCGCGCCGCCAGGGGTACCACTGACCACAATAATTTCGGTGTTGTCATTGGCAGGTTGTTTAGCTTCTTCCTGTGCCATTGTGGTTTGTGACAGGGCGATACTTACCGCACTGGCTAGCAGGCCTTTGGTGAACAACGATTTCATGGTGTGCTCCTGAAAAATGTTACATTGCATTGTTAAATTATTGCGCGAAACAGGTATAAAAATTGTTATGCGCATCACAGGTTGGAAACAAAATAAATGCGTTTGCAAACGATTGCAAGAGTAAATTGCAATCGTTTGCGAAATTTATGTTGTATGATGTTAAGAAGGTTTTACACAGTGATTTTGTAGGTTATATTGTGTTAATGGTCGCATTACACCGGTAATGCAGCCTTCTTGTTGACTGGCACAGCAAGAGATTCAGGAAAGAATAATCATCAAAGAGAATCTATAAATTGGTTTCAGAAACAAAATTAACACTGGCAAAACTTGCAGAGTTAGCTGGCGTATCGACGTCTACTGCTTCCAGGGCGTTGAAAGACAATCCACTGATCAAAAAAGAGACACGATCGAAAATACAAGCGTTAGCGAAACAACATAATTTTAGTATTAATACGGCGGCAAGTCGCTTACGAACTCAGAAAACCCATGTGATTGCAGTTATTCTCAACCTCGTTGATAACACTGAACAAAGCACCACAGATCCTTTTTTACTGAAGTTGGTTGGCGAATTAAATCAGGCACTTAATGCCAGTGGTTATGAATTGTTATTATCAAATTCTTTCATGGCATCGGATGATTGGGCCAACTATTTTATTCGCAGCCAGCGAGCCGACGGTATTCTGGTAATTGGTCAGGGAAAGAGTACCGACAAGATTGATTTGGCCGCGCAAAGCGCTGTTCCCTTGGTTGTGTGGGGAGATGCCAAAACGAATGCACCGTATCCAATTGTCGGTGGTAACAATTTTGAGGGGGGGTACCGCGCTACCGAACATCTGTTGAGTCAGGGCGCCAGACGTATTTTGTTTTTGGGCGATTCTGAGCACGCAGAGATGAGTGAACGTTACAAGGGATACCGGCAAGCGCACGTAGACTCGGGCACTGATGTCGATCCAGGTTGTAATTGTGCCATTGATATTACATCAGCGGCAGCCTATGCCTACATTAATGAACGCATCAAACAAAGTGGACTCGACTTTGACGGCATCGTGTGTGTCAGTGACATGGTTGCGCTGGGCGCACTGAAAGCCTTAAAAGAAAGGTATGTGGGTATACCTGGTGACGTCGGTATTGTGGGTTACGATGATATTTCCATTGCTGAATTAATGCATCCGTCGTTAACCACCATCAGACAAAATACCCAGCAAGCAGCCAAATTAATGGTAATTGAATTATTAAATCAGTTGGAAAACCGCCCAACTCACAATCAGGTTGTTGAAACCTCATTGATTGTCAGACGCTCAACCCGGCATGAATAGCCTGCACTTGTAAAAAGAAGGCATTAATCGCCGTGTAATTGCAATCGTTTGCATTTTTTGATTCTTAGGTCTACACTCCTGCCTGAGTTGGTTAACAGAGTGTTTACACATGGCGCGTTTGATGGTGATTGCCGCAATTGCAATCAGTTACTATGTTTTTGCAATACTGCTTAACAGTGTGGGAACTGTTATTCTGCAGTCGATTAACAGTTTTGATATCAGTAAGCCCCAGGCCAGCACTTTAGAAGGGTTTAAGGATCTTTCAATAGCTATAGTGTCTTTTCTGATAGCCAGTTTTATCCCTCGGGTTGGGTATAAACTGGCTATACTGGTTGGTCTGGCGCTGGTTGCATTTGCTTGCGCTATGACCCCATCGATTGCAAGTTTCTGGTTTATTAAGCTGTTATTTGCCTGTATCGGCACTGCTTTTGCGTTGGTCAAAGTCGCAGTGTATGCCGTCATCGGGCAACTCTCATCGTCAACAAGGCAACATTCCTCTCTCATGAATACCATCGAGGGGATCTTTATGCTGGGCGTGTTGTCTGGCTATTGGGTATTTGCCGGGTTCATCGACCCTGATAACGATGCTTCAATGGCCTGGCTGAATGTTTACTATTTGCTGGCTGCATTGGTGGGCTGCGCTTTTGTCGTTGTGTTATTTGCGCCTATTAAACCGGCAGAAAAAGCGCTCAATACAGATATTGCCAGTGAATTTCTCGGTATGCTGCAACTAGCTTATAAACCCCTGGTACTGGTCTTTATCTTGTCAATCTTTCTGTATGTGCTCATAGAGCAGGGGATTGGCTCATGGTTGCCGACGTTCAACAAAGAAGTACTGGGGTTACCAACCCAGGTGAGTATTCAAATCTCGAGCATTTTTGCGATTGCCCTGGCGGTGGGACGTTTAACGGCGGGCGTTGTCCTGACACGGATGCACTGGTATCCGTTTTTAAATATCTGTCTGGCAGGCATGGCACTAGTGATGCTGCTAAGTTTACCGTTAGCACAAAGTGTATCTGCAAACAGTATCAACAGTTGGATTGATGCGCCGCTCGCTGCGTATTTGATCCCGTTGATTGGTTTAATGATGGCGCCCATTTACCCGGTGATTAACTCCGTCATGTTAAGCGCACTGCCAACCGGTCAGCACGCAGCGATGACAGGCCTGATAGTCGTCTTTTCCGCTCTCGGCGGCACTACAGGATCGATAGTCACGGGTTATATTTTTGACGCCGTGGGTGGGCAGCGAGCATTTTATCTGTCTTTGGTGCCGATCGGGGCACTGGTAGTCACACTTTTCTTTTTCAACAAGGCGTCATCCTCTCTGGCCGCTAAAGAGGTGTTATAGCAATGCAATCGTTTACCCACAACTGGCGTGACTGCCTGTCGTTTTTTGCCAGTGATTTGTTTAAACAAGTGCAGATGGCTGCGTTGTTTGCCGACAGCAAGACTTTCGCAGACGCGGTATTAAAATCTGATCTTCAAACTATTCTGGATACCTTCACAGAAGAGCAACGTCGGGCGGCTAAAGAGGGCGTGGAAGTAGATTTACAGGCATTTGTGGCAACGCATTTTGAGATACCCGACGCAGACAACGCAACAACCGATAAACAATTTGCTAGCGTTGCGCAGTACATCGAGTTTATGTGGGAGGTGCTTACTCGCACGCCAGATACCCAGCACCAGGATAGTCTGATAGCGTTGACCCGACCGTACATAGTACCCGGTGGCCGCTTCCGCGAAATCTATTACTGGGATAGCTATTTTACCGCATTGGGCCTGGTCGATGCCGGGCACACCGCTATGGCTGTCAATATGCTCGAAAACTTTATTGATATAATTAATGAAGTAGGCTGCGTACCGAATGGCAATCGTGCTTACTATCACTCGCGCAGTCAGCCACCGGTGTTAGCGTTATTCTATGATCTTCTCAAAGATGAACTAACCGAAGAACAAAAACGTTATGTCATTGATGGGTTAAAAAAAGAATATGCCTTTTGGATGCAAAGCGGGCCAGGAAATGCCACTTCTGCGCAAACCCAAATGCCTGCCGCTACCTTGAGGGTGGTGAGATTACCCTGTGGCGCTGTGCTAAACCGGTATTTTGATACTGAGCCGACACCGCGGCCGGAGTCTTATCGCGAAGATATTGAAACTGCCGAGCGGTATGGTGCCAATAAGGAAGACTTTTACCGTAACGTCAGGGCAGCGTGCGAATCAGGCTGGGACTTTAGCTCGCGCTGGCTAAGTGATCCACAACAACTAGCCAGTATTCGCACCACTGAAATCCTGCCTGTTGACCTTAACGCATTATTGGTGAGCCTCGAGCAGACCCTCGCGAGCGTTACTGAGGGCGCTGAGCACGACTATTATCATGGTGCGGCGAAGCGCCGCATTCAGGCGATTCAGACTTATCTGTTCAGCGAACAAAAGGGCGGATATTTCGATTTTCATTTTCCCAGTTCGCAACAAACTAACGTGGTGTCTGCTGCAATGAGTGTCCCTTTATTTGTAGGGTTCGCGGATAAATCGCAAGCGCAGACGGTACAAAATACGCTGCGCAGTACCCTGTTAAGAGCGGGCGGTATTGTGACAACGGCGAGTACCACCTCCCAGCAGTGGGACTCGCCGAATGGTTGGGCACCACTGCAGTTATTTGCCGTAGAGGGACTGCTTAAGTACCATTTTAACCGTGAAGCAGTAGAGATAATGCAACGGTTTTGCCGCACTATTGAAGCACACTATGCAAGCAGTGGTGTGTTACTGGAAAAATACAATGTCTGTGAGCCGAACATCAGAGCAGGCGGCGGTGAGTATGACGTGCAGTTTGGTTTTGGCTGGACCAATGGTGTTTACATTCGCTTTCAGAAATATTTAGCCACTATGATAGCTTAACTGCTTTCGTTAAACTGTACTGGCATCGTTAAGGTAATAAGCCAGCCCAAAAAATATCACTGTACGGTCGTTGCAAGTTTCTCTGGCTGAGTCACAATTGCCGGGGATGTTGATGTTTACTCCGGGCACTGGCGCAACGGCGATTCCTACACTATATTGCCAATACAGACCAACCCCGATAGTAAAGTCCTTATCCTGTGGTCGTCAGGCAAACAGCCCCCCCGCAGTTGGCTCACGATATAGTCAGATACAGATATGAGTAATAAACAATCAACTTCTCCCTTGGCAGAACCTCAGTCAGTGCTGCAGGAGGCCGTCAGTAACCAAGCGGTAAGTGGTTTAGTGGCTGGGGTCTCTCACGAAATCAATACGCCTCTCGGTGTCAATATCGGCAATTGCACCTTATTAATTGAATTGCTTGACGAAGTTGCCAATAAATACAATAACGGTGCACTGGATGCGGAATCCTTCGGTGAGTTTCTGGATACGGCGAAGGATCTCTCAGCCAGTATGCTAAAAAACATGCGCCGGGCATCAAAGCTACTTTCTACCTTTAAGCAGGTGGCAGTAAAAAACACTGAAGAAGCCAGTATGTTGGAGCAGGTAGATATCGCAGAATGTGTTAGTGAGTTTGTTGCTGCTCACGGTATGCATAATCAAGCTTCACCAATTATATTCACTGTGCAAATTCCGCCCGGCGCCATAGTTACCACTTATCCTGCAGTGATTACGCAAATACTGACGGCGCTAACGTCAAACACTCTGATTCATGGCCTTGGCGTGGGCAAACGTGAACACTGTTGTATAACCTTGTCACTGGCACCCGCAGGGGATGGCTATCAGTTTAATTTTGCAGATGACGGGGTGGGCGTAAGTGACGAGATACTACCGAAGGTGTTTGATCCGTTTTTCACTACTCGCAGAGGGGCAGGGAATGCCGGTTTGGGCTTAAGTATTGTGCATAATCTGGTCAGAGAGGTGCTGAAAAGCGAGGTCTATTATGAAAGTCAGCCAGAAAAGGGCTTTAAAGTGTCTTTTAAAATCCATAATCTGGCACTTTGTTAGTCTAAAAATTAAAGCTAGTGCCTTGTTTTATAGTGTAAATATGGCACCATACTTTGGTGAATAGTATATCTTCACACAATTGCTGTACGGCACTGGGTAAGTCATCGGTGTTTGACAAAAGTGGTAAAACTGCGGCAATCTGTCCCGAACGAAGGAAGCTATTTATCTATTATTAATTGGCTGGCATTAAGCAGGCAGGCTTGGTTAGCATCGATGTATTATAATTATTAAGGCCTTCTGTAATGCCGTCTGTTTCGGACCTGTTTGTTATTCCCGATACTTCTTTACTGCTGGTCGGGGAATATAACCCTTCTCTGGTACTGGTATCTGTTGCCATTGCGATATTTGCTTCGTTTATGGGGTTTCAGGTTGCCTCTCAGGCTGCTAGTGCGAAAACCCGCCGAGGACGCCGGGGGTTGCTTGCCGTAGGGGCCTTTGCTCAGGGCAGCGGTATCTGGTCGATGCATTTTATTGGTATGCTGGCCTTTGATCTTTGTACGCCGGTTTCCTATACCTGGCTTACCACTGTGGTTTCTATGCTACCTGGCATAGGGGCGGCGTGGGTGGCCCTTTATCTCCTCACCCAACACACCATTAGCAGCAAACAAATCGTCATCGGTGGTGTGTTAGTGGGCGCCGGTATTGGTGCAATGCACTATATCGGGATGGCGGCCATGGATATGGCGCCGCTGCTGCGTTATGACCTCAACATCTTCTTATTGTCCGTGGCCGTTGCCGTGATATTAGCAATGCTGTCGTTATGGGTAAGGCACGGTCTTCAGCGCATATTACATAACAAATTAACCAGGTTTACCACCAATGTGCTGGCCGGAGCTGTGATGGGCTGTGCGATTTCAGGCATGCATTATACTGGCATGGCGGCCGCCCGCTTTGTTAGTCCTCCGGGCCTGGAAATGTCTCAACAGCCCTCTGAAATGTCGTTTTATCTGGCCGCCAGTGTCACCTTTATAGCGTCCATCATGATAGCTTTGGTGCTGGGGATTAGCCTGTTAGTGAAATACTGGGAGGCATCAGCCGAGGCCCGGCGTTCGCAAGTTAAAATGACCAGCCTGATGGAATCGGCCGTCGATGGTATTCTGACCATCAATGACGAAGGGATTATTCAAACCGTCAACGAAGCGGTAACCAGCATTCTTGGCTGGCAACGACAGCAAATGGTGGGCACGCCATTAATCGAGTTTCTGCCTGAGGAGCGTCGGCAATTCTATGACCACCGGTTTTTTAAATATGCGGAAGAACCTGAAGGGGTACAGCTTCTTGGTAACAGCCGGGATGTAGAGACCTTTAACCGTAATGGCGAGTTAATTCCGTTGCGGATCAGTATGTCGCACACTCAGGTCGCGGGTGAATCGCTGTTTATCTTATTTATTGCCGACATCAGTGAGCGGCTGGCCATGGAAAAAGTCATTCGAGAGAATGAACTAAAGTTTCGCTCGCTGATCGCCAATATACCGGGTATCGCTTACCGCTGTTTAAATGAACATGACTGGCCCATGGTATTTATCAGTGATGCGGTGAAACCGATCACTGGCTATAGTCCGGATGAATTTTTACTGCCTGACCCTACAGTAAGCTTTATTGATTTGTTTCATCCCGATGACCTGGAGACTATCGAGCAGGCGCTGGTTGGTCAGACTGAATACAGTATGGAGTACCGGATCTTTAATAAAGCCGGTGAGATCCGCTGGTTACGGGAGCATGGCCGGTATATCCGCGACGATAGCGACGAAATCCTCTGGCTGGATGGTTTTATCATGGATATTACTGATCGTCGGCAAATGGAAGACGACTTAGTGATTGCTAAGGATGCCGCTGAACAGGCAGCCGCGGCCAGGGCTGCGTTTTTAGCCAATATGAGTCATGAAATCCGCACGCCTATGAATGCCGTGATCGGTTTTAGTGATATCCTGCTGGATACGCCACTTAACACCGAGCAACACAAACATCTGTCGACGATTAATCGTTCAGCCCGTTCTTTATTGCATCTATTAAATGACATTCTCGATAGTGCCAAGCTGGATAAAGGCAAACTGGAGCTGGAGTTGGTGGATTTTATTCTTAGTGAAGAAATCGATACCGTGATATCCACCTTCTGGCTGGAAGCCAAGCGCAAGGGACTTGAGTTGCAGGTGAAGCTGGGGGATAACCTCGCGCAAGGCTATCACGGTGCACCAGAACGTATTCGTCAGGTATTGAGTAATTTAGTAGGCAATGCAGTGAAGTTTACCGAGGCCGGTCAGGTGAGTCTGCGGGTGAATCAGGTTAATAACGGCCACGTGCAATTTACCATCTCAGACACGGGTATTGGAATGACTCAGGAACAATGTCAACGGGTGTTCGATGCTTTTGCGCAGGCGGATGCATCGATGTCCAGACGCTTTGGTGGCACCGGCCTGGGTACTACAATTTCCAAGCAACTGGTTGAATTGATGGGCGGCACGATACAAGTTCGTAGTCAACCAGGAGAAGGAACAGAATTTAGCTTTACATTGCCTCTTACTGCTATTAACAACACTAGTCATGTGCAGCAGATGCATGCCATTCAGTTACCGGCGTTGCGGATCCTGATAGTAGATGATATTGAACAAAATATTGAGCTGCTTAATTTATTACTTAAACGTAGCGGTCATCTTGTGGATATTGGCCGGGATGGCCAGCAAGCCCTCGACCTGATGGCACAACATCAGTACGACGTGGTGCTGATGGACTTACAAATGCCGGTGTTAGACGGTTTAACGGCAGCGTGTCAACGCCGTGAATATGAAAAGAATAACGGCCTGAAAGCGACGCCGATTATCGCATTGACCGCCAGTGTGCTGGCACAGGATAAAAAGTCGGCCAGTGAGGCCGGTATGGAAGGCTTCGCTAATAAGCCTATCGACTACCCGATATTGTGCAACGAAATTGCGCGGGTACTGGGTATTCAGGGCAGTGCGCTGGCAATGCGCGCTGAACCTCAGGAAGCGCTGCTTATTGATTGGCCACGGGGCGAGAGCTTATGGGGCTCCAAACACAAACTGGTGAAGGAGATAAGCCGTTTTTGCGAGGATATTTCCCGCGCCAGGAACACCTTTGTGAGCTTGTCTGAACAGCAGGACTTTGTAGAGCTGAAAGCATTAGTTCATCGTTTCAAAGGTGTAGCCGGCAACCTGGGCCTGATAAAAATCATGCATGCATGTAAAGCCATTGAGCAAAACTGCTATGATGAGGTGGGACCTGCTGATGCGGTAGCTGTCTTGTACAGCCTGGTGCCTGCAGTGGAGAGTGCCTTAGCAACTGAGCAGGACAACACACTGCAACAGTCTGCGGTGGTTAATCCCCAGGAATTAAAAGCGATATTGGAGCGCATTGCTCATTCGGTTAAAAATAACCGTGTTGAAGAAACCGAATTAGAGTCGCTCAGTAGTTACCAAAATAGCCGCTTGGCCAATGAAATCCAATCGATCCTGGATGCCATAGAAGACTTTGAATTTGAACAGGCGATTACGCTGCTGTCAGCACTAATCGACAAACTGGACGAATAGCGAACATGCAAAACACTGCTCTAAAACCCACTATTTTGGTGGTTGATGATGAACCGGCCAACCTGAGGGTACTCAAACACCTGCTGGCAGAGCACTATGCTCTGGCTTTCGCTAAAAATGGCCCTGAAGCACTGCGGGTGGCAGAGGCACAATTACCTGATCTTATTTTACTTGATGTAATGATGCCTGGCATGACGGGCTTTGAAGTGTGTCAGGCGCTCAAGGACAACGTTCTTACCCGCGCAATACCGGTAATCTTTGTTACCGCTTTGAGTGAAGAACAGGATGAAGCCGAAGGTTTCGCAGTAGGAGGGGTTGATTATATTACCAAGCCAATTTCACCGGCGGTGGTGAAAGCGCGCATCAAAACCCATTTATCGCTGGTGCAGGCCGATGAGCTGAAGCGCACCCGGTTGCAGGTGGTGCAGCGCTTAGGCCGGGCAGCCGAGTACAAAGACAACGAAACCGGCATGCATGTTCTGCGCATGAGTCATTATTCAAAAGTGTTAGCACTGGCCTATGGCTTAAATGAAGAGCAGGCGGATACCCTGTTACACGCAGCCCCTATGCACGATATTGGCAAAATAGGCATACCTGATCACATTATGCTTAAGCCCGGTAAGCTCACCGAGGAAGAGTTTGCGGTAATGAAAACGCACCCGGAAATTGGTGCTGAAATTCTGGGGGAAGCGGACTCCGACCTGTTACGAATTGCAAAATCCGTAGCCATGACCCATCACGAAAAGTGGGATGGATCAGGGTATCCAAAGGGGTTGAAGGGGGAGGATATTCCGGTTGAGGGGCGGATTGTGGCAGTGGCAGATGTGTTTGATGCGCTCACCAGTAAGCGCCCCTATAAGGAAGCCTGGACAATTGAGAAAACGCTGTCAGTGATGAAAAGCGAATCAGGCAAGCACTTCGAACCTTACCTGATAACATTACTGGAAGAAAATCTTGCGAAAATTCTGACCATTAAGGAACGCTGGCGAGAAGATTAAATTATCGTGACAATGCTCTGTGATGCGGGATTGGCGGTTGCTAAATCAACAAGCAGGCAGTATAATGCGTGTCAGTTTATGGCTGGTACCGGTAATTAGAGATTACCAGCACCTAAGCCTTACGGGTTTTTATTGTTGTATTACACCAATAGTAACCTTGCCTGATGTGGGCAAAAGGGACCGAATTTTTACTGTAAAAAGCCCCGTTTATCGGGGCTTTTTGTTAGCTCGGTCTCACGCACAAAGCGATACCGAGCAAGGTATCAGTATATTGGGCATTATGCCC
>CATMRP010000033.1 GCA_950073835.1 uncultured Alteromonadaceae bacterium
TTCATGGCTTTTTGCAGTGCTTTATCGGCCAGCATATTGTCGCCGGCGTTATAAGCTACATGACCGAGCACCATATACAGCTCGTGATTCTCGTCGTCAGCCTTGATCCACTTTTCCAGCGCTTTAACGGCAGGCGCCGGATTAGGCAACTGTAAGTCTTTAAGCAGCGGCAACAGTTGTGGCTGAGGGCCGCGCTTTTGCCAGTCCAGTAATACCGTTTGGGCTTCCTGATGCATGCCCTGAGCAAGTAATTGCTCGGCATAAGCGGCCTGGTAACCAATATCATTGCGCTGCTTGCGCGGCAGATTGTCCCAGAACGACTTGAGTGCGATGGCCCCTTGTTTACTGGCCACTTCGGCCAGCCGGCCTTTGGCAATTTGCTTAGACCATTTGGCGTAGTCATCGCCGAGCACTTTTTTATAGTTACCCAGCTCTTCTTCCAGTTGGGCCCACTGATTACTTTCGGCTAACGCCTGCACTTTTAACTTAATGGCCGGTGCAGCGGCCTGTTGTTTGTCGCTGAGCTGCGCCAGTTCTTTTAAAGCGTCACCGGGCTGACCTTCGGCCAGCGCCATACGCGCCAGGGTTACTCTGGCGGCCAGTGCCGAACTCTCAAAATCAGCCGCTTCGTTGAGCTTGCGCTCGGCGGTGTCTTTGCGGCCTCTGGCCACGGCAGCCTGCGCTGAAACCAGGTAATTTACGCCTTCAAACTCGCCGTTTTCGGCCTGATCCGCTGCTTTGGTCGCGGCATCCCAGTCACCCTCTGCCAGGGCCTGAATACTGCGATAAAAAGCCTTTTGGGTTTTGCGCCGTGACCGGTTGCCAAACCAGCTGCCCGACAGTTTGGTTAGTCGCCAGGTACGGCTGAGTAAGGTTGAGATAATGATCCAGCCAACCAGGCCAATAAATACCATGATACCCAGGGCAACAACGCTGGTTTCTACCACCAGGTTGCCCATCTGAATCATCACATAGCCTTTATCGCCCACTAATGACGGCGCAGCAATCATCGCGACCAGGCATATTGCGACGATGACTAAAATATAAATCAGCTTTTTCATAGTGCGCTGGCTCCTTCACCAAACACACGTTTTACCCGGCTATCGAGCAGCGACTCAAGCGCTGCCTGGGAGCTCAGCTCGGTAGGCACGGCTTTACTGATATCGGTGTTCTTTAACTGATTCAGCGCACTTTGAAAGCCCATTACATCATTGTTGTACTCAATATAGTCATCGCTGATGATGGTGGCGGCGCGTTCAATCGAAGCCTGATACAGCGCCTGTTCACCGGCCAGGGCAGCGGCCTGTGCCTGTTGCAGGGCCAGCTTTATTTGCTCCCGTGACAGCCATTCCTGTTGAGCGGTCATCATGGGTTCAACCGGCTCGTCACGATATTCAACCCGAATAAAGTCATTCACCAATGAGCGCCACACATTCAGCAGGTTTTGCTTCCAGTCGCTGGCGGAGTCACTGACTTCGTCGCTGGTAAATTCATTGGCTTCTTTGGGGGTGATAATGGCCAGTTTATCAATCTGTTTAACCAGACCATCAAGGGCCAGCGCAACCGACACTTCTGATACCGGGTTGACCTGTTGAAGAGCCTGAATGTCCTGGGCGATTAAAGCTCTTACCGGCAGCACCGATGGATCAGCTAATGATTTTAAGCGCTGGTCGGCATTACCAAGCAGCATAATGGCAGTGCGCAGATCTTTTTCGAGCCACATTTTACGCCCGGCCATGCGCACCAGATAATCGGCTTCGGCTATTAGCCAGTCGGTGGGCCGGCGGCCATCTAATTCCTGAATCTGCGCGAGTGCGCCCTGTAATTGATTTTCCAGTTGCTCCACGGTGGCTTGTTGAGCGACTTCACCGTCCAGTACATCCTGGGTTGCCTCGGCCTGGGCACTGATTTGTTGTTCCAGCGTTGCTGCTCTGCTTGCCATCTGGCTGTGTTTCTGGCCAAGCTCGTTACTGAGCTCACTGCGCAGGGTGTCGAGTTTGGTTTGGCTGACGCTGTGTTGATTAAAGTACCAGTATCCGCCATAGGCCAAGCCACCAAGTAACAGCAGGTTTAGCAGAGTGATAAGCCACAGCAGGCCGGTTTTGGCTGTTTTGGGCGGGGCAGACTGTGCAGGTTTAGGGTTGTCTGGTGAGCTTTTGGGCGCAGCGGCTTTGGCCGAAGATTGTTTGGCGCTGGCTGTGTCGGGCAACTGCTTGGGTTGCTCTTGGTTTGGTTGCTGCTGATCAGCCATATATCACTCCCAATTCTGCTGAATCCATGTAATGAGCGCTTCGTTGCTGGCTTTAGGACAAACATAGGTTTGCCGGATACCTTGTTGATGAAGCTGTTGCGCTATGCGCTCACTGACCGTTAACCATTTTACACCGGTTAGCGGCTGGGTATTAAATTGTTTTAATAGTGCCTGGGCCTGTTCGCTACTGGTGACAATAATGCCCGCCAGTTGTGTCCAGTGACAGGTCCGGCTAAATACGGGGGGAATTAATGGCACTCTTTCATAAACAACCACCTCGTTTAGCCTGGCACCGCGTAGGGTTAATTGTTGCGGGATTGTGGTGCGCCCGCCTTTACCCTTTAATAACAAAATGTGCCTATTGGCGCAATCATTGAGCAAAGGTAAAGCGAGTACGCCTTCTGAATTCTCGTTATCAGGGACGACCGGGTTTAAACCGGCTTGGGTAAGAATGTTAGCGGTACTCTGACCAACTGCAATCAGTGGCTGACTAACGATATCACCAGCCAGATGCGCCGCCAGCGGAGCGGCGGCCGCCGTACTGGTAACGATGACTATGGCATCCGGATGAGCTTTCAGCAAATCCTGTAAGCGGGCAATACCGGCCGGGAGCTCTTGGGTTTGCTGTAAGGCAATCACACTGGCCGACAATCCGGCCTCGGCAAATGCCGAGTCAGTATTGGCTAATTTTGCCAGCGGCCGGGTGATTAGATACATAGCGGTTTACTGATGCAAAGCCTTTAAGATTTCACCGGCGCCCTGCTCCAGCAGCGACTCAGCAACCTCTTTGCCCAGTGCAACGGCATTATCACGGTGGCCTTCAGTACGTGCGTATAACAGAGTTTGACCATCCGCCGAGCCCACCATGCCGGTAAGCGACAGCGTGTCACCCGCAAGGGTGGCAAAACTCCCGATAGGTACCTGACATCCGCCCTCAAGGCGTTCATTCATGGCGCGTTCTGCAATTACCCGCGAAGCGGTGTCGGCATCGTTAAGCGCAGCCAGTAAATCAATTAGCTCGGCATCGTCGTTGCGGCATTCTATGCCCACAGCGCCCTGCCCTACCGCTGGTAATGACTGCTCCTGGGGAATAGGTTGGGTAATGCGGTCTTCCATTCCCAGACGAATAAGGCCGGCACAGGCCAGAATGATGGCGTCGTAATCACCGGCATCCAGTTTAGCCAGTCGCGTATTAACGTTGCCGCGCAGGTCTTTGATCACCAAATCCGGGCGCAGGTGTTTTAACTGACACTGACGACGCAAGCTACTGGTACCCACTACGGCGCCGGCAGGTAATTCGCTAATGTTGTTATAAGTATTGGATACGAAAGCATCGAACGGGTTTTCCCGCGGGCAGATAGCATGCAGGCCGAATTCCGCCGGAAACTCTACCGGCACGTCTTTCATGGAATGCACGGCGATATCAGCGCGCCCTTCCAGCATGGCAATTTCGAGCTCTTTAATAAACAGGCCTTTACCGCCAATCTTTGCCAGCGGTGTATCAAGAATACGGTCGCCCTGGGTCGACATGGGAACCAGCTCCACCTTGCACTCAGGGTGATGCTTTAATAACTGTGCCTGAACATACTCGGCCTGCCACATGGCCAGGGCACTTTTACGGGTGGCAATTCGGATAGTGCGGGAAGACTTCACTGCAATATTCGCCTTTAATTTTGAATTCAATCACTACGCCAGCTCTAATTCAGCGGCGCTAAAGCCCAAAGTGTAAACGATTTTGCAGACACAGGCGATGTTATACCGCCTGTATTTGATCTAAGCCAGGCGCGCTTGCAGCCACTGACTGATGGCGTTTATCTCATCCATGTTAACATTATGCTGCATACGGTAGCTCTGCCAGCTAACCTTGTACTGATTTGCAGTGAGTGTGTCGTAGGCGGCTTTGCCCATTGCAATAGGGACCACGTCGTCCATCTCGCCGTGGGCCATAAAAACCGGCGTTTGTTGATTGGCCGGATGGGCTTCATCGGCCAGTAACTCCGGCTGGCACATGTAGGTTGAAAGACCCATAATCCCGCCCAGTGATTGGCTGAAGCGCGGGCCAAGATGCAGCGCAATAACGCCGCCCTGAGAAAAACCAGCGAGGATGATTTTTTCTGCCGGGACGCCGTTACTGATTTCAGCTTCAATGAGCTGTTCGACCTGTTGGGCAGACTCTCTGACCCCGGTGAGATCGGCGCGTTTATCGAAGTCCATGGATTTAATGTCATACCAGGCGCGCATGCGCATGCCGCCGTTGATAGTGACCGGGCGTTCTGGCGCGTGAGGGAACACAAAACGTACACCCAGGGCGTCGGGCAACCTTAACTCCGGAACGATTGGCGCAAAACCATGGCCGGAGTCGCCCAGCCCATGTAACCAGATAACAGTGGCTTTAATTTCTGAGACCGGATTGGTTTCGATGTAAGGTAATGCACTGCTCATTGACCGATAGTTCCTTTTGCTATGGTTATTTCGGATTAAAATTAACACTCACCGACCACAGGTACAATGGTCTTACCGGTTTTGATGAATATTGTTGTTGCGCCGTTTATGTCGACGCCGATTATGCTACACTTTCGCCGTATAACATCACCATAAAAATGAAGCATAGAACACCATTATGACCACACAACTCGGCAATCTGTTTATTTTAGCGGCCCCCTCTGGTGCCGGTAAATCCAGCTTGATAAAAGCGCTGTTGTCTAAAGCGCCGGATGTTAACTTTAATCCTAAGCAGGTGTCTGTGTCGCATACTACCCGGGCACCCCGCCCCGGCGAAGTGGATGGTGAGCATTATCATTTTGTGAGCCGTGAGCAGTTTGAAGCGCTGATCGCTCAGCAGGCATTTTTTGAATATGCTGAAGTCTTCGGTAATTATTACGGTACGTCCCGCATTACCATCGAAAATACCCTGAGCCAGGGCATTGATGTGTTTTTGGATATTGACTGGCAGGGCGCCCGTCAGGTAAAGGCCCTGATGCCCGATACCTGCAGCATTTTTATCTTGCCACCGTCGACCGAAACGCTGCGCGAAAGGCTGGTTAACCGTGGCCAGGATGAGCAAAGCGTGATTGATAAGCGTATGGCAGAAGCGGTGTCTGAAATGTCGCATTACAATGAATTTGATTATGTGCTGGTTAACGATGAGTTTTCCGAAACTTTGCAGGAATTAAGCAGCATTGTTGAAGCCCAGCGTTTACGTATGGCGAAGCAAAAAGTACGTCACCAGTCGCTAATAGCGAGTTTATTAAGCGCTGAGTGATTTATTACTACCCAATTGAGTATGGCTTGTTGTATACTACGCGGCCATTTTTTTATTATTTTTGTTCGAATCGGAGATTTTCATGGCTCGCGTAACAGTCGAAGATGCAGTAGATAAAGTTGGTAACCGTTTTGATCTGGTATTGGTTGCTGCACGTCGTGCCCGCCAAATCGCCACTGAAGGCAAAGATCCAATGGTTGATGTAAGTAACGATAAGCCTACGGTTATCGCGCTGCGCGAAATCGAAAAAGGATTAGTGACTTCTGAAACCCTTGAGCAAGATGAGCTGCGTGACCAGCAGGATCAGGAACACGCTGAGTTTGCATCAGTTGCAAATATCCTGTCTGATCAGTAAATCGGGTAGCCCTCGGAAGCACAAATTGACAGCGCCAGTGTGTCTTTTATAAGAAACACTGGCGTTTTTCGTTGGAAACCGACGCGTTTCACCGTATTCTTGAAAAACGCTTGATATTATTGGAAATACGCTACACACGTGTATCTGTTTGAAGGGTTAAAACAAAAGATCGCCGAATACCTGCCACCAGAACGGGTTCAGCTCGTTCAGGATGCTTTTGTATTGGCACATGAAGCCCATGATGGTCAGATGCGATCAAGTGGTGATCCGTACATCACCCACCCGGTTGCGGTTACCAGCATTCTGGCCGACATGCACCTCGACCATGAAACCCTCATGGCGGCACTTCTGCACGACGTTATTGAAGATACCCACTACAGTCAGGAAGATCTGGCCGAAGCCTTTGGCGACACCGTGGCTGATTTGGTAGAAGGCGTCAGTAAACTCGATAAGATTGCCTTTAGCAGTAAGCAGGAAGCCCAGGCCGAAAACTTTCGCAAAATGATGATGGCCATGGTGCAGGATATTCGCGTTATTCTGATTAAACTGGCCGATCGCACGCACAACATGCGAACCCTGGGCTCGCTACGCCCGGATAAGCGTCGTCGCATAGCGCTGGAAACCCTGGAAATCTATTCGCCTATTGCCCATCGCCTGGGTATTCACGATATTAAAAATGAACTGGAAGATCTTGGCTTCCAGGCCATGTATCCCATGCGTCACCGTGCCCTGAAATCAGCGGTGAAACAAGCGCGGGGCAATCGTAAGGAAATTATCGAGAATATTCGCCAGGAGCTGAGCACCCGCCTTGAAGGTTACAATATTGAAGCCACCGTCGTGGGCCGCGAAAAGCACCTCTATTCCATTTACCGCAAAATGAAGAACAAAGAGAAGATGTTCAATGAAGTCATGGACATCTATGCCTTTCGCATTGTGGTCAATTCGGTGGATGACTGCTATCGCTCACTCGGTGCCATGCACGGGCTGTACAAGCCCATTGAAACACGTTTTAAAGACTATATCGCGATTCCGCGCACTAATGGCTATCAGTCGTTACATACCTCTTTAGTGGGGCCTCACGGTATTCCGGTGGAAGTGCAAATCCGCACCCAAGCCATGGACCAAATGGCTGATAAAGGGGTTGCTGCTCACTGGATGTACAAAGAATCCAGCGATGGTACTACCGCCCAGTTGCGTGCCCGTAAATGGATGCAGTCGCTACTGGAACTACAGCAAAGCGCCAGTTCGTCCTTTGAGTTTATCGAAAGCGTTAAAACCGACCTGTTCCCGGATGAGATTTACGTGTTCACGCCGGACGGGCGGATTATTGAATTACCTGCCGGCGCTACGGCAGTTGATTTTGCTTATGCGGTGCATTCCGATATTGGCAATACCTGCGTCGGCGTGCGGGTAGAGCGCCGCAATTACAGTTTGAGCAAGCCGCTGCAAAATGGTCAGACGGTGGAAATCATTACCTCTCCACGAGCTAAGCCAAATGCTAACTGGCTGAATTTTGTGGTCAGTGCCAGAGCACGTACGCGCATTCGTCAATACCTGCGCAAACAGCGTTCACAGGAAGCTCTGA
This sequence comes from uncultured Alteromonadaceae bacterium, assembly GCA_950073835.1. Classification (GTDB taxonomy): domain Bacteria; phylum Pseudomonadota; class Gammaproteobacteria; order Enterobacterales; family Alteromonadaceae; genus Alteromonas. The sequence continues at coordinate 7,454 of CATMRP010000033.1, forward strand.
CCATGGGTAACCGCCTGTTACGCCACGCACTGGGCGCAGTGAAACTGGACGATATCAGTCAGGAATCGGTAGACCGCGTAGTCGCAGAAACCAAGCACGAGTCCTTTGAGGACTTGCTGGTGGATATTGGGCTGGGTAATGAGTTGAGCGCTATTGTGGCTCGCCGTTTGTTAGGCGAGAACGAAGATATTCCGGATAAGAAAGGCAATGTGGCCATTCGTGGTACAGAAGGTCTGCTGGTGACTTACGCGCGATGCTGTCATCCTATCCCTGACGATGAAATCGTTTCGGTACTCAGTCCGGGCAAAGGCATGACCATTCACCAGAATGGTTGCCCTAATATCCGTAAACTGGCTAAAGAAGAGCCACAGCGGGTACTGCAAATGACCTGGGATGAAGAGCCTCAGGGTGAGTTTAAAGCGTCATTACGTATTGAGCTGTTTAATCATCAGGGTACACTGGCTACACTGACCAATAATATTGCCTCGTGCGACTCAAACATCATTGGGCTGCAAACCGAGGAAAAAGAAAGCAATATCTACTTTGTAGATCTTGAATTAACTACTTATAACCGCGTACATCTGGCCAACGTCATGCGTAAAATTCGCATCATGCCGGAGGTACAACGGGTATCGCGACACAGCCAGTCGCGACATCATTAATTGAGAAGGACTCATCATGGCAAAGTCGATTATTCAAACTGATAACGCGCCAGCTGCAATTGGTACATACAGCCAGGCCGTTAAAGCCGGCACTACGGTGTACCTGTCTGGTCAGATCCCATTAGTACCGGCCACAATGGAGCTGGTGTCTGAGGATTTTGCCGAGCAGGCCACCCAGGTGTTCGAAAACATCAAAGCCGTATGTGAAGCTGCTGGCGGTACTACAAATGACCTGGTGAAAGTAAACATTTACTTACTTGATCTTGGCCATTTCGCCACCGTAAACGAAATTATGTCCAAGTACTTTGCCAAGCCTTATCCTGCCCGCGCAGCCATTGGCATTAAAGAGTTACCCAAAGGCGCGCAAATTGAAATCGACGGCGTGATGGAACTTCCGGAGTGATAGCTGTCAGCAGCCATTGATAAATTAGATAGCATTTTACTGAAAGAAAAAGGCCCGCTTGCGGGTCTTTTTGGTATTCACAATCTAACGAGAACAATGATGCGACAAAAATTTTTCTTTATCCTGCTGTGTATATTGCTGCCTTTGGGGGCTTCTGCCAAAGAGTTAGCGGCTGAGGCTAACGCCGTCACGCCGCTGCTAAATGGTATGAAAGTACCGGCCGTGACCCTGCAATTTCCGGATGGTAGTCCGGTGAGCCTGAATGCGCTGACCATGAATAAACCCGCCATCATTCTGTTTTACCGTGGCGGCTGGTGCCCTTACTGTAATCGTCAGTTTGGCGAGCTACAGACAATTGAAAACCAATTGCTGGAATTAGGATACCAAATCCTTGCGATTTCACCGCAAACGCCCACAGCGCTGCAATCTCAGGAACTTGAAACCGAAATGAAAGTCCAGCAGTTGTCAGACGCTAAACTGGATGCCTTGCGTGAATTTGGCATTGGCTTTTACGTGGATGATGCCACGGCAAATAAATATGCCAGCTATAATATACCCCTCACCAAGGATGAGACCGGTACCCCAGTATTACCAGCACCAGGCATATTTATAGTTAATCAACAGGGGCTTATTGAGTTCACTTATGTAAACCCTGACTTTAAAGTGCGCCCCTCGGCAAAACTGATTTTATCAGTGGCTGAAGTCCTCGCCAGCGAACGTTAATCTGCGTAACCAATAGCATGGCGCTGCATGTATTCCAGCAGCGCGAGAGATTCATGATCACCACTGTTTTTTAGCCCCTGGCAAACCCCGGCCATATCCTCAGCCTTTTTGTGCTGGCCGAGTTTTCGTACGCCCTGCAAGCTGTCTATTTTGATTTCTATGCCGACAATGCCGCGGATTAGTTTTTGCTGGTATTCGACAAGTGATGTGTTGAGCGTGTCAGGGTTGTAATCAGGCTCAAAGGCCTGCATCAGTTCGTTGAGCGCTGCCGGCAATGCCTCGTCATCCATAACACTTACCGTACCTTTAGCGTGTACCGCAACATAATTCCAGGTGGGCACATTGGGTTCGCTGGCGTACCACTTAGGTGAGATATAAGCGTGAGGGCCGCTAAATACGGCAACTACCGGGGTATTATCTAATGTTTTCCAGTGCGGGTTGGCGCGCGCCATGTGACCAGTCAGAAAAAGGCTGTCACCTTGTTGCTTTACCAGCAGCGGCACATGGGTTGTTTGTAGATCGGGGGTGGTTAACAAAGCAAATGGATGCGCTTTAATAAAAGCTAGCTGGGCTTCGGTATCGGTAAAAGAAAAGGCCGACGGGACAAACATAAAGACTCTCAGACATCAGGGTTGGCTATTGATAATACGTGATCAGCGCATTTCTACAAAGGGTAAAAAGCGCGGCTGAGGCTCAATGTCAGTGCGTTCAAATTCGCCGAAAGGCGGTGTAGTAAGATCATCCGGCGGCGCCGCGAGCTGATTTAAGTCTACCGCCTGGGCCACACCGGTGATCCGGTCATTATTAAGGGTCATCTTATAGTAGATACCGTTCCAGAAGTTAGCGCCAAACTCCCCTTTTTTCTTGTACATAAACAGCAGATCGTGGGCCAGCCAGCTAAAGTCATCCGTAGTCACAGTGCGGGGTTGCTCGTACGGATAAGGCAGGTGACACCACAACTCAGGGCCTTCAAGGCATTTCATTTCCTTCATCGATAAAAAATAATCGGTAAAGTGGCTGTGGTCTATTTTGAAAGTGTAGTGAATCCCTTTAGCGCCGGGGACGAAGGTGACACTGCCGATGTCCAGTTGCTCGCCCTTATTGCCTTTTAATATAATTCGCTTCTCACCTGAGAGCGGGTCATCGGGTTGCGCTGCCGTGATTGACTGGCTTAAGCCGGTTAATACCAAAAGCAGGGCGGCGAGGGGTAACAGGTTCATGGTGGCATTCGAAAAATAGCGGGTTACCTAACTATAGACCGAGGGTGGTGTGGCGAAAGGGTACTTTAGGCTAATTAAAGTAGTAGCCCGGGCGGGAAAGCAAGCATAGGGTGAATGATGCTCGCAATGCCTAAGCGCTTGATTTAATATGCCCCTAAAAGTAAGGAAATACACTCACATGCGGTCTGAACAGCCTCTTGCCACAATGCCAATTACCCAGCTTAAGGGGGTTGGCGCCAAAGTGGCAGAGAAACTGGCTAAAATCAATCTGGTCACCGTGCAGGATGTGCTCTTCCATCTGCCCGCACGTTATGAAGATCGCACTCGTATCTATCCCATTGGCGATTGTTTGCCTTTCACCCACGTTAGTATTCTTGGCGAAGTGAAATCGGCCGATATCCAGTACGGTAAAAAGCGCATGCTGGTGGTGAAGCTCTCCGATGGTACCGGCACCATTACGCTGCGATTTTTTCATTTTGGCGCCCTGCAGCGCACCATGATGTCACCCGGTAATCAGATCCGCGCTTTTGGCGAAGTCCGCACCGGCAAATGGGGGCTGGAAATGATGCACCCCGAATTTATGCTGATTGAAGAAGACGCTGCGCCCATGGAAGAAACCCTCACACCGGTATATCCCACCACCGAGGGCGTGAAACAGCTTACCTTACGTAACCTTACCGAGCAGGCACTGGAAATTCTCAATCAGGGCGGCCTCACCGACTTATTACCCGACGGCATGTATCAGCAACAGGTTAGCCTGAAAGAAGCGCTTACGCTGGTGCATCGTCCGCCACCAGACGTGGCGCTACAGGAACTCGAAAACGGTGAGCACCCGGCACAGATGCGCCTGATCCTGGAAGAACTGCTGGCCCAGCATTTAAGTGTGCTAAAAGTACGCCAGCAAAGCGATGCGCAGCCTGGTATTGCGATAAACGTTGACCATTCGCTGGTAAATAAATTACTCGCCGCCCTGCCATTTAAACCTACTGGTGCCCAACAACGGGTAACCACTGATATTCAGCAGGATATGGCGCGCAGCCGACCCATGATGCGATTGGTGCAGGGCGACGTAGGTTCGGGTAAAACCCTGGTTGCGGCACTGGCAGCGCTGTCGGCCATCGGTGGCGGTTATCAGGTCGCGCTTATGGCTCCCACCGAACTGTTAGCAGAACAACATGCCAATAACTTCAGGGACTGGCTGGCCCCGCTCGGTATTGAAGTGGGCTGGCTGGCCGGTAAATTAAAAGGTAAGCAACGCGCTGAAGTGCTGGAGCGCCTGGCAAGTGGTGAGGTGCAAATGCTGGTGGGTACCCATGCTATTTTTCAGGAACAGGTAACCTATGATCAGCTGGCGCTGGTAATTGTGGATGAACAGCACCGTTTTGGCGTACATCAGCGTCTGGCGCTGCGCGAAAAAGGCGAGCAACAGGGGCGTTTTCCCCATCAGTTAATCATGACCGCCACCCCTATTCCTCGTACACTGGCGATGACTGCCTATGCTGATCTGGATACCTCAATTATTGACGAACTGCCGCCCGGACGGACACCGGTAAAAACCGTGGCTTTGCCCGATTCCCGCCGCGGGGATGTCATTGAGCGGGTGCGCGAGGCTTGTCAGCAGCAAGGGCGTCAGGCGTACTGGGTGTGTACGCTGATTGATGAGTCTGAAGTTTTACAATGTCAGGCGGCTGAAGACACCGCGGTGATTCTGAAAACCGCCCTGCCCGACCTGCAAATCGGCCTGGTTCATGGCCGCTTAAAGGCGGCGGAAAAGCAACAAATCATGGGCGCTTTTAAGGCTGGGGAGCTGGATTTACTGGTGGCTACCACGGTGATAGAAGTAGGCGTGGATGTGCCTAATGCCAGTTTAATGATTATCGAAAACCCGGAACGGTTGGGCTTGGCTCAGCTTCATCAGTTACGTGGCCGGGTTGGTCGTGGCGCGGTAGAAAGTCACTGCGTGCTGATGTATCAAAGCCCGCTGTCGAAAACGGCCACTAAACGCCTGGCGGTGTTGCGCGAGTCGAATGATGGATTTTATATCGCCCAGCAAGACCTTGAAATCAGGGGCCCGGGCGAGCTGATGGGCACCCGCCAAACCGGTATCGCCGAGTTAAAAATTGCCGATATTGTGCGCGATGCGCCCCTTATTCCTCAGGTGCAGGAAATTGCTAATCGATTGTGGGCAGACTATCCGGCCCGCGCGCAGGCCATTATTAACCGCTGGATAGGGCAGAAGGAGCATTATGGTCATGCCTGAGTTACCGTATCTAAGACTGTCAGCACAGCAACTGGCCGCGCCTTCTGAGGTTGAGCAACAGCTAATCTCGCTGACCAGTTCGGTGGGCATTAAACCAGAGAGTGAGGCGTCGGGCGAGCAGTCGCTGGTGCTGGAGATAGTTGATGACACCCTGCAATTAACAGATTTGTCGGTAGCAAACAGTAATGGCGTGACTGTGGATTTTCTGTCGGGTCAGAGTCAGTACCGGCGTCAGCATGGGGGTGGCGGTAAAGAGCCGGTGGCTAAAGCTATAGGCATCAAAGCCAACCAACCACATACTGTACTGGATGCTACGCCGGGGCTTGGCCGGGATGCATTTGTTCTGGCCGCACTGGGGGCCAGGGTGATTATGATTGAACGTTCGCCGGTGGCTTATTTATTGTTAGCGGATGGCCTGCGACGGCTTGCCCAGCAGGAACCAGAGCTGGCCAGACAGTTTGTGTTGTACCATGCCAACAGCTGCGATTATATGCAGCAGCTGGCGGCAGGAAGCGTGGATGCTGTATACCTTGACCCAATGTTCCCTCACCGCAAAAAGTCGGCGTTGGTGAAAAAGGAAATGCGCCTGTTCCAGCTGATGCTAGGCCCCGACGAAGACGCGGATTTACTACTACCCGCAGCACTGCATGCAGCCGCTAAGCGTGTAGTGGTGAAGCGCCCTAACAGTGCACCACTGCTGGCTAATCAAAAACCGTCCATGGCGATAACCAGCAAGAAACACCGTTTTGATGTTTATATCAAAACCGCTTGATTTTGGTAAACAATTATTCAATCAATTGATTTGTATGATGAAATAGTCATAATGTGATTGTAATTTTAGCTGTACAAAGGATGTACATTTTTTCAGTAAACGGTATAGTAAGTGAACGATTTCGTTGATTGCCGCAAGGAAGTACCGCGACGCTATTGAGCGAAATCTACAACTCTCAACCTCGTTATCTGCAAAAAAACCAAAGGATTTCTGGAGAATTGCATTGACTGTGACGAATACGAATTCGGTATACTTCGTCGTTCCTGCTAATTGTAGCTATGCGGCTGGCGTTAATTGCTTATTAAAGCAATTAGTGGAAACCTGCGGCTATAGCACAACCAGTGTTGAGGGCGTTGAGAGTTTGCCCACCCATGCCGAACCAGCGCAGCTGATTTTTATCGATATTACGCTAACTGCTAATTTGTGCGAGCTGCTAAGCTGCTGCACGCGCAGTGGTCGCTGGGTGTTTTTTAATGTCACACCAGGCGCTGTAGATGAGCTGACACTATTAATGGCGGGCGCCGAAGGAGTATTTTATACCACCGATAAACCTGAGCTATTACTCAAAGGGATCTATCGACTGAACAAGTTTGACGTTTGGTTTAAACGGGATACAGTAAACCGCGCTTTTCGTCAGTTGCGCGATAAAAGCGATCCGGTGGCAGCCATTCAGACAATGGAAGCGCGGCAAATGGTTCAGCAGGCAGGCTTAACCAAGCGGGAGAAGAATATCCTGTTACTGGTCTCTAAAGGTGCGCAAAATCAGGAAATTGCCGACACCCTGCATATCAGCGTGAATACGGTTAAAACCCATATATACAGCATATTCCGCAAGACCAACTCGCGCAATCGGGTTGAGTTGGTGGCCTGGTCTAGTAACGTTTACGGATAATTCACACTCAGTTAAGTCCGGTTTTTCATCACTGTTAAGCCCTCCCCGAGGTTGCATAGAAAGCTCCCGTGCGCCAGCCTGACAGCAGATCTAGTATAAAGGTGCTACCTAACAACTGAACCAAGCAGATAACTAGTACATTTTTTGTAAATTACCGCTCCAAACTAGCAATCCACTATACGTTGTGCCAAAAATGGTGATGGATTGTCGCAGTCTCACAATCGATTCAAAGGAACCTATCACGCTTACTCAGTAAGCGTTTTTTATTGTTGGAAGCATAATTATGAAAACAAAACTTACCGCATTAACGCTGGCCATGCTGCCCGCGTTGGGCTTTAGTGCTGCTGCAGAAACTGTAAAGTTCAAGGACGATTCTATTATTGTTGTTTATAAAGAATCCGCTACCTCCGCCGACAAGATGTCGGCACGCGCGCTGGTTGGTGCCAGCATCGCAGACATGAACGCCGATGGGCGAGACGATAAATTCAGTCACTTAATGAAGGGACGTATCGCTAAATTTCAGCTGCAAGGCATGTCGGTGAAAGATGCCATCAGTAAGCTGCAAGGTAACCCGGCCATAGCCATTGCTGAGCCGAACTTTATCTGGTCTGTTGACGCAACCCCTAACGACGAATTTTATGAGTTACTTTACGCCATGAATAACACCGGTCAGACCGGTGGTACAGCTGATGCCGATATCGACGCCGCTGAAGCCTGGGATATTTCAACCGGTAGCAGTGATGTGGTGGTAGGTGTTATTGACACCGGTGTACAGTATGACCACCCTGATTTGGTTAACAATATGTGGATGAACCCCGGCGAAATCGCGGGTAACGGTATTGATGACGACGGCAACGGTTATATAGACGATATCTACGGTATTGATACTGTAAACGGCGATTCCGATCCTTATGACGATCAGGGCCACGGGACTCACGTATCGGGTACCATTGGTGCAGAAGGTAATAATAGTATTGGTGTTGTAGGCGTAAACCATGATGTCTCTATTGTTGGCTGTAAATTCCTTGCGGCCGATGGTTTTGGTTCTACCGAGGGCGCTATTGCCTGTATCGACTATATGGTGGCGCTGAAAGCGGATGGCGTTAATATCAAGGCGCTCAACAACAGTTGGGGCGGCGGATCGTATAGTGCTGCACTGGAGGCCTCTATTCAGGCGGCCGCAGATGCTGACATTCTGTTTGTAGCGGCAGCCGGTAACGATGGCGTAAATAATGATAACAGCCCCCACTACCCATCCAGTTACGAGGTCGATAACGTACTAGCGGTTGCCAGTACTAACCATAACGACGGTGATTCGGGCTACTCTTATGGCCTGATGTCGGTCGACATGGGGGCGCCGGGCACGGACATCGGCTCTACCTATGTGGATGATAGCTACGTTTACGCTTCTGGTACCTCTATGGCTACCCCTCACGTGGCCGGGGCTGCAGCATTGGTTTGGTCGGTTAACCCTACGCTTTCTGCAGTAGAAGTAAAAGCGTTGCTTATGGAAACCGGCGATGATAATGCCTTCCTGACCGGCAAATCCGTTTCGGGTAAACGCCTTAATGTTTACAACGCTTTGCTGGGCGCTGATCCACAACCCAGTTTTGGTCTGGGAGTAGCCGACCCAACAATGGAAGTCACCGCCGGTGATACCGCTGAGTTTGTTTTCTCTATCAGTTCTATTGCTGACTGGACGGGTGAGGTAACTTTCTCGGTAACCGATCCACTCGGCGGGGCGAGCTTCTCTTCCACTACGGCTATGCCAGGCGATGAAGTGACGCTATTTACGCCAACCGCTGACGATACACCATGGGGTGATTATCAATTTGTCGTGACGGCCGTAAGTGATGACATTGAGCGCTCGCAAACTGTAACCTTAACGGTACTGCCAGCGGGCCTGATGGATGTCACTTATTCTAACAACACACCAGTTTCAATTCCGGATAACGACTCAGCAGGGGTTACATCAACCATTACGGTAGCCGACCCGTACACCGTGTTTGGCACAGAGGTAAGTGTTGATATCACTCATACCTGGATTGGCGACCTGATTGTCGAGCTGACTTCACCGACTGGCACTACCGTGAACCTGCATAACCGCTCGGGTAGCAGTGATGATGATATTGTCGCTACTTATTCAGTCGACAGTTTCAATGGTGAAATGATGAATGGTGACTGGGTACTGTCGATCTCTGATAATGCCGGCCAGGATTTAGGGACGCTAAACAGCTGGTCATTGAGCTTCCGGGCCCTTGGCGAAGTTACCAACGCACCGCCAGTGGCTGGATTTGAGGTCAGTACAGACGAGCTAACCGCTACCTTTAGTGATACCAGCACCGACCCTGACGATGACATTGTCAGCTGGGACTGGAGCTTTGGTGATGGTGGCAGCTCTTCTGCAATGAATCCGGTGTATACCTATGCAGCAGAAGGCACCTACAGTGTTTCATTAACGGTTACTGACTCCGAAGGTCAGTCTGATACTTATTCAGACACAGTGACGGTAAGTGAGCCTGCGGCCGTTGTTATCATTGCTGATATACGTCGCTCAGTGCTGCGACCCAATGGCACATTGGTTTCGCTGTTAACCTGGAGACCAACGCCAGCACCAACCGTGGATATTATTCGCAATGGTGTAGTGGTTGCTACCGTGGCCAACACTGGTCGCTATCGTGACGTGGCCCGCAATGTTACCGATACTGAGTTTACCTATCAGATCTGTGATGACCGTGGCTGCTCTGACGAGATGACAGTTAGTTTTTAAAATTGTCAGTTAGCTAAGTCTAAACTACAAGCCTCCGATAGCCGGGGGCTTTTTTATTTCACAATTTACAGATACTGTTATAGTTAAAAGGTGATTTACTAAAGACAGCTTGCTGTTAATTATATTATTTCTCTGGGAGAACAACATGATAGATGTAGGTAGCACCCTGCCGGAAGTGACGTTTGGATTAATCAGGGACGGCAAAATGACCAGTCCGCATACGAATGAATTATTTAGCGGTAAACGCGTGGTTCTCTTTGCGGTACCGGGTGCATTTACGCCAACCTGTTCGGAGGCTCACTTACCTGGTTATGTTGCACTTGCCGATAAAATTAAAGCCAAGGGTATAGATAGCATAATTTGTTTAAGCGTAAATGATGCTTATGTCATGGATGCCTGGGGCAAGTCGTCGAATGCCGATGAAATTCTGATGGTTGCCGATGGCAATGCCTTTTTTACCAAAAGCATTGGCCTGGATATGAACACCAGTGATTTTGGCGGTATCCGCTCGGTAAGGTATTCCATGCTGGTGGAAGACGGCGAAGTGGTAAAACTGAATGTTGAGGATCCCGGCCGTTTTACAGTCAGCGACGCCGAAACGATGCTGAAAAGCTTATAACGCTTCTCCCCTCGGTGTGCTCATAGTGCGCCGGATTCAGCAGGCGGTGACGGGTAACCAGAAGATTACCTGCACCGCTTGGTTTTATGGTTCACAGGATACGAAGATGCCCCGTAGATCAGTACCAAGGTATGGCCTTATTGTGTTGGGGTCACTAATGGGTTTATTTGCCTGCTCAACTGCCAGTACGCCTCGGCAAGTTGACGTCACCGGCGGCAAAATCAACGGCACCGTTACTGAACAAGTGGTGGCTTACAAAGGCATTCCTTTTGCCGCACCGCCGGTAGGCGAGTTACGCTGGCGACCACCGCAACCGGTAACGCCCTGGGATGGCGTTAAACAAACCACTGATTACGGTAATGACTGTATGCAGTTGCCGTTCCCCAGCGACGCTGCGCCACTGGGTAAAACGCCAGCAGAAGATTGTTTATATGCCAATGTCTGGGCGCCTAAGGCGGCCGATGGCACAACACCGGTGCTGGTGTGGATCTACGGTGGCGGGTTTGTTAATGGTGGCTCGTCGCCGACTGTTTACGATGGCAGTGAATTTGCTAAAAACGGCGTGATTTTTGTGAGCTTTAACTATCGCCTCGGGCGCTTTGGCTTCTTTGCCCATCCGGCGCTGACGGCAGAAGCTAACGCTGCTGGCGAAATGCTGGCTAACTACGCCTACATGGACCAGATGGCGGCGCTTAAATGGGTAAACCAGAATATTGCTGCCTTTGGTGGTGATGTGAATAACGTGACCATTATGGGGGAATCAGCCGGAGGTGGCTCAGTTCATGCCATGATGCAGGCGAAGCAGGTAAGAGGGCTGTTTAATCGGGCAATCATCATGTCTGGCGGTGGCCGTTCACTGTTTGGTCATCGCAAAGTCAGTGAGCCCGTGCCAGGCTCTTTGGCCGGTGAACAGTACGGCCTCAATTATGCGCAGAAGCATGGTATTACCGGCAAAAATGCAGAAGCGCTGGCTGCACTGCGGGAATTGAGCGCGCAAGACATCGTTGACGGGTTCAATCTGGCTACTCTGTTTAATCCGTCACCAACAGATAAACCAACCTGGGCGGGCGGCCCTATGCAAGATGGTGAAATTCTCACAGCAACTACCGAAGATGCCCTTCGCGATGGCAGTGTAGCGAAAGTGGATGTAATGGTAGGGGCTACCAGCATGGACATTGGCTTTAATAGTTTTAAAACCAAAGCCGGGCTGTTTGCTTCCTTCGGCCCTTATACTGATAAGGCCCGGCAAGTGTATGATCCCGCCGGTGACTTACCGTTACAGGCTGCGGGTTATTCGGTAGGGCAGGACCGCACTATGCAGGAGCCAGCTAGATTTGTGGCGGAACAAATGACCGCACATGGTCAGAAGGCTTTCTATTACCGTTTTGGCACCGTTGCCAAGAGTAACGATAGTCCTGGGGCTCCCCATGCCTCAGACATTCCGTTTTTCTTTAATACGGTAGCAGCCAAGTATGGCGATGCCTTAACTGAGCAGGACGCAGCGGCTGCTGAAACTATTCATCAGTATATCGTCAGCTTTGCCAAAACAGGTCAGCCTGAGAGTGACGGTGCACCGGCCTGGCAGGCTTTCGACCCGGCGCAAAGTAATATGCTGAATATGACCCGCAGTGGCGAAATAAAGCACGCTACCGACCCATGGAAAGCCCGGCTGGATGTGGTTAAAGCAGCGGTTGAACACAGCAATTAAATCTGCCAAACCATATTAACCACGCTTCTCCTGACCTATAATACGCCGGTCAGGAGAGGAGCGTGTTGTTTTGAATAAGTTTGACGTAGTAGTGATTGGCGCGGGGGCAGCCGGATTATTCTGTGCAGCTGAGGCCGGGAAGCGCGGCCGCAGCGTGGCGGTGCTGGATCACGCAAAGAAAATCGGCCGTAAAATCCTCATGTCTGGTGGCGGCCGGTGTAACTTCACCAACATGTATGCCAGCCACGAAAACTTTCTGTGTAACAACCCACACTTCTGCAAATCAGCGCTTAGCCGCTACACCCAATGGGATTTTATTTCCCTGGTAGCCGAATACGGCATTGCCTATCACGAGAAAACCCTGGGTCAGCTATTTTGCGACGAATCCGCGGCCGATATCGTGAATTTACTGGTAAGTGAGTGCCGTAAAGCAAACGTCGACATCACCACCCGCTGTGAAATCCTTAACGTAAGTAAAACCGATGAGGGTTTTGCCTTAAGCACCTCTATGGGCGATTACGAATGTGAATCCCTGGTGGTGGCTACCGGTGGACTGAGCCTGCCAAAACTCGGTGCCACCCCCTTTGGTTATAAGCTGGCAGAGCAATTTGGCCTGAAAGTGTTGCCCACCCGGGCAGGGCTCGTGCCTTTTACCCTGCATGAACAAGACAAGACGATCCTGGCCGAACTGAGCGGCGTGGCTATCGATACCTATGCCACCTGCAATAATACCACTTTCAGAGAAAACACCTTATTTACCCACCGTGGCTTAAGTGGCCCGGCCATGCTGCAAATTTCAAGCTACTGGCAACCAGGCGACACCTTGCATATTAACGCTTCCCCCACTTTTGATATCGCTGAAAGTCTGGCGGAAGCGCAGTTAAAGAATCCTGATTCTTTAATAACAACCTGGTTATCAAAACACTTCCCTAAACGGGTCGCTGCAACCTTTTGCGAATTGAACCACTGGGAAAACAAACCGGTTAAGCAGTTAAACAGCAAAGAAGCCGACGCCATCGCCGGATTTTTTGAAGATTGGCAGATTCAGCCAAACGGTACCGAGGGTTATCGAACGGCCGAAGTGACACTTGGCGGCGTAGATACTGACGAGTTGTCATCAAAAACCATGATGAGCAAAAAAGTAGAACAACTATTCTTTATCGGCGAAGTAGTAGACGTCACCGGTTGGTTAGGTGGCTACAACTTCCAATGGGCCTGGAGTAGCGGTTGGGCGGCGGCGCAATATGCCTGATGTGTGTAGTGACAATAAAGTTTGCCCGTAACGTGCCTTTTTTTACAATATATTTTGCCAGTATCGTTAAAGACAACTACCATTTGTACTCCAAAGATTACAGGATTGTATTTTGGCTAGCGGGCGGAAATTAAAGACGCACAACAATTTCGAGCGGGCGTTGAAGAATAAGTATGGCTTAGGGCAAGGTTCGAAGTATAAACCTTGGTTAAGGATTCAAGATGTAAAATCACATGGTAGTCGCAAACTAATATATGGTAGGAAGACGCAAAGAGAGCATCACATGTTGTCTTCAATAGAAAGTGAGCATTTCTATTTAGCTGAATTTTCTGACAGTGTGACAGATATTAGGGAGCAATTTCCAATCTTTCCCCTAAATTACACACTAAAAGTCGCTAAAATTCTGGGGGTCGAACACCCGAAACATCCTGAAACTAAAGATCCTATAATTGTAACAACAGATCAACTACTTACAATCCATACTCCCCAAGCCATAACTTATCACGCAGTTTCTATTAAACCAAAAAAAGAATCTTACGATTTACGCGTACAAGAGAAAATTGATTTAGAGCGAGTATGCTGGGGTTTACTTGGTGTTAAATTCAGCTTTTTTACTGGAAATGAATTAACAAGAATTCAAAAACGCCGAAACAGGCGCAACTGAAACTCGCGGCCAACGCCCATGACATCGACTACCAGCATCCGCGCGGACTGCAAAAAAGTGTGATGACAGGGTTACTAAAATGCGACTGGTTACAGCGACAACAAAACTTGCTACTCACCGGGCCGTGCGGCACGGGGAAAACCTATATCGCCTGTGCGCTTGCTAACACCGCCTGCCTGAAGGGTTACACGGTGAAATATTACCGGGTAAGTCGTCTGCTCATGGAACTTACCCAGGCAAAAGCCGATGGCACATACAGCAAGAAGCTCAAAAGCCTGGCTAAACTTAACCTGCTCATCCTGGATGACTGGGGGCTGGAGCCGCTTAACGCCGCTCAGCGCAATGACCTGATGGAAATCATGGATGACCGCCACGGCAGCAGTTCAACCATCCTCATCAGCCAGTTACCTACCGACCAATGGTATCAATCCATCGGTGACAACACGCTGGCCGATGCCATCCTCGACAGCCTGATGCACAACGCTCATCGGATAAAACTGAAAGGAGAATCAATGAGAAAAACACTGGCGACCGTTGACGCCACTTGAACACTTAAGGTAAAAATCAACTAACCAACGATGCGTTGATCTGAGGTGTATAGAGGTGTTCAAATAAAACCGGAATGGCTGTTCAAGTAAAACGGAATATGCAAAAAAGGTATGTCGCTATTTTAGGGGAGGTTTACAGACCCACTACTACCATGGCAGGTTGCTAATGACTAGGTGGGATTACCGGACGGATACAAAGCAATGGCAGCAACGCCCACTGGACGCGCTTTATCCCGTCGTTTACCTTGACTGTTTGGTGGTACGTAGCCACGATTCCGGTGTGGTACAGGGGGCTATCGAATCTCTAAATGCCAGCCTGCGGAAAATAACCAAGACCAGATGGTCGTTCCCGACTGACGATTCAGTGATGAAAATACTGTATCTGACACTTCACCAGATATCGAAGAAGTGGACAATGCCAATAAGAGATTGGAAAGCGGCCATGAGTCAGTTTATGATTATGTAAAGTGACCGCGTATCACTATGATAAACAGCCACTTGCACAGAAGATCTTACAGTCTCGTATTAGTTAAGCCGAATATTTATAGACAGGTGTGAATAACATTTCATGCATCGAAACCAAGTCACTGCCGTCTGGGTCTAGGTTATTAGCACTAAACCAAACCCTCTCTCTGGATGACTGTTTTGAACTGTAGTTTAAAACAGCATCCATAATTTTATGTTTGGCATCAGGAAAAGCGTCATCGTAACTGGCATGAATGAGATCATCAACTAATTGTCCTAAGGCCTTTGTATGTTCATTAAGCTCTACAGGAGTAAGAGGTAACACTTCAGGTAATCCTTTTATAATGATGAGTAATGCATTTTTTGCATTAGTTATCGCTTGCCCACCTCCGGCTACATCATACAATTGATTGGCAAGTGCCAACATATTCTCAAAAGATCCTTTCTCAAAAACATAGGCATAATTCCACTGCTGTTCAAGCATTTGTAAGTGCCCAATTGCTAATGCCGCTTGTTCTTGCGCCATTCTGTTCTCAGCGTCTATAGCAGGGCTAATAGTTTTTTCAATTGCTTTGATAATATTGGTAATTCGATTAGAAATATCGGGTAACATTGTTAGTACTCCCTCATTAATTTTTCTATTTGATCTAAGAAAACAGCACCCGCTGAGCCTAACCAAGTGATGAGTAAATCTTGGTGATTATTGCTATTTTGACCAGCGATAATGGCACTAGAAAGATCCATAATGGCGCATTTCCAAGCATTCATGATTTCATAGTAGCGAAGGGTATTGGGTTCGACTGTTCTTCCAGAAGCTTGCTGATAGGCATCAATAAACTCCTCTCGGGGCATTAATCCACACACTAGGAAATCACCTTGGTCATTCCAAGTCCCAAACAGTTTTTGTAGTATCCATGCAAGATCCTCATGAAAATCGCCAAAATGCGCCAACTCCCAGTCGAGAATAGCCGTAATATTTCCTGACGGCTCTTCAAACATAAAGTTGCCAATGCGGTAATCACAATGTACCAAACAGGGTGTTTGACATAAGGGCGCGTTTTCTCTTAACCAGTTCTCAGTGATGGTAATTAGAGGTATGGGCTCTACAATGTCGTGCTCCCAAACCTGTGTCCAAGCATTTACTTGATAAAGTGCGGCTTCTTTTGAATTAGGGGCTGGAATGGTAAAGTTGGGCAAATGATGGCTGTCCCAATCTTGCCATGTGTGCATGGAAACCAAATAATTTAGAAATTGAGGTGCTAACAAATCGATATAATGTCCGAAATTAGAACCGATACCCGATACACTTTGACCTTCCATTTGGGTGGGTTTGGTCACACCCTCTACGAATTCAGTAATCAGCCCAGGTAAACCTAAGTGCTCACCTTCCTCATCGATAGCGAATACAGGAGGAACGGGTAACACGCCGTATAATGCTTTAAGTAACTCGCCCTCTCGTAAACGGCAGGTTTCTACAATGCCTTCTAAAGGATCCATACGCAAAACATAGCGAGTGAAGTTGGGATTGTCGTTATGCTTAAGGTTAAATGCAAACTGCTCTTTTGAGGCTCCCCCCGTCATTCTTGATAATTGCTCTATTACTACCCCTTCAAATCCTTGATGTTTAAACAAGCGTTTTAGTGCTGAATCCACTTCTTGATCTGTTTTTGGGGAATAAGGGCCTTTATTTCGATTAGATAATTTACGTTTATTTATGTAATGAATACGAGGCTCGATTAAACTGCGTGTATTCGTTATTTGACTAGCGGTCATAATAAATTCTACCTGTTATGATTTTATAGGGGCTCGCTTACCCCTTGTGTTTTTATAGGAGCTTGGGTAATGCAATTAACCATTGCCGTTACTGTTGGCTTGCCAAGGAAAACTAAATCCACCTTCACCCATACCATAACCCTTGGTGCCATCGCTTAAGGTGTACTCCATCATTTGTTCCACAAACATGAAGGAATCATAAGGGAACTGCCAACGAAAAAGAGGTTTACCAGTAAATTCATAGAGCTTTCCATTCTCATCCCAGACTTTCCAATGAACATGTTTGAAGCCAATATCATCATCTTCATAGGTAATGGTTTCTTCAATTTTATCGAGTGTTAGCCAGCGTTTACCATCGTGTAGAATTTTCTGGTAACTGTCTCCTTTCTCAGTAATGCCATGCACTGCAACACAGGCAATGCCATTGTCAAATATTGGCCAAGCTAAGCGATAATGGATAAGTCCCGTCCAATTTCTTGGGCCAATACTGAGATCACGAAAGCCCTTATCATTAACCTCTATGGTTTCACCTGTTCGTAGATTAATTGTCCCAGTAACATTACAAAACCCTTCAGGATGAACATAGGTAAGCTCGCTGGCAATGGCATCATCATCGGCTAACTTACTGAGTGCGATACTGTCTCCCATAGGGTGAATTAAATCCCACTCTAATTCGGCTGAAAAATCATCAGTATTGACACTTACCACTGCTGTTTGTTGTGATTGGGTTGCCTTCATCGTGATGCCGGCAACAGTAATTCCAGGGTCTAACCGGTCGTTTGTATAGGGCAGGTTCATATTTATTCTAGTGAATAGAGGTTTGCCATCACGAAAGAAAATGGCGAAGCAATTAATTTCTTTTAGGTTCTCAAGGATCCCTATACGGAAGAAGCCTCCCGTCTTTTGGTGTCTATCATAAAAATTAAAATAATAGCTTTGATTCCATTTGGGTATGGCGGGATTAGGAATATAGCGTTCAATATTTTTTGACATATAGTCAACAGATAAGTCAGTCATAAATAAAATCCTATAGTTATGAAACGGTAGTTATGAAATAGGTATATCCCAACAGCCTAACCATAGAACTCTAAATTAAGGTCAGGCTGTTTACTTAGATAAGAAGAAGGGTTAGTAGGTGTAGCCAACCGTGATGCCGTATGTCATAGGACTTCCCACGAAACGAGCCGTAGTGTCAGATGATGCAATCAGGTTAGTAACGTAGTATTCATCTGATATATTTTTGCCCCATAACGTAACTTTCCAATGATAATCGGCTGACTCAAATCCCAGTCGAGCATTCCATACTGCATAGCCATCCATTACATTGTAATCAGGCTTAATAGTTCTTGCTCCCGCTGCGTATTGCTCGGCAGTGAGTTCCAATGTACTGGCTCCGAAAGCTGCCTCCGATTCAGATTGCCCTGTGACACCGATACCAGCAAAAACAGTAGCTCCACTATTCATCGTTAATCGATAATCTGCGTCTAAACTGTAAGTCCACTCAGGTGTGAAAGGGATAGGTTCACCCTTAAAATCGATGCCTGAAACACCATTAAAACCTATGCCATTTTTATAGTCTGTTACTTCAGAATCTAAGTAAGTAACACCTGCACTTAATGTCAACTCATCAGTAATGATAGCGACAACATCAGCGTCGATACCGAATATTTCCGTTTCAGGTACATTGTCTAAGGTATCCAGTAAGCCAAAAATTGGGTCAAGGGTTTTGGTTCTTAATTGTTTATCTTTGTATTCATAAAAGAAGGTGGCGGCATTGAATTGAATAGTGCGTTCTGCCATTGTGGCTTTTACACCTAGTTCATAAGCTAATACAGATTCTTGTGTTACAGGATCTAACTGGAAGAAGTTAGCTGCTGCTAAAGCTGGAAAACTGCCTGATTTATAGCCTTTAGAAATGTTACCGTAGACCAAGGTGTCAGAATTTACTGCGTAATCGAGACCAAACCGCCAAGAAGCATTGTTTTCATCTAGACTTTTTGTATAAACTTCCCCAGGAACTCTGTTGTCGTTAAGGGTATAACAATCATTAACACCAACAATATTAAAAGGTACAGCAAGGCCATTACTAAAATCACCATCGCCCCCGTTTAACAAATCACCTAGTATATTGAATAGACTGCCAACATTGGCTCCTTGTCCAGCATCAATGGCTGATGGATCATTGGCTGCTACAAAATTACAGCTTTCTACTTCAATGCTAGAATCGGTATATCGGGCGCCAATCTTTACCGTCAAATCATCATTAATATTGTAGTCAATATTACCAAAAACGGCATAGGCGTTTATTTCTTGCTCTAATGAAATACCCGATGTATTAATATAAACGTTAGCTGCATTGTAATTAGTGGAGTCACGATAATTGAGAATTTCTTTTTCGAGCGTATTACTTTTTTCATAATTTGCACCGATAACCCAATTCATATTTTGGGTGTAACCTGCCAAACGGATTTCACTAATCCACGTATCAATTTCTCCATCTATTGGTGCTAAATCGAACAGTACCAGTGAGGTGCCATCGCCATCTGTGTGTTGGGTTTGCTCAAAGTCTTGATAGGTAGTTAAAGCGGTTAAGGTCATTTCACTGGTAAGATCCCAGTCCCCTCTAAAAATAAGTTGGCTAAATTCTCTGTCAGTTGAAGGGTCAATATCAGGAGACCAATCAGCTGCTCTATTGTCTTCTTGGCTAATAGGTAATGCCAGTACGCCTTCTAAATTACTATCGCCTGGAATAACAACCTGAGGGTTGATGGCAATCAATTGCTGGGCTTGAGGGTCTGATTTGTCAGTCCAAGTATTAAAATTCAATAAGTACTTTGAAGTATCTGATGGTTCATAAGTCATCACTAAACGTCCAGCAAAGTACTCCTGGGCACCATTTTCATCATTTCTGGTGCTGCTTTTTTGCCATTCGTCTGAATTGAGGCCTGTCACTGACAATCGAGCATTAATGTTGTCGGTTAATGAGCCACTAACATAACCATTAAATTCCATCTTATTAAAGCGTCCATAGCTGACATTACCTCCTGCTTCAAAGTCTTCTGTGGGTTTGGCTGAAATAAAGTTAATGGCACCACCCGTTGAGTTTTGGCCAAATAAAATACCCTGTGGTCCTTTTAACACTTCCACGCGTTCTAAGTCATAAGCTGAATGGCTAGCCAACACGGGGAAAGGCATAGGCGCCTCATCTAAATATAGGCTGGTAGCGGGATAAGCGCCTAGTGTTTGTTCATTAAAGCCAATTCCTCGTAATGTAAATATAGGGGTGTTGGCGGTACTGGCTGAATAGACCAGACCAGGTACAACGGAGGAAATATCTTCCAACGACGTTAATTTTTGTTCTTCTAATTTATCAACTGAAATAGCGGAAATAGAAAGCCCGACATCATTGACACTTTGAGTACGTTTATTGGCGGTGACGACGATTTGTTCCAATTCCTCTGATGCTGCAGCGGTTGCAGAAAATCCTAGGGAAACGGCTAGATAGACTGCATTAAATGGTAATAAATCATTTTTGTTACGCATATCAGATACCTTTTTTGTTGTTTCAGTTAGTTTTTGATAAAGCAGTAGATATAAGGAACGCTTTAATAATGAAGGCATCATCGTTGAAGTGCTTTTTTTTTCCAATAGACGGATTTCCGTAAATTTGGAAATGTGACTAGATGCGGATACTTGTTGTTATCAATCACTCAAAGCTAACAGGCTCTTGGGGAATAAGCCCTATTTGAAAAATCTCAGAATTATTACTCGCAAACTGTTTGACAAAAGTTAATCCGTATATTATAACGGTGAATTATCGTTTTAATAACAAAATATTAACAATGGGTGATCGTAGCTTTGCTCAACTAAATAAGGCTTTTGGTAAAAAAATAAATAAGGACTCACAAGCCGATGGTGTTAGCTTACTGGTGTATAGTAAAGCTGAGGTGGCAAAAAAAGTATCTTATATTTATCAGTCTGGTATTAGCCAAGATGTGATGTTTGACTACACTCAAGGAGCTTTTCTCCATGATCCTTATTTATTTGAAGCATCTCATTCATTGGCTTATGGAAAAACGTATGCCAACATTCAACATACTCCAGAGATAGAGTGTGGTGATGTGGTATCTCGTTCACTCAAATATTGGTCTTTTTTAAAAGGCTATAATGTAAGAGAAACCGCAGCCTGTATTAAAGCAGTGTCGGATAATATATTTTTGATTGTGGGCTTGTCTTCCGATGAAAATAATAATGCCATCTGCTTTGAGCGAACACTGAATACTATGGATGACTGGCTGAATGAATCCAGTCAGTATTTATTGGAATATTGTTTAAATCGGACTTTTCTGGATGAACATTGTGAAATAGTCACAGGTGCTATTCAAGCACAATTACCTCAACTAACTGGGCGAGAAGGGCAAGTAGTACAGCAGCTTTTTCAAGGGAAAAGTAATAAGGTCATTAGTGCTGAGTTGACCTTGTCTGAATACACTATAGAAAACTATTTACGTCGTATTTACAAGAAGTTTGGGGTACATAGTAGAACCGCATTAATTACTAAGATACGCCAACATTCGCTTTAACGGAGACTGTAACTAATTTTGTGTAACTGCTTATTTCAAAATACTCTATTAAGAGTTAAGGATAGGCAGATGAACATGAATAAGAAAGAGCTTGAAGCTTTCGCAAAGGAAGTAGCGAGAGGGATTAAAACTCCTGAGGACTTGAACGAGTTTAGCCAGATGCTGAAGATAATCACTGTTGATGCGGCATTTAAGTAACCGTTCACCAGAGTCCTATTGACAGATCTGGTCGGAGCTATTTCACTTAAATTGTGAAACTTAAATTGCCCAATATCACCCACGCTAGCTAAAAAAACCGGACGCAGTCAGCGGACCCACACCTTCAATTGCCATCAAGCGTTTTGCGTCCTCATCTTGTTGCACCTGCATTGTAATATCATGCTCATACTGTGCAATTTCACTGTCCAGGACACACAGGCGTCTATATTGTCTGTGGATCAATGTTCGAAGCAGGTGTGGCAATCCATTTTCTGCATCCTCCAGCAACTCGGGCTGTAACATGGGTAGCTTTTCACGTCCCAGAGATAGCACTTTGCCAAATTCCATCAATAGCCCCCGTATTTGGTTGACCAACGCTGTGCGTTCCGAGACCAGAAGAGCGCGAATTCGGTGCATCGCCAATACGGCTTGTTGCTCTTCGTCTTTTTATCGCTACAAACCTCATATCAGGCCGGGAAGCAGCCTCACATATTGCCTGCGCATCATTCTGGTCATCTTTATTGCCTTTGCGATACGGTGCCACAAACTGTGGGGCTATCAACTTCACAGTATGGCCTAATTTTATTAATACTCTGGCCCAGTAATGGGCACTGCCACAGCTTTTCATTGCGACAATACAAGGCGGTAAATGAACAAAAAACTGTAAAAGGCCTGTACGTTTAATTGTATTACGAAGTGCTGGTTTTCATGCTCATCAACACCATGCAAATCGAAAAAATTTTTGGCTAAACCCACCCCAATACGCATCAAAGTCATAGGGCTCTCCTCATTGATTAAAGACATTCAACTTAATCATGGCACATCGATGCCGAGTGCGAGGGGAGCCCATCCCATTTCCCTAACTCAGCCAGCCTTTACGAATTCGGGAGTCGCGATAGCGCCATACGCAGGCAGCAAAAACAACAAATGCAACATCGATAACCAGCGAATTCAATACCATCACGTCAGGGTAATGCACTACAGCGTGGGTAACGGGTAATATAACAAGCAGTATTGTTAGCATTTTCAATAAACCCAGATGAGTTTTAACCAGCACTTGTTGCCGCAATGCGCCAACCAGTACAGCGGTTAATATAACCCAGAATACGGGCTTTGTTGCCAGTCCGAATAGCAGCGAGGCAATGGCAGCAATAACCATGGCTATAGGTGTACCCCATACTATGCCCACCCAAAGTTGATTCAAAATATCCTGTTTTTGCCGCTTTGCCAGCCACAGGTTTATCCCGGTCACAGAAATAATTGTCAGTGCAAAGCCCATTAACCCGAAAAATATTTTCATGGCTTCTGGCCCAAAGTGACCAAAGTGGATGCGATACACCGAAAAAATCGCCTGCTGCCCGGCTTTGCCATCCGAATAACCCACTTTGTTGATGTAATTGCCATGGGAATCAAAGCGATACTGTTCAGCATAGATCAGTTTATCCATGTGTTGCGAACTGAGCAAAATGTACTGACTGTCTCTGGTAGCATTCTCCAACGTGACAAAAATCGGCTGGGTATTCGGTGCAATGCGGTCTAATTCGGTCAAAGCGCCCGCTATGTTTGCTATCTGAGGTTGCGCCTCTACCTGTATGGATGAGCCATAAATATCGGCAAACAAATCCATTTTATTGCCGGCATACAGCGCGTCAGCGTAAAACGAGGTCAGGAACGACGCCAGGCCAAAATACACGCCGGTTAATGCAATCATCAAGTGAAAGGGGAGTCCCCACACGCTCATTCGATTATGTAAATCACCCTGGGTTAATTGTTCGTTATTGCCGGTACGTAAACGAAATGCGTCTTTAAAAATGCGTCTGTGGGCAATGATACCGGAGATGATCAGTGCGCTTAGCATGGCGCCCAGCATACTCACTATCATCATCCCTGTGTCTTCAGGTAAATGCAGCGCAACATGCAAGTCTACAATCAAGTCGGTGATCGGCGTGCTGGAGGGTTCACTTAAAGACCCATCAGGCGCGATATTCCATACCTCGCCATCGGCACTGATGCGTGCGCGAGGCAGATCCTGTGTGGGTAAACGCACAACGATGTCACCTTCCGCGCTGCCGCCCTGCATGGTTAAGAACTGTTCGTAGGCGGCCTGAATGGTGGCCGGGGAATAATCGAGGTTGTCTGCGACATGGGGTTGCTCCCAGCGGAGCAGTTCCTGCGAAAAAACAGAAAGTGCACCGGAAAAACACACCCAGTACATTAATACACTGACAGCCAGTCCTACCCATGCATGGCTTTTTAACGCATTTTTATTGGCGTTGGGAGAAATCGAAATCTTCATACTAAACACTGTAAATTAGCAAATAACTCAACACGCCAATGAGGCTGACAGATAAAACGGGTCGCCAATCTGTGTTGTCTGCACACAGCCAGTAAACAAAGGCGCCCCACAACACCGGCATGGTATAAATGCCCAGTGCAATCTGATTGACCTTATTCATGGGCAAGGCCGTGGTCCACACCACGGTAAGTAACATGGCACTGACAGCGCATAAAAAGATAACGGCAGCCGCTTTCAACAAGCGCAGTGTGATATTGTTGACGCCAGGCCATTGCATACCCGACTCAAAGGGTAATACCACCCGTTTAATATTTTTATCTATGCGCTGTCTGGCAACATAAATCCAGCTCCATGCTTGCAGTGAAAACGCCACCACCGCGTAACAGGTGCCTAATTCAGGGCCGTGCTCATAACTCCACAACCAAAGGCTGACCAGCATCAAAACCACCGCTAACCCCTTCATTATCTGACCGGTTGCGGGCTGTTGAGTGCGCCAGGCTGTATAAAACATCCCCACCGCAAAAGCGCTGCCGGCAAAGGCAGCGAGAGATAGCATCATGGTTTACCCACTAAAAGCTCACTGACGCTGATAGCTTAACCGTTCGCGGCTCACTCAGCACCAGATAATTAGAACCAGGGTAACCGCCAACGGACGCCCAGTAATTATTATCAAACACGTTATCGATACGCGCGCGGAGCGTGATGTCTGTCAGGCCAACCAGGAAACTGTATCGTGCACCAATATCAAACCGGTTAGACGCGTCTACTTCCAGGCTGTTGTCTGCACTGGCGTATTGCTCAGACGTATAGGCAGCGCGGGCGTCGAGCGTCAGACCAGGAAGGGCCATAACGTCCCATTCAAGGTTTACATTTAACTGCAGATCCGGCACGCCAATCGCTGTTTTGCCATCTAACAGGCCGCCCTGGGTTTTGGTCATTTCGGCATCCAGCCAGGTAAAGCCACCTACAACGCGAAGGTTGTCGGCAGGCATGCCAAACACACTTAGTTCTACGCCCTGATTTTCCTGTTCGCCGTCGGTTGAAAAGACATTGTCTTTCACCACAGATGACTGCTTCGACGTGCTAAACACACTTAACGCACCACCATACCGGCCGGCATCGTATTTTACGCCCACTTCAATCTGCTCAGCGCTATAAGGGTCAAACACCTCACCGGCATTCTCAATGGGCTCACCGCCACTGCTGGCTGGCGCCACTTCTCCTGGCAATAGCCCTTCAATATAGTTGGCGTAATAAGACAATTGCTCTGAGGATTTATAGACGACACCCGCAACCGGTGTGAATTTCGACTCATCATAAGACGCTAAGGCAGAGCCATCATTGTAATTGAAGGAACGGGTCTCGATATTTTGTAAACGACCCCCCACGGTTACCAGTAATCTACCATCCAGCAACGACAACATATCGGCAATAGCCACACTCGACAGGTCGGTTTCTTCAGTCACCAGCGGGTTGTTGAGTTCACCGCCAACAAAAAAATCTGCGGCAGGCATATCTGCCGGTTGCGGATCATAAATACTGCCAGGAAACCCTGCGAAGCTGGAAAACGCATAGGCGTTTTCAGACGACAGTGAAAACACCGACGCCGACGTGATCAGTGTATGAGCCACATCGCCGGTGGCAAATTCTATATTCACGCCTACTTCACCAGAGCGAATACTGTCGTTACGAGCGTTGTCGAAACGATAAGCACTGCTATCGCCGCTCACTTGCGCGGTAGGGTTTGCAAAAATGTTGTCTTCTTCACCCTCCCGGAATCCATATGCCGCCCAGGCGGTAATGGTATCGGTAAAGTCATATTCGCCGCGAACGGCACCAAAAAGCTGGCGTTCATTGGTATAAGTCCATGGCTGAGCAAAGTTGGTATCGCTTTCAGGCGCGTCTGGAATACCACCAGAGGGGGTGACTGCCGGACGTGGCGCATCGACCTGGTGATCCTGAAAGCCTATATCCAGCGACACCCTTACTTTTTCGCCTTCGTGATCGATACCCACCGAGGCAACGCTCAAATCGCGGTCCTGATTCTCAACGCTGGTTTCGCCGCCGCGTTGAACCAGATTAACACGTACACCAGTGCTGTTACCTTCTTCACCAAAGCGGCGGCTCACATCTACTGCGCCCAGTAAATGGCCTTGTGATTCATAGCCCAGTGTAAAGCGGTTAAGCGGCTCTTCGCCGGCCCGCTTAGGCACAATATTCACCGAACCGCCCAGACCACTGCCACCCGGAGCAGCACCATTTAGAAAGGCACTGGCACCACGAAACACTTCTACCCGCTCAAGGAGTTCTGCTGCCACATACTGGCGCGGTAAAATGCCGAATAAACCGTTGTAAGTCATATCGTCGGAATACACGGGCAAACCGCGCATAACGTACAGTTCCTGAAAGTTACCAAATCCTTTTGCAACGCGTACTACCGGGTCATTTTGCAGCACATCCGCGACACTGCGTGATTGCTGCTCGCGAATAATATCGGCAGTAAAGTTAATGCTGTTGAAGGGCGAATCCATCATATCCAGGTTACCCAGGATACCGGCACGGCCGCCGCGCGACACCTGGCCACCGGCAAAACTATCGTTGAGTTTTACCTGAGAGCCACTGACGGTGATATGTTCAATATCGTCACTGGCCTCACTGTTTTGCTGTGACGTTTGAGCATAGGCGGCAGGGCTAATCATGGCTATACCGATCATCACCGTTAAGGCATTTTTACGAAAGTTCATTGATATTCCAAGTTCGTTGCATTGCATGAAAACGCAAATGATAGTTATTTACATGTCGGTGGTCAATCAACTTAAGGTGGTTGCAGCAAAGCTGTATTTTTAACACGCTGGCGGCATATTAAGGTGTAAATTATTAACGCTCTTGTTATCAGATAGTCGCCGCAGGGCAGTTGACAGGTATTAACTTGCGTAAACCCGATAATTCAGACGGTTGGGCTAACTAAGGGGGTATAGTCGGCCCCTGAAGTGCTTAGCAACAGTGCTGGTGAGATACTGCTGAATCCCTGCAGCGGCGCCTGGATCAGGGAGGTTGACTGCCTTGGATGTGAACCTGCCCATACCCGCCAGAATGCAGTACCAGGAAGGCCGTAAATAAACCAATTGATCGTCAATACTGTCGAGTGCTTCCTCAAACTCGCCACTGCCATCCCAGGCATTTAGCAACAAAGACAGGTTTTCCGGGACCCTGATATCATGGCGACAAGCCTGCCAGTATGGCGTATCGGTGCGAGTGTTCAGATAGTAGTGAGCCACAATGTAATCGCGGATACCGTCGAACATCCTGTTCATTTCTGTATTGTATTGGGAGCGGGTAGTATTTGTTAGCGGCTCACCTAACCGGCTGGACAACTGGTAAATCCCATATTGCACCAACATCAGAGCGGTAGCCTCCAGCGGCTCGATGAAGCCCTGGGCTAAGCCAATGGCAATGCAGTTGCCACGCCAGTGTTGCTGCAAGCGGCCCACGGGCATAGTAAGGTGGCGGGCTGGTGTTTCATCGCTAATATTTAGACGGAGCCTTAATTCAGCCTCAGCTTCCTCTGGTGAACAAAACTGGCTGCTGTAGACATAGCCGTTACCCACTCTGCTAGTCAGTGGGATGTTCCACATCCAGCCACAGGATAAGCCTTCGGATCGGGTTTGCGGAGTAATAGCCTGCTGAGGTTGACTCTGTGGAGTTGGAATAGCTACAGCACGGTCGTTGAATAAGTAATCCTGATAGCTTTGCAATGACTGCCCAAGCCCTTGTTTCATCAGCAATCCGCGAAAGCCTGAGCAATCGATAAACAG
>CATMRP010000034.1 GCA_950073835.1 uncultured Alteromonadaceae bacterium
CATAACTGAGCTGGCATTACCATTAACTTTATTATTGGAGCCATTGCTATGTCTGCAGCACAGCGTATCTGGATAAAATCGCCGTTATCTGTTTTTGCCCCCGGCCAGTCTCAACCGGTCACCGGTCTGATAGTTAATCAGGGTAAAATCGAAACTCTACTGTTTAATCATGAAGCCCCGGCATCGTCCTGCGACGAGGTTTTCGATGCGTCCGGGCTGATGATTTTGCCAGGGCTGATTAACACCCATCATCATTTTTACCAAACTCTCACCCGGGCCTGGGCACCAGTGGTGAATGAGCCGCTATTCCCCTGGCTTAAAACACTATACCCGGTATGGGCGCGGCTTACGCCTGATGCCTTGCACCTGGCTACCCAGGTCGCTATGGCAGAATTGCTGCTATCCGGCTGTACCACCGCCGCCGATCATCATTACT
Source organism: uncultured Alteromonadaceae bacterium (assembly GCA_950073835.1). Classification (GTDB taxonomy): domain Bacteria; phylum Pseudomonadota; class Gammaproteobacteria; order Enterobacterales; family Alteromonadaceae; genus Alteromonas. The sequence continues at coordinate 437 of CATMRP010000034.1, forward strand.
TGTTTCCACAGGGGCTGGACAACGCCATCGATGTCCAGGTTGATGTGGTAAAGCAACTAGGCATGCGCGCCATGTTGACCCGCGGCTCAATGAGCCTGGGCGAAAAAGACGGCGGCTTACCTCCTCAGCACACCGTACAAACCGGTGAAGCCATCATTCGCGACAGCGAGCGCCTTATTAGCCAGTATCACGAGCGTGGTACCGGCGCGCAAATACAAATTGCTCTGGCGCCCTGCTCGCCGTTTTCCGTCACTCGGGAAATTATGCAGGAAAGCGCACAGTTGGCTAAGCGCGAAGAGGTGCGCCTGCACACGCACCTGGCCGAAACGCTGGATGAAGAAGACTTCTGCTTGCAAACCTTCGGTATGCGCACAGTGGACTACCTGGAAAGTGTGGGCTGGTTGAACGACCGCACCTGGCTGGCGCATGGTATTCACTTTAATGAAGAAGAAATTGCCCGGCTGGGCGCCGCTGGTACCGGTATTTGTCATTGTCCGGTATCCAATATGCGTCTGGCATCCGGGATCTGTCCTACGCTTGACCTTATTGAGGCCGGCGCACCTATTGGCTTAGGAGTAGATGGTTCGGCGTCTAATGATGCATCCAACATGATGTATGAAGCCCGCCAGGCGCTTTATCTACAGCGCTTAAAATACGGTGCAGAAAAAATCACGCCGGAGGTGGTATTGCGCTGGGCGACCGAAGGCTCTGCCAGAGTACTGGGGCGCACGGATATAGGCGCCATTGCCGAGGGCATGCAGGCCGACCTGGCCATGTTCAGCCTGGATGATATCCGCTTCAGTGGCTCCCATGATCCACTCGCTGCGCTAATCCTGTGTGGCGCAGAAAGAGCCGAGCACGTTATGGTAGGCGGCCAGTGGCGGGTTAGCCATGGCCAGATAAATGGTCTCGACCTGCCTGCTCTGCTAGCGCGCCATCGAGCCGCCGCCAGCAAACTTATCGCCGGGTAATCAGCCTGGCTGCAAGAACTGTGGCGGCCCCGCTGCCACTTACTACTTGGGTATCAATCAGGCAATACTTTGGTAGCAATAAGGCCGATTATTTACTCGCGAAAGCCTTTAAAAGAGTGAAAACTGTTTGTTAAACAGTCTTTACTCAATTGGCAAATAAAGTACATTTATTGAGCAAACTCTACAGCCATATTTCACTTTTCAGCAAATGTAATCACCTGGCTGTTTGTTACAAAAATCACATTTTTTTAACTATGGTCAGAACGACCAGAGGCAGGATTTACCCGGTAACGGTATGCCGCTACCGGGTAATATAACTCAGTGAAGTTTTAATTTAGGGGTAACCAGGTTACTGACTTTGCGCATCAGCAGCATTAAAAAGCCCTTAAACCAGCCATGCACTGCAAACAAATGCATATTATACAGCGACACATACACCATCTTAGCCAGTCGCCCTTCAATAAACATGGTGCTGTTGCTGAGTTTGCCCATCAGACTGCCTACCGTTGAGTATTTACTGAGATGCACCAGCGAGCCGTAGTCGGTGTAGGTGTAGGCCTGCATAGGTTTATGCATAAACAGATTTTGCAGGTTTTTAGCCAGCAGGCTGGCCATCTGGTGGGCCGACTGCGCCCGTGGTGGTACCCAGCTACCGTCTTTCTGGAGCACACCGCAACAGTCGCCGATGGCAAAAATCTTATTATCTACAGTACTTTGCAGAGCAGGCGTTACCAGGATCTGATTCGCCCTGTTAAGCTCAAACAAATTTAAATCGGTAAGAAACTCGGGCGCCTTGACCCCGGCTGACCACACCATTAAATCGGCTTCAATCAGCACATCTTCCGCGGTGACAAACCCTTCTTTATCCACTCTTTGTACCCGCGTATTCTCGCGTACTTCAATGCCAAGTTTGGTTAGGGCACGACGCGCGGAGCCGGCAATCCGCTCGGGTAATGCAGGCAAAATCCGCGGCCCGGCCTCGAGTATCGACACCTGCAGTTTGTCGGCCGACATTTCAGGCATACCGTAGGCTCTGGCCAGGTTACTCACGTGGTGTAACTGCGCCGCCAGTTCGGTGCCGGTAGCCCCGGCCCCCACAATAGCGACATGGATCTTTTTCTTGGTAACACCTTCCTGATTGATTTTCAGTAACTGATTTAACAGCGCGCGGTGAAAACGCTCGGCCTGAATAAGTGAGTCCAGGCAATAACAGTGTTCAGTCACGCCAAGGGTTCCGAAATCATTGGTTACACTGCCGATAGCCATAACCAGGTAATCGTACTCCACGGTACGTTCCGGGAGGATTTCCAGGCCGTCTTCGTCGTATAACGGGTCGAGGTAGATACTTTGGTTATCACGGTCGATATAGCTCATATTGCCGAGCTGAAACTGGTAATGGTGCTGAGCGGCGTGCATACGGTAATCAACGCCGTCTGAGGCTTTATTAATCACCCCGGCTGCCACTTCATGAAGAAGAGGTTTCCAGACGTGCGTACGGCTTCGGTCAACCAGTATTATCTCAGCCAGCTTGCGCTTACCCAGCGTTTTACTTAGCCGGGTAACCAGTTCAAGACCACCGGCACCACCGCCTACAACTACGATTTTTTTCATAACAGACCTGCTTATTAAATGTGAATTGGTCTGCACAATGCACTGATGTGCACAGATCAATCGACACTCCGGGTCCTATCGACCACTAGCAGCTTACGCCTTTTACCGGTGAGGTAAAGTCAGACTCTGCCAGTGTAGAAATAGTTTATGTTAACAAAAGCAACCAAAAATACTCTCTGAACTGCCACTTTGTGCTGGCTTTTAGTAGCACGTCAAAGCAGTGCCAAAACCGCCCCTCCAAACCAACACTTTGGTAGTAGATCTTTCGGAGAATTTCCGCAGAGGACTAAAGTTGAATTCAAAAGGCTCCATTGAGGAGTACTCAAAATACGGCTGCTCAACAATACTCAATGCAAAAGAGCAACGGCAAAGAATCGTTGTCAATTAACGTGAGTGACAGTGGGACGCAATTAAAGTGTTACTCCACGCAATAAACACAAATATGAGGGTTACACATGAAAAATAATAAATTTGCGTGCAAACCGCTAGCCGTTGCCTTACTTGCACTCTCTTCAGCTTCAGCTAATGCCGCTATCACCATTTACGACGATGCCGAAGTGGCTACCGTATCGGTTGATGCGTCATTTAACACATTCTACACCACAACGTCTGTTGATAACGGTCCAAACGGTGACCGTGACCAGTCTCGCGTTAAAATGGGTTTCCTGCCTAACTGGCTGGGAATGAACTTCAGTAAGCAGATTGGTGATATGAAAGTGGGCGGTCGCTCGTCTTTCTGGGTAACCATCAACGATTCTAACAGTGGTGTTACCTCAACCGGTATTGATGTTCGTCAGTTTTACGCGACGCTGGATGCCGACTGGGGTCAATTACTGATTGGTAAAGATTTTACGCTGTTTAACCGCAGCAACATCTTTTTAGACGAAGTCCTGCTGGGCTACGGTAACGTTAATGACACGCTGGGCCTGGTTGATGGTCAGGGCGTTTCATTCGGTAACATCGGCAGCGGTTACACTTACCCGTTCCCAGCATCACAAATTCGTTATACCTCACCGGCTTTCGGTGGTGGTTTCAAGGTAGCCGTTGCGGCTATCGATCCTTCGCCAGTAAATGGCGATGCTGACCGCGAAGAGTCTGCCCCTCGTTTTGAGGGTGAAGTGACCTACAGCGGCACTTTCGACGATGCATCAGTCACTGCATGGGTTGGTTTCCTGTCGCAAACCTCTGAATCCGATATGGGTGACGTTGACTCAAACGGCGCATCATACGGTGTGAAAGTAGGCTTTGGTGGCTTGTCTCTGCATGCATCAGGCTACAGCGGTGAAGGTATCGGCATCCTGTTAGGGCCCACAGAAGCCGCTCTGGGTTTAGCGCCGGTCACTATGTATGACCCAATCACTTACGAGTCGTTAGACAGCGAAGGCTACATCCTGCAGGCATCTTACAAAATGGATGCAAACCGTTTTGTGTTGTCTTACGGCGAAAACGAAATTGAAGACACTGATTACATCGGTCACGAGGGTATGCAGGCAGCCTGGTTCTATGGCTACAACAGCAACGTTACCTTTGCAGTGGAATATTCTACCAGCGAGTTCTCTGGAATTCTGGGTCAGGAAGAAGCTCAGACTCTTGCCGTTGGTGCCATCGTAAACTTTTAGTAAATGACTGTTTCGGCCAGAAAACAGTCTTGTCTTACGGCAGTCGGTGCCGGTCAGGGAGCTAAGTTGTAGCTCCCGCAAAACCGACAATCTGGCAACGCTTTTATAATTGATTACCGGAGTAAGCAACATGATCTATGCAGCACCTGGAACAGAAAATTCTGTCGTCTCATTTAAATCAAGATACGGAAACTACATTGGCGGCGAGTGGGTTGCTCCCGTTAAAGGTCAGTATTTCGATAACGTATCACCTGTTAACAACGAAAAGTTCTGTGAAATCCCGCGCTCAACGGCCGAAGATATCGAGTTAGCACTGGATGCCGCTCACAAAGCTAAAGCAGCCTGGGGCAAAACTTCAGTCACTGAGCGCTCTAATCTGATCCTGAAGATCGCCGACCGGATTGAAGCCAACCTGGAAGCACTGGCTGTCGCCGAAACCTGGGACAACGGTAAAGCCGTTCGTGAAACACTTAATGCTGATATTCCTCTGGCAGCAGACCACTTCCGCTATTTCGCGGGTTGTATTCGTGCTCAGGAAGGCGGCATCAGCGAAATCGACCAAAACACCATTGCCTACCACTTCCACGAGCCGTTGGGTGTTGTAGGTCAAATCATTCCCTGGAACTTCCCGCTGCTGATGGCAGCATGGAAACTGGCGCCAGCACTGGCTGCCGGTAACTGTATCGTTCTGAAGCCTGCCGAACAGACGCCGGCGTCTATTCTGGTACTGATGGAAATCATTGGTGATCTGTTACCACCAGGTGTACTGAACGTAGTCAACGGCTTCGGTAGAGAAGCGGGTGAAGCACTGGCAACCAACAAGCGTATTGCAAAAATAGCGTTCACCGGTTCTACGCCAGTGGGTGCTCATATCTTAAAATGTGCTGCCGACAACATCATTCCTTCGACTGTTGAGCTGGGCGGTAAATCGCCAAACATCTACTTCAGCGATGTTATGAAGCATGAAGACGAGTTCCTCAGCAAGTGTGTTGAAGGTACTGTACTGGCCTTCTTTAACCAAGGTGAAGTTTGTACCTGTCCTTCACGTGCCCTGATCCAGGAAGATATGTACGATGACTTTATTTCTCTGGTTATCGCACGTACGCAACAAATCAAACGTGGCAACCCGCTGGATACCGATACTCAGGTGGGTGCGCAAGCATCGGCTGAACAGTACGACAAAATCCTGGGTTACCTCGAACTTGGTAAGAAAGAAGGCGCCGAAGTGCTTATCGGTGGCGGTCCTGCCAACGTTGAAGGTTTCAGCAACGGTTTCTATGTACAACCAACCCTGCTGAAAGGTAACAACGACATGCGTGTGTTCCAGGAAGAAATCTTCGGACCAGTTGTTGGTGTCACCACGTTTAAAGACGAAGCAGAAGCACTGGCTATTGCTAACAACACCGAATTTGGCTTAGGTGCGGGTGTATGGACTCGTGATACTAACCTTGCCTATCGCATGGGCCGTGGTATTGAGGCCGGCCGTGTCTGGATGAACTGCTACCATGCCTATCCTGCGCACGCAGCATTCGGTGGCTATAAGAAATCAGGGGTGGGTCGTGAGAACCACAAGATGATGCTTGATCACTATCAGCAAACCAAAAACCTGCTGACCAGCTACGACATCAACCCTCTGGGCTTTTTCTAAAAGCGTTGCCATAACTGGCGTAAGCGAGGTCCCCGCATCTGCGGGGACCTTTTTCCTTGCTGTACCTTACAACCAATAAGAAACGAAGGATTTGTCTGCCATGCCAAAATTTATTATCGAACGCGAAATTCCGGGTGCCGGTGATCTGACCGCCGAGCAACTGCAGAATACCTCTCAACAATCCTGCTGTGTATTACGTGAAGCCGGCCCGCATATTCAGTGGGTAGAAAGCTACGTTACCGACAATAAGATTTACTGTGTTTATATTTCACCTGATAAACAGGCCATTTTTGATCACGCTGAACAAATGGGTATCCCGGCCAATCAGATTAATCAGGTGAAAACCATGATCGACCCGACGACCGCCGAATAACACTCATACCATGATGATTAGAGTTGTACTGAGTTGTATCATCCTGTGGTGTAGCACGCTGATATCGTGCGCAAGCGCTGACGAATTGCCGGAAATCCGTGTCGGCGTACTCAAATATGGCACCCTCAACTGGGAGCTCGATCTGGCCGAGGCCAACGAATTTCCCGCCCAATATGGGTTCCGATTAACCCGGGTTGCACTTGGCTCACCTCAGGCTCTGTCGGTAGCGCTGCAAGGCGGTGCCGTAGACATGATAGTAGGCGACTGGCTATGGGCAGCGCGCCAGTATGACGAAGGGCGGTTGTATCACTTTTACCCTTACTCCACCGCTGCAGGCGAACTGGTTGTCCACAGCTCAGACAACGCCGCAAACATGGGTGATTTGAAAGGTAAAACCATTGGCTTCGCTGGCGGCCAGGGCAACAAAAACTGGCTCCTGTACAGTGCGTACGCCAGTCAACATTTCGGCCTTGACTTAACCAGCCAGACCACCGTTAAATTTGCCGCCCCACCTATGCTAAATCAGCTTATGCTGCGCGATCAGCTCGACGCAGTGGTCAATTTCTGGCACTACGCGGCCGAACTTAAAACCTATAACAAGCGCTCATTGCTCACTATGGATGAAGTGCTTGGCAGTTGGCAAATCAGTGCCGACGTGCCGGTAATTGGCTGGTTATTCAAACAGAGCTGGGCAGCCGACAACCAGGCTTTGGTAGATCAGTTTTTTGCCATGTCTTTCGCTACACGGGCCAAAATGAACGAAGACGATAACCTGTGGCAAAGTATTCCCTCTTTCACCCAAAAGTATTCAGACGATGCCCGGCCTGTGCTCATTGCGCATTACCGTGCTGGGATCCCGACCCGCTTTGATGCCAGCATTAAAGCCGATTTACAAAAGCTGTTTAAGGTACTTAAAGCCAATGAGGGAACGACCGGTGTAACCGGTGCACTGCAATCTCTGCCCGACAGTTTGTTCTGGCAAAGTCCGGCGCTGGCAGGACAGTAAGCACTGATGCACAGTCATCCGGCACTAACCCGCATGCTGTCGATGGTGGTTTTTATTCTGCTATGGCAGGCCGCTGTGATGCTATTTACTCCCGACTTGTTACCAGCTCCCTATGCAGTGCTGACTAACCTGATGGGTCATGTCGACAGCGGCGAGTTACCGCACCACCTGACCATTACCCTGCGCCGTATTGCCAATAGTTTTCTATGCGCTATGTTACTGGGCAGCTTACTGGGGCTGGTTATGGGCCACTTTAAACGGCTTGATTTATGGCTCGACAGCGTCGTGACCCTGGCGCTGAACGTGCCGGCGCTGGTAACGATTATTCTGTGTTTTATCTGGTTTGGATTAAATGAAACAGCCGCGCTAATTGCTGTTATCGTAAATAAAACGCCCAATATCGCGGTCACTATGCGCGAAGGCGCCAGAGCCGTGGATAAGCGCTTGCTGGATGTGGCCAAAGCCTATCAGGTACCGGCGGGGCGCACTTTTATAAAGGTTTATTTGCCGCAACTGTACCCGTATTTTCTGGCCGCAGCCCGCGGCGGTCTGGCCCTGGTATGGAAAATTGTGCTGGTAGTTGAACTGCTCGGCTGCAGTGATGGCGTGGGTTTTCAACTGTCATTGTTCTTCCAGTATTTTGATATTACCAGTGTGCTGGCTTATACACTGGCGTTTGCCTGTATTATCTTTGCCCTGGAAGCAGGCGTATTGCGCCCCTGGGAACGGCGGGTACTCAAATGGCGCTGACTTATCAGATTGAAATCGCCAGTAAATCATTTAATGATGATGGCGGTAACCAACGCACGATTATCTCAGATCTCAGTATTTCCCTGACCGCTGGCGAATTTGTTGCGCTGGTGGGGCCTTCTGGTGCCGGGAAAAGTACCTTGCTGAACATCATCGCAGGACTCGACAGCGATTATCAGGGTAAGGTTAATCTGACGTTGCCCTGTGGCCAGTCAGCGCGTGTGGCTTTGATGTTTCAGGAACCCAGACTAATGCCATGGCTGACCATCTGCGATAACGTAATGCTGGTCTGCGAAGGCGCGTCATCACAACGCCGCAGTAATGCACTTTACTGGCTGCAACAGGTTGGTCTGAGCGGTGCTGAGTATCAGTACCCGGCACAACTTTCCGGTGGCATGTTAAAACGGGCCGCACTGGCCAGGGCTTTTGCCTGTGAGCCGGATATTTTACTGATGGACGAGCCTTTTTCGTCGCTGGATATACCGGCTGCCGATTCACTCAGACACCTGCTCACGCAGCTGTGGCAAACTCGTCAGGCAACCATAGTGTATGTCACCCACGATATTACTGAGGCAATCACCTTGTCTGACCGCATGTTACTGCTCAGCAGTGAACCCATGCAAATTATGGAAGACGTTAGCCTGACAGCTCCGCGCCCGCGAAACCCTCTCGATGATGAGCTTTATACCCTCTCCCAACGTTTTAAACAGTCGTTAGCTGATCCGGCCTGATCGTTAGTTGTATGACCAACGGCCCAATTTATGCTACTAATGGCGGGGATTTATGAGTAAATCGCTCTTGCAAATCTTGTTAATCAATTGTGAATTATATAAAATCGACAGCGGTGAATTGGTATCTCAGCACTTTGGCACAGCGTAATGCAACCAATCACCCGAGTTTAGGGAGTATCCATGCTGTCGCAACCAATTAGTCAAGCTGTTGAAGTCTTCGACTCGCCCTCTGTGGCCAGAGCCGGCTCTGAAAGTCTCGATCCTGTTATAGCAGCAAGAGACATTTACGATGCTTTGGCCCCCTGCGAAGCAGCCTGTGTAGTATTTTACTGTTGCACCCGTTATCCGCTGGAACAGCTGTCGAAAGAATTAAATCGCTATTTTGGTGAAATCCCGGTAATTGGTTGTACATCCGCCGGTGAAATCACCCCCGACGGTTGCCGCAAACACTCCATCAGTGCCTTTGCCCTGAGTAAGCACCACTTCGCCGTAGAAACTGTGCTCATCGAAAATCTGGCGGCTTTTTCAGAGCGTGATGCCGACGTACTGGTTAACTCAATGCTTGATAAGCTGCGCAGCAAATCTGTATCACCCGGACCAGTAGAGCAACACTCATTCGGCATGACCTTACTGGATGGCTTATCCATTCGGGAAGAACTGGTTATCGATGCACTCAATATGAGTATGCAGGACATTCCGCTGGTCGGCGGCTCAGCCGGTGATGATCAGCACTTTGTCGATACCCAGATTTACAGCAACGGTCGCTTTTACAGCAGTGCGGCTGTGTTTATGCTGATCAATACTAACTGTTCTTTCGATGTATTCAGCCACCACCATTTAGCGCCCGAAAATGACAAACTGGTCGTTACCCAAACTGCACCTGGGCAACGGGTGGTCGAAGAGTTTAATGCCGAACCGGCTGCTCTGGAATACTGTCGGATAAACGGTTTAAAACTCGAGGAGCTGACCTCAGAAGTGTTTGCCATGCACCCACTGGCTGTGCAAATTGGCGACCACCTGTATATCCGTAGCATCCAGCAGGTGAACGACGATTTAAGCCTGACGTTCTTCTGTGCCATAGACGCCGGTATTGTGCTGACCAGAATGAAATCCAGTGGGCTTCACGCCCATTCCACCATGATCCTCAACGATATTCGCCGCAATGTAGGTGACATTGAATTACTCATTGGTTTTGACTGTATTCACCGCCGCGCTGAAATCGATATATACCAGTTAGAAGACCCTATGTCTGAGCTTTACCGTGCCAATCATGTGATCGGATTTAATACCTACGGTGAGCAAATAAATGGGTTACACTTGAACCATACTTTTACCGGCGTAGCGATTGGAGCGCCCATTGAAACCGACCTCAAGTCCACTGACGCCTGAAGTAGCCGTTGAACCGCCGGAAATGGTCGGCGATGATGAACTCGAACGGCTGCGCTACGAAAACGAAAAGCTGCAGAAAATAAACCGCGTGCTGATGCGCCGGGTGGAAATGGGCTGGGGCAATCACAGTGATGCCTATCAGTCTTTTGAAGACGCCGCCATGCTCGCCGATAAGGTAAAAGAGCGCACCTACCGCCTGCAGCAAACTCTGCACCGTCTGGAAGAATCCAACCAACAGCTCGAACTGGCCCGCCGGGAAACAGAAAAAAGCCAAATCCAGGCCGAACAGGATCGGCAGCGCCTGCGTGACGCTATCGAAAGTATTTCCGATGCCTTTGCGCTGTTCGATGCAGATCGCAAAATGGTGATGGTAAACAGCCGCTGCGCCGAGTTCTGGCAACAGCACAATATTACTTACGAATTGGGCAAAACGTCTTTTCAGGAAATTACCGCCGCCTCGCTGGTACTGGTTGATCACAAAGCCAAAGCGCAGAAAAAAGTGGGCGTCTATCCCGACCCGATTGCCCAGACCATCTTTAAATTGCGAGATGGCACCTGGATCCAGATGCAGGAGCGTAAAACTAACGATAACTGCCTGGTGGTGGTGTATACCGATATCACCAATATAAAATTAGCCGAAGAGGTCCGCTACGAGACCGCCATGGCTGAGCAGGCAGAGCTACTCAAAGCCACCCTGGAAAACATGAGCCAGGGCGTAGTGCTGATTAACGCACAAAGGCAAATTGAAACCTGGAACCAACGCTTTTTCGAGCTGTTAAGCCTGGCGGATGACGGCGTGAAGCGTGGCGATGTGTTTGCCGATCTCATGCAACAAAACGAATTTGCCAAAGCCCTGTACGACGCCATTTCCTTTGATGTTGCACCGGATAAAGACTTCCTTGAAGTCGAGATGATGCTCGATGACAGCCTGGTGTTACTGGTACGGCGCAATCTGATCCCCGGCGGCGGTATACTAATCACCTTTGCCGATATTACCGAACGCAGTCGCAACCAGATTGCCCTGCGCGAAAGTGAGCAACGTATTCGCCTGATTACCGATGCCATGCCGGCACTGATTTCTTACGTGAATAAAGATTTGTGCTACGAATTCGTTAACCGCGAATTTGAAAAGTGGTTTAACCGCTCACGGGACGAAATTATAAATCATCACCTCAGTGACGTGCTTGGCCATAAAGAGTATCAGACACTCACCATCCATATTGCCCGGGCCATGCTTGGCCAGGCGGTTAACTTTGAGCTGGAACACAGCCGCGATCCGGATAACGTGCGGATTTCAAACAAAACCTATATTCCCCACTTTGACGAGCATCGTAACGTGATTGGTTTCTTTGCGCTGGAGCAGGATGTTACCGAGCAACGGCGCACCGCCCGGGCCCTTAAGCACGCCTATGATTATATGGAGCAGCGGGTTAACCAGCGTACCAAGAAGATTTCTGAGATTAACCTGCAGTTACGCAACGAAATTGAAGAACGGCAACTGGCCGAAATTAAACTGCTGGAGGCAAAACGGGAAGCTGACCAGGCCAACGAGTCGAAGTCAAAGTTCCTCGCCGCCACCAGCCACGACCTGCTGCAACCAATGAACTCGGCCCGTTTATTTGCCGATGCCTTGAACGATCTGACTCTCGGCGATGAAGCCCAGAAACTTATGCGTTCATTAAGCTACTCATTGGAAAACCTTGAGTCGCTTATCAGTGCTTTGGTGGATATTTCCAAGCTTGAGGCCGGATTGATCGAACCGGTACTGGATGATTTTGAGATCGACGACTTAATTACCAATATGGTGAATGAATTTACGCCCCAGGCAGAGGGTAAAGGCCTCAGGTTGAGAGTAAAGACCGCTCAAACCCTGGTTCATTCAGATACTTACCTGCTGGCCCGGATCCTTCGCAACCTGCTCAGTAACGCGATCCGCTACACCAACGAGGGCAGTATTCTGATAGGGGTAAGGCGGCGCAAAGCAGGTTTACAAATTCAGATTTTTGATACCGGTATTGGGATCCCGCAAGACAAACTGAGTGAAATTTTCCGCGAATTTAACCGCCTGGATGCCAAGAAACGCCGCCATGACAAAGGGCTCGGGTTAGGCCTGGCCATTGTTGAACGGCTCGCCAGCGTAATGAACCATACTATTAATGTTCGTTCAGTAGAGGGCAAAGGTTCCTGCTTCAGCATTACTCTACCCTATGCCGATGTGTCTGCTGAGCGGGTAAAACCGGCTCCGCCACCGTTAATTGATCGCTTCAACGATAAACTCGAAGGGGCGCGAATTTTACTTATCGATAACGACGATGAAATTTGTAAAGGCATGGAAACGGTGCTGGGCAGCTGGAATTGCAACATCACGTCGATACAAACTCTGGAAGAATTGCAGGAACCGGAGTTTTTAACCGAGCTGGACCCACAGTTGATCATCGCAGATTATCATCTGGACGATGGTGATACAGGCTTTGACGCGCTGGAAATTACTCACCAGCATTTGGCACCGCACCCGCCGGTTATTATGATCACGGCCAACTATACCAATGAGCTACGCCAAATGGTTCGGGAAAAAGGCTACTCGCTGCTAAATAAGCCGGTGAAACCTCATAAGATGAAGCTGGCGTTATCTAACCTGTTGTCAAATGTAAAAACCTGATTGTAGGCACTTACTACCACCATATTCTTGATATAGTAAGGCCAAGCAAAACAACATAGGGATACATCACTGTAGGTCTGAGGCACTGTTTGAGATATTCTTTAATCAGGCCCATACCGCTGTTGGCGGTTTGCTGATACTGCTGATTGAACTGGCAGCCGGTTTCATTATGATTGGCAGCTAATGCAGCCTCAACGGCCAACAATCGGGTTTCAAAACGCCCCTGAAAGGTTTTCCAGATACCGTCCTGCAACCAGAAAACCCCAACCATTAGCACCGGCACCAACAGGTTAAATTCAAACCCTAAAGCAAAAGCCGTTGTAAAAATGGCGACCAGCTTAATGAGTAAACTGTATTTTTCATAGCTATCGAACTGATTTTGCAGCGTTTGCCATTCCAGTGACAGGTAATCCGTAGTCATTAACTATCCTAATTCCAAAAAGTTGATGTTCATCCGGTGCTTAGCATAACCAGTGAAGGCTCTCTGTGCGAATAAAATCGTCATTCATAGCATCGACACCGCGGAGCTTTCCTTGCATTGCCGCCGAATGCATAAAATATGACTTAATCACGACTTTCTTTACTGAGCCGAAGTTCGAGTAAGCGTAATTCCCTGGACACTATGTTGCGATTGGTTTGCATGAAAATCCATAGTTTCACCGCGATTTGGGCGTTAAAAGCCAACACCAGTAACACGCCCCAGAATAGCTCGGTCTCGGCCACGGCGGTAAAAAAGCGAAAACCCAAAAAAATGATTAAGCCCGTTAACGCAAAGGCGAGGGCATAGCCAAGTTTCATCACTGATGAAAAGCCGCCTTTAAAGCCCTGCCCCAGGTAGTCAGACAAACCGCCATCTACCAGCGTATCCAGTTCTTTTGCCTGGTCCTGCAAAACCTGCTTAATTTTATCATCCAGTTCATTATTCATTTTCTGCCCCTTGGTTCAGGTTTACTATCTGATGTTTTAACTGCGCTCTGGCGCGGTGCAACCTTGATTTCACCGTCCCGATTGGGACACTGATAATCAGTGCAATTTCACGAACAGACATATCGTTAAGATAAAACAATTCCACAACCTCCCGGTCTTCATGGGTTAATTCTTTTAGCATAGGCAATACCAGTACCGAATCCTGGAGGAGAGACGCCTCCTCAGCGCTATCGGGTAACACTGCCGACACCACCTCCTTACTAGACATTCTTTGCCAGTCGATGATTTGCCAGCGTAACGCTCTGAATAACCAACTGCGAAACAACGACACATCCCGCAGTTGCTGTACTCGTTTTGAAATGTGCAGCCATACGTTGTGGACCAGATCTTCAGCAATCATGGCATCCCCCACACGCAATAAGGCATATTTGCGCATAGGATCGTAAAAAGCGTTATAAAGCTCCCCCATGGCCGACCTGCGACCGGCCTGCGCTTCCAGTACCAGTATTTCAATTTTTGCTTCGTTCATGAGTTAATCAATATCTGCAGTATCGCTATAATAAAACGCAGGATGAGCGTGATAATTTCTTCAATCATAGCCAGTCATTCTCTCTTTCGGATACCATAAAGACGAACGACCAGACCGACAGGTTCGCCATTTCTGCGTTTTTTGAAAAATTACTCAGCATAAAGCCTGATATAAAGGGCAAAATACTATGCATGAGGCGTGTTCGCGGCAATCGATGAATAATGGACGATAATTTCTAGCCTTATACCAGTAGGAGGATGCCCAAAGCTCGGTCAGAATTAAGACTTTTCCAATGCCAAGAGCGCCAATGCAATCACTGAGATAGGCATTGCCAGGCTCGTTGAAGATTTAGTATAGAGTTGGTAGCGGATGCCGTTTCGATGTCTGATGTGAGCAGCACCAGTAAACAGTACTGACCCTATTTCGACAAGGAGACGGTTAATGAAATACAAGAATACTCGCTCAATCTGGCTATTGTTGTCACTGCTTGTATTGATGAGTCATAGCGCCTATGCACAGCTTATCAGTGATACTCCTATTACCTCACCCACAGAATTTAAAGCCTATTTGCTGGAACATGACTCCCTTTTTACATCCGGCGCTGAACAACCCCCTGACAGCGCGATGCTCGAAAACACCTTTAAGCATAACGTACGTTTATCGGGCATTGTCTATAAGGTCGATGGCCTTAGAATCCGGGGTTTTGTCTTTAAACCTAAAGCACCGGGTCAATATCCGGCAGTAATTTATAATCGCGGCGGTAATCGGGATTTTGGCTCACTGACGTTTCCGGGCTCTTCGATTGGACCGGCGCAACTGGCTGAAATTGCCAGTTGGGGCTATGTGGTGGTTGCCTCACAATATCGGGGGGCCGGAGGCAGCGAGGGGGCGGATCACTTTGGTGGTGATGATGTAAATGATGTGCTGGCATTACCTGCTGTACTAGCTGAGTTTGATGAGGTGGATACCCTGCGTATCGGTTTATTTGGCTGGTCGCGGGGTAGTATGATGAGTTTTCTGGCGCTAAAGAAAGGGCTCAAGGTAAGTGCTGTAGCCGTTGGCGGCATTCTTGCAGATTTGGCTTTATCACTGGAACACCGCCCGCAGTTTAGCAAAATGTTTGCTGAAATGGACCCGCAGTACCAGCGGGATCCGCAAGCCTGGCTAGCAGAGCGCTCGGTATTAAACTGGCTTGACAGGTTACCTAAAGTACCAATGTTAGTACTAAACGGTTCTTCCGACTGGCGTACCCGTTCAACCCAGGCATTAAAGCTTGTTGAGGCGTTGGATGAAAAACGCTACCCCGTGCGCTTTATCATGTACGAAGGTGCAGATCATGCTATTAGTCAGTATCGGGAAGAGGTCTTCATGCAACTTCGTAACTGGCTTGACCGGTATGTGAGGGATCAGCAACCGCCGCCCATCATAAACTATGCCCCAAAAGAGTAATTCAGGTAATTTGATTCATACACGAACCGGCTGTTACGGATTTTGAGTGAAACCAGATCTGGCGGTCAGTAAATGGCTTATGACCGATAAGAGCGAATTGCGGACATAATCAAGAATTATTCTGAGTGAGCGTAATTGTGGTAGATTGCAAAGAAATTTATGAATAGCGAAATGACTTCTTATTTGCATAGCTGAAAGCTGATTTAGAGCTTCTGGTCATACCCTATTTTTATTGCTAAACGTTTCAATAACATTTTGAATTATGACTCTTGCTATAATCTTCTTCGATTAAATACAAAAATTTAGCCGTTTAAGGCAAACAGCATTTTATTTAAAACTAGTCATTAATAAGACGTCGGTTTTTTTAACACTCGCTTTTAATAAAATGAGCTTTGTAAAGCTTGATGTAATAAATTCAATAACTTGAGACATGGCAGCAATTTTGCTTTATAAAATTGCATTTGGTCGTAGCATTAAACTTCAACTTTCAGGGACTAAATTATGAAAAAGATTTTTTTTATTTTTGTTTGTTTGTTTGTTTGTAATGCGCAAGCGGGATTAATAGGATTAGCATCAGGATCTCCGGGGAAGCTCTTTAGTATTGATGAAACAACAGGTGCAGCCACCGTTATAGTATCTGTTGACGCTATATGTGTAGGTTATGCGGGCGCTACATTTTTGAATGGAAGTCTTTACGGTTCTGGCATATGTGATCTTAACACCTACACCACCAGCGCCATCGGAACCATAGACATCAGCACAGGGGATTACTCATTCGTCAATGATATGGATGGTTCGTCAGGCTGGCACGGCCTTGCTACGGATGAAAATGCAGGGCTAATTTATGCGATTGATATTTTTGATGGCAATACACTTAAATCTATGACTTCCACTGGCTTAGTAACTTCTATTGGGAGTGGCGCAGGAATTGACGGTAGGGGTATGGCATACGATGACTTCAATGATATTTTGTATGCAGCTGATTTGGGTGGAGGGTTATACACAGTAGATACGCTTCTTGGCACCTCAACATTTATCGGAAATATGGGTATATCAACCACTACAATCGGTTTAGCATTTGATGAGACTACAGGGGTTTTGTATGCAAATGAAGGGGCAAATTTGTATAGCGTAGACACAGTCTCAGGTTTGGCAACTTTAATAGGCCGTAATGATTTTTCTGATACCGATATTTCAGGTATAGATGGCTTGGCTTGGCTTGATACTACTCCGAGTGAAATGGATTCAGTGCCAGCACCAGCAAGCAGTGCGTTACTCGGTTTAGGCTTAGTGGCAATTGGATTTTTTAGGAAAAAAAAGCTGAATTCTTCTAATTAATGCGTTTCAAGTGCCTCGGTAATGATCGGGGCTTTAATTTAATGCTGTTGTCCGCTTTTGACCCAGGCTGTGTGAAAACTCTGATCACTTTTCGGTCTAAAGAGCCGCTCTTTATGATCAAGAAATCTAATTCCCTTGGTATTTAATTGATATAATAATCAGAATGTTAATGAACATTGATGGCTGATTATGACGAACCATATTAAAGGACAATGTCGTACTCAAGCGACTCTATTCCCAGAGGTCCTGGATGACTTTGTTAGTGAAGATAATCCCGTTCGTATTGTTGATGCTTTCGTCAATGAACTTGATTTGCAAGAATTAGGTTTTGAGCGTGTTCAGGCTAAATCAACGGGTCGCCCCGGCTACCATCCAGCCATTTTATTGAAGCTTTATATTTACGGTTATCTCAACCGTATTCAATCCTCTCGTCGACTGGAAACAGAAGCCAACCGGAATCTTGAACTCATGTGGTTATTGGAGCGGTTAGCACCGGACTTTAAAACTATCGCTGATTTCCGACGTGATAACGGCGAAGGAATCAAATTGGCTTGCCGTCATTTTGTCATCTTATGTCGAGAGCTGAATATGTTCAGTGAGGGCGTTGTCGCCATTGACGGTAGTAAATTCAAAGCCGTAAACAGTAAGACGAATAACTTTACGTCTAAGAAAGTCAATGACCTGATTGCTCGCGTTGAGGCGAAAATTTCTAAATATCTGTTGGAGCTTGACGAAGTAGACCGCAAAGAAGTTCCAGATAATCGAGTAAAAATGGTGAAGGATAAACTGGCCTGGTTTAAGAAAAGGCTAGGTGAATTGCAGGAAATGAAGCGGGTAGTAGAAGCGCACCCAGACAAACATGTATCACTAACCGATCCCGATGCCAGATTGCTTAAAACCAGAAATATGGAACGCCAGGTTTGCTATAACATCCAAAGCGCGGTTGATACTAAGCATCATCTTATTGTTTGTCATGATGTTACAAATACTAACGACCGTGGCGAGCTAGCAAGGATGACCAAACTCACGCAAGAGATGTTAAATAGAAAAGATATTACTTCTCTGGCAGATAAGGGGTATTACAGCCGTCAGGATATCAAAGCGACACTGGACCTTGGCGCTGAAACTTTAGTTCCTAAAACAGACACATCTGGCTCGGAAAGGAAGGGGATCTTTAATCGCTCAAAATTCAAATATGTCCCTACTAAAGATATTTACATCTGTCCTGCTGGCGAAGAAATGATAAATAGAACGAGAACCGTCGAAGACGGTTTGGAATTAGATGTCTACTTCAATCATAACGCGTGTAAGGAGTGCAAAATTCGAAACCAATGCACAACTTCAAAACGTGAGCCAAGACGAATGAGACGTTGGATTCATGAGGCAGAAGCTGAGGCCATGCTAGAGCGCCTCGCAAATGCACCGCAAACGCCTGTGATCCGAAAACAGACTGTTGAGCACCCCTTTGGGACGATAAAAATGTGGATGGGTGCAACTCATTTTCTGACAAGACGATTCAAAAACGTCAGTACCGAGATGAGTCTTCATGTTCTTGCCTACAACATGAAACGAATGATGGCAATTATGGGCGTTCAGGCACTAACAAAAGCTATCAGAGAAGGATAACCCCTGACAATCTGACTCGTCTCCGATAAATTCAGGTGCTGTAGAAAATCGCGATCGAAATCTTCTTCGAAGATTTCAAAATATGGATATTCATCGCCTGCGACAAGAAAGTGTGTTTTCACACAGCCTGGACCATTTACAGCCTCGGTAGCGGCTGTTTAAGACTCCAATGAGCGAGAACCAGACATTTTTATTTATATCAACAAATACCAATAAGCTAATGAAGGAGGGGCGCGTTAGTTTGCGATAGATTTGAGATTATCTAGACTAAGCTGGCTCGAACATCCGCAATGGTGATGAATAGTTTGTTTTCCGCATGTTGAAACGCCTGAAAACCATAACGCTCATAGAACAGTTTTGCACCATCTTTGGCATCAACAATAATAACAGGGAACGCAACGCTATCACTTGCAACTAATAGTTTTCGGAGCGCGTCGATAAGCAGCCATTCACCAAAACCTCTCCCTTTATATCGGTCATCGACCGCAAGACGAGCAATGAGCCCCCCTGAAGTTGATGATTGATGCTTTTTCTGTAACTTATCGGGTAATGCCTTTAAGTCAATTGGTGTCATAGTTAAGGTATAAAAGCCTATGATATGTGAGTTGTCGTTATCATCTCCCAAAACGAACGTTCTGGTATTGTCTTTCTTCGCTTGTTGGCTAGCCATTAATTTTAAGTAATTATTGAGAGCTTCGATACCACAGTTGAATCGGTTTCTATCGTGTTTAGATTTCTCTAAAAGTACCGTATTCATCACTGAATTTTACTCTGGTATCGTTCGGAGGCTGTTTTCAGGTTAGCGTTCAGTGTTGCAGGACGGTCTAAAGCATCCATCAACAGCATAGCGTCAGCTTGACTCAGTTTTAGAGCCTGCTCACGATCTATTACTTGTTTAGCTTTTTCAATTGCAGCACTCAGGACAAATGAGTTAATACTAGACATACCAGCAATTGCTGCAGCCTTAGTAAGTAATTCTTGCGTCTCTACATCAACCCTAGCTGTGATGCGAGGCAAAGTGGTAGCCATAATGTTATCTCCTGTTGTGTCAAAATGTCACATTTCCATTATGGTCGAAAAGTTTGTAGTAAGCAATCTCTGTGTCACTTTGGCACTCGAACTAACAAACTTCTCAAGAGGGATTCCCAACGCGTTGCATTATCATTACGTAGGGGGCACTGATTAAGGCGGTGTAAAAAAGCGTCTTCGGCCCATAGCACGACGTTGATGTCCGCTTCTGACCATTACGAGAATTGTCAGAATTAGTAGAGTTCTATACTTGTGCTCTGTCCACTAGATCGAATTAGAACTTATTCAGATTAGGTTGTTAACACCAAGCGATTTTGTCGTAGTCGTTAATTACCCATATTGGTGGGGGGATTTTGGCTTCTATTTGTACTTCTTCTTTTTGTCGTGCCGGAATATGGATTGTATTCCTGACTTTTCCATCACAGTATTCAGGTGATCTTCAATGGAGTTCCTTAACCCATCCATAGCATTCACTTCTTCCATGTTAGATAGGGACACCAGGATACCTTCTGCCAGGGTATCGACTATCTTGCCGGCCAACGAACGGCTGAGACCCGCTGTATAGGCAAATTCCACCAATTCATGTCGAGGAGGGAAGGCTTTGCTCTTACGCATTTTTAACGCCATCTCATTGTCGATAGTGGGGTAAATCAGAGTATGGGTGATATCGTAAACCGGACTGAGCCCAACTTCTGTGTGGTCTGGCTGGTACTGCAAAGAGAAGTTTTTTAAGTGGGCGTCACCATTCCCAATCAGGCAATTAAAGGCCACCAGCTTAAATGCTTCTTTAACCTGCTCTAAAGAACCGGTATTCAGGTTGACCACCTTTAACACATTCTCATAGGAACCCAGGTATTTCTGATCGCCAGTCCGGCCCATCAAAGTAGCAAAGTCCTCTATGCCGATTTTGTTTCCGGATCCATCAGTATCGAAGCGTTCCACCACATAATGCTGCAAATCATCGGATAACCACACCTTTGGAGTATTGAGCCCACAATGCTCAGCACATTTCATGCAGACGAATTCGTTTACTGTGAGCAGTGGGAATTCTTTATCAAATGTTTTAACGATCACATCTTTCTGCAAAATCGCAGAGCGGGATACTACAACCTTGGGCTGCACTCCGGAAGCCATGCCATTAAGGTAATATCGCTCCAGCAGCTGCGGAAAAAGCTTTTCTTTACCGGACCAATGCAGAATATCTCCTATTGCAATCGGTTCCGCTAATGGTAACTGGATGCCTGCATCGTAAGACAGGTGGCCTATCCCTTTAGCCCCCATCAGTGCCAACAGGTACATATCATCCACGTCCGCATAGCGGCGCAGCTTCTCTAAGATATATCGGCGCAAGTAGCCCTCAGGCAAATTCTGGGTGAATACGGGATGCAGCGCTCCGCGGTTGTATGGAGCAGGGTTATTCGGCATGGTGAGCGAAACTGCCATGGCATCCTGGGAGTACAAAAAGCTAAAAAAAGAAGAGTGAGTGAGCAAGCCTGCTTGTTGCCCTGCCGCGTTAACAGTGATTCGCTTTATTTGTTCTGGCAAACCAGTAAGTTTATCAGTCGTCATCGTAGATAGAATCCAGTTCGTCTAGGGTTGGACGCCTGGCCTGTTTAGGGGCGACTGCTAGTTCGAACCCCATAAGGTTTAAGTATCGCTCTAGCAATTGCAGTGAACCCTGGTACCTGCCATTCTCTATATTGGAGATACTGGGTCGGCTGCATCGCAATTTATCTGCAATATCCGATTGGCTGAGTTTCTGTCGTTTACGCTCTGCCTGTAATTGCTGGCCAATTTGTTTCCTACTCATGGCACCCTCAAAATGTATCTATATGAATACAATTATAGGCATAATATTGTAATGTACAAATATAGATACAAAAAGAACCGTATTTAGTCACTATTTAGCAGTTATTAATCAGATAGAACATACCGGGCATTGAATTTTTAGGGCGATTCTCTTTCGTATCCCTTGGTAATTACACCACTTTATCTAACTAGTGCAAAAAGCAGGGGGAGCCCCTTTTCATTTTCCATTCAACTCACTCTACAACCCGCACGTACCGCAAGAGTTTCCATGTCCGCTATAGAGCGGTTTCAGCGATAGTTGGCATCTAAACCAGTGCTGGCTACTTCAAAAACTGAATGCTAAGTGGGTACACCCATAACTCACCATTATTGGCTTTTAGTGCAGCAATGATAGCAAAAATAATATTCAGCAGCTCCAGCACCCATATTGCGAAAGCACCAATGATTAAAAAGATAAGAATAAAACAAATAGCATAGTAAATAACCAGGCTTATCAGCCAGTTCACCGTCACTTTGCCATGCTGGTCAATGGTGTCACTTTTATCTTTATTTACCACCCACATCACAACGGGCAATATAAAACCTAGCCCGGGAATAACAATACTGCTTAGCTGACTTAAATGAATTAGCATGCAGTAGGTGTTTAGCGGCATTCCCCAGTATTGTTTCTGATTGTCTTGCATTGGTCTCTCCTTGTTGTGCCAAACATCGGCTCATAAGCGTAAGGTTTATGATTCTATGTTCAGATATTTGTGTTTACCGAATGACACGTAATAGAGAGGAAGTACCAACGCTTTCAGCGGATTAGAGGCAAAGGCGTTTTTCACTACGATGCGGCCATCCTGAATATCACTAACAGAAAATTCCGGGCTAAAACACCAGTCAATGTAGGCTGTGAGTGTTTTACAGTCCGCCGGTAGCGTCACCTTTTGCGTGGTGCCGCGTTCAATTAGAGCAACTTCCTTACCATCAGCTAGCAAACGGTAACTGCGGGTCAGATCGGCGAATTGTTTTGGTCGGGTGACTTCGATTTCCATGTCGTCCTAAGTTAGTTTAATAACAGCAAGGTAACTACAATACTCAATTTTCGGCGCTCTATAAAGCACTTACAACAGAAGACAATTCGTGAAGAAAAGGTGGTACAGAATAACTCACGCCATGGGCAACAGGGTACCCATGGCCTACAAAGCACTATCAGTCGCTAACTGCTAGTTACGCATCAGATACTGATTAAAGTCGATACTGGCGGCACACAGTGCTGCCTGAATACGGTTATGTACGTTCAGCTTAGTGAGGATGGCCGACACGTGAGCCTTTACTGTGGTTTCGGCGATATTCAGCTCATAGGCAATCTGCTTGTTAGACTTACCCTTGGCGATGCATTCAAACACCAGTAACTGGCGACGGGTTAAAGCGCCAATCAGCTTAGGATCGATTTGCTGTTGAGCAGAGTCGTCTTTTGGTTTGCTGCTACCACCATTGCGTATAATATCCGGCGGCAGGTATACCTGACCGGAGAGCACTTGCTGGAGCGCACCCACAATCTGCTCACAGCTGGAAGACTTAGTGATAAACCCTACCGCGCCATAGGTAAAGGCCTGCAACACAACATTTTTATCTTCTTCTGCCGACACAATAACAATAGGAATTTCAGGAAACTGATTACGAAAACGCACGATGCCGTTAAGACCGTCCATGCCAGGCATATTCAGATCCAGCAAAACCAGGTCGATATCAGGATTTTCTTCAGCGGTGTTAAGCGCTTCTTCAAGGTCGATACAACTGATGGTTTTAGTATCCGGAATATTACGCTCAACGAAATCGGTGATTGCATATTGAAATAAGGGATGGTCGTCCGCAACGAGAATTTCTACCATTTTTATCACCCTGTTAATGCTCTGTAAGTTATAGTAGTGGATGTACTGTCATTCAGCTAGCCTTTATTCACCGCGGCTATCGGGATAATCCATCCGTTTGTTAATTCAGCGAGCTAACCGCCCACCTTGCGTTTTACCATGCCCCGTTTGGGATCGTAGCCCCAAATAGCCAGACTGGTAAACATCAGTGTACAAACACCGGTTACCAGCGCTGCCTGCCCGTTAAACTGGCCATAGAGCGCAAAACGAATCAGTTCTACTGCGTGAGTGAACGGATTAAACTGGCATATCCAGTACAGCCACTCGCTCGACTCGCGCATTTTCCACAACGGGTATAACGCCGAAGAGAGGAAAAACATTGGAAACACCACGAAGTTCATCACCCCGGCGAAGTTCTCCAATTGCTTAATAAAAGACGACAACAATAGTCCCAGCGCCCCCAGTAACAAGGCGGTGAGGAGTAAAGCCGGGATGACCAGCAAGTAACCGATTGGCTCAGCTTCCACCTCCAGCAACCAGGCGATGGCAAAAAAGGCATACACCTGCAATAGGGAAATACAGGCACCGGCCAACAGTTTACTGACCAGCAAAAACGGTCGGGGCATGGGGCTGGTGAGGAGCACCTTCATACTGCCCATTTCACGGTCGTATACCATAGATAGCGAGCTTTGCATGCCGTTAAACAGCATGATCACACCGGCCAGGCCGGGAATAATGTAAACTTCATATGTGATGTAGGTTTCATAGGGCGGAATAATCGCTACCCCCAACGCAGCACGAAAGCCCGCCGCAAACACCACCAGCCACAATAAAGGGCGTACCAGCGCGCTTACCAGTCGCGAGCGCTGTTGCCAGAATCTCAGCAGTTCCCGTTTTAAAATTCCAATAAAGCAGGTCCAGTACATCTATCGCTCCCCCTGCTGATGAAAGTGCCGGTAAAGCGCCTGTACCGAGTCCAGTTGCAGGGCCTGCATAGCCTCTTCGCAACGTTGCTGCAATTGAATTTGGCCGTTGATCAGCACAATCAGCTCATCATTCGGTCGCACTTCGTCAATCAGGTGGGTTGACGACAAAATCGTAATACCCGAGTCACTACATAACCGGCGCAGGTGATCGTTTATTGTGTCACGGGTGGACTGATCCAGGCCCACGGTGGCCTCATCCAGCAGCAAAATGGCCGGCTGATGCAGCAGCGCACGAGCTATCTCTACCCGACGGCGGTGACCGCCATTAAGCGAGCGGACTTTATCTTTGCGTCGTTCGCTTAGCGCAAAACGCTGCAACTCTTCATTAATACGCTGCTTTGTGTAGGCGCTCGATAAGCCGTGCAGACTGGCGTGATAGGCCAGGTTCTGCTCAACACTCAAATCTAAATCCAACGTGGGTTGCTGAAACACCATGCCGATTTGCTTTAACACCTGACGCGGCTTTTTCGCGGCACTGATGTCATTAACCGTTACGCTGCCGGTTTGTGGTTGAAGCAACTGACAAAGAATAGAGAACAGCGTGCTTTTGCCCGCGCCATTGGGCCCAAGCAAGGCGTAATATGCCCCCGATGACAGCGAAAAAGTCACCTCAGACAGTGCCTTCTTGGCCCCGTAGGCAAACCCTATTTGCTCTGCCGCTAATACCGGATCACTCATGGTTTAACCACAACGCCCCATGGATAGCGGCCGGCTTTAATCGTTTTAATGACTTTGAGATCTTCCACATCAATCACCGACACATCGCCACTCACACCATTGGTGGTGAACAATAAAGACTGTTCTTTGGCAAAGGCCAGTTGCCACACACGGCGCCCTACCAGCAGATAATCGAGCACTTCATAGGAGCTGGCATCTATAACCGCCACATGATTTGCCGGGCCGAGTGCCACAAAGGCATACTTGCCATTATTGGTAAGTTTAATGCCTACCGGCTGTATTTTATCGCGGTGTACACCTGGAATTTTAAAGGTAATTTTTTTAATCAGTTCCCGGGAGACTGTGTCAATAACGTCCACCGTGCCGCCAATCTCAGCCGACGCCCAGACCTTGTCGCCGGACTTACTGAATTCCACATGGCGCGGGCGCTGATCGACCAGGGTGTTATCCACCAACTCGTGGGTGCTGGCATCTATCCAGTGCAGCATGTTGGTAGTTTCCGAGGTATTGATTACCCATTTCCCGTCGGGGCTCACCGCCATGCCTTCCGGTTCAATGCCTACATCAATTTGTGCGATTACTGTGCGGTCTACGGTATCGACAACTGTGACCACGGCGCTGTCTTCATTAGCGATATACAGATGACGGTTGTTAGGATGCAGAGCAAACTGCTCCGGATCTTCACCGGAAGGCAGATTGTGGATCACCTTGTGGGTGGCCAAATCCATTACCTGCACCGCGTCAGATTCGCTGGCGCAAATATACAGGTATTTGTAATCCTGGCTAAAGATAATGCCGCGGGGGCGCATTCCTACCTCCAGCGTATCGATAACTTCCAGCTTATCCACATCAATAAGGGTTAACGTATCGCTTTTTTCGTTAGAAACATAAGCGACTTCGGCCTGACTCACCAGTGCCGTTAACAGGCCAGCTGCAAAAACTAATAAACGCATACTTCTATACCACCTTTTAGTAAGCCATATCACAGCGTGATTCTGGCTTGTCGAATCCCAGCGTATCTAAATCAGTGCTCGGGTGAAGATACCCTTCCTGCGGCGACAGAGAGGTCAAACCTTTTGGGTGCACCAATGGAATCGGTTGCCGCAACTGGCCGTTCCACGGCCGGAAGCTCAACTTGCGGCCCTTAAACGCAGCCAGCTCAAAGTCATTACTCATCAGATACGAGTAAAGGGCTTTAGGATTATTGGTTTGGGTGCGGGTAACCGCTTCACTGATACTGCGAACCGCCAGCCATGCCGCGTAATCCTTGTCGAGCATTTCGCGCCCAAATTGTTCGTAAAAACGGTTTTGTAACTGGGTAGCGCCCCACTGCTCAAGCGCCCAGTGCCAGGTTGTTGGGATTAATCCATGAGTGCCCGCAACCGGTCTGGGTAACCAGGTATTATTTGGAATATAGTTACCGAACAAATCTGATTCGTCGGCCACCAGCACCACATCATAATCGTCGCCCTGAGTGAATAGCGGCACCTCTCGCTGTGCACTGCGACGCAGGTCGGTATTGAAGCTCCAGGTTTTCTGCCCGGTTATTTTTGCGCCAAAACGTTTCGCTGAACGGCTAATTGACTCAGCAAACGCTTTGTCGGCATCAGATTCACCACTGATCACAAACCACTCCCGCCAGCGCCTGGCCATAAAAAACTGGGCCATGGCATCGGTTAACATCGCCCGACTCGCCAGGGTATGTAACATCCCTCCACGACACTCAGATACACGCAAACTATTGTCGGCTTCACCGGCATTTATAACCACACTGCCGTTGGCGAGTGCCAAATCAGCTACTACTTTCAGCGTAGTCGTGGGCAGGTCTGTAAGGAGAATAGCCGGCTGTCCGTTCAGACGTTGTTTGAGGGCCGTTATAATTTCCTCGCTCGTAGCGCCAGTTACGCCCAAAAGAGCGTACTCATGCTTTAAAAATCGCCCCGTGGTATTGCTGTCTTTTATAGCCAGTTCGGCACCGGCAATGGTGAGATTGTCGGGCGTTTTTTTAAGCAATAAGGGCTGCGCAGCCTGATTTGATGATTGCTGAACATAAATCACATCTATATTTAGTGCCTTGGCATTAGCCACTGCTGGCAACAAAACACTACCCGCAACGAATACGAACAGACCACGAACGTGCTGCGAAAACCACGTTAAACAGGTGTAAAATTTGTAATCCATCCGTTTTTTTATGTTCAAAAACAAAACCCTTTTTTAACCTTATGGTGCAATAGTAGAGCATGATCGTACACAGTGGAAATGAGCAAAAAGGATGAAAGGTTTACTACCTAAGTACAATTGGAAGGAACCCCCAGATCTCCTAACTTTCACCCTGTGCTTTGTTGTAGACATGAAAACTTATTGATGACTATTTTTACTTCACTGCAACATTTAACAGCATGACAACTCAATGTGGCAGCTTTTGGAGAAACCGAGATGAAGATGTATTTAACTATTTTGCGCAGCGCGATGCTGGCGGTCCTAACCCTGGTAACCGCTAATGCAATGGCTCACGGTGATGTAACGCCGCAAGCAGTAGACACCAGTGAATTACCCCAATTGGGTGATGAGTGGCTGACGACCAATCCTTACACCGGCAATGAGCTGGCGATTAAAATCGGTGACTCCGCTTACAACCAGAACTGTGCCCGTTGTCATGGTCTGGAAGTTATTTCTGGCGGGATCACGCCGGATCTGCGTAAACTTAACGATGAGTTTGAATTTTTCAGTCAGGAAGAAGCCGACGGTTGGTTTATGACGCGCATCCGTAATGGAGCAGTAGTTGATGGCCGTGTTTACATGCCTCCGTTTGAAGGCATTCTTTCTCAGGAAGCGATGTGGGCAATCAAATCATACATCGAAACTCGCGGCGTACCAGAGTAAGCCGTTCACCTAATCAATACACAGTTAAGGGGCAGTAATGGTATTAAGAAGTGTTCTTCTGATTTGTAGTTTAATAGCCACGTCTGTGATGGCTAAAAGTTATGAGGATATTCTTGAGCAAGGCCAGATAACTATTGCTGTCTATAACAACTTCCCCCCTTACTCCTACCTCAGGGACGGCGAACCTGCCGGTGTAGACATAGAAGTAGGTAAACGTATAGCGGCAGGGCTGGGCGTTGATCTGGAGTGGATGTGGATCAACGCTGACGAAAACCTCGAGGATGACCTGCGCAATGCGATCTGGAAAGGCCATATCATTACCCGCCAGAAAGCCGATTTAATGCTGCGGGTACCTTATGATCGTAAGTTTGCCTACGCCATTGACGGTTACGGCCTCCCCAAGAATGACCTGGTGGTGATGTTCGGCCCCTATCAGCAGGAAAGCTGGGCACTATTGCGCGACCACGAAAAAACCAATGATATTCGTACCCTGGCCATATTCCAGTACGAACCGGTTGCCGTAGAGCTTGATTCATTACCCAGTTTCTTCCTCGGCGCAACCATTGGTGGCCGCCTGCGAGACAAGCTGGTACATGTAGATTCGGTATTTGACGGCATCAAATTGCTGCAGGAAGGTGAAGTGGCTGCAGTGGCTGGTATGAAGGGTCAGTTGCAATGGGGGATGAGTACTTCTGGCAACGTTAACAAAACCGAATTTGCACCGCTTCCCGAGCAATATGACATCAGTGCTGACGGCCTGGCCGCTATGAGCATTAAGTCTTGGGATATTGGCATGGCAGTTAAGACAGATTATCGGGAGCTGGCTTATGCAATCCAGGCAATCACCGAACCGATGATTAAAAACGGCGAAATGGAAGCACTGTTTTTAGAGTACGGCCTGAGCTACGAAATCCCCGATTACCATCGCACCGAATAAGCATTACATTTTTTTTACAAGATTTCGAAAGGCCGCTATTTTTCACTTTAAAATGCGGCCTTTTTTATTATTTATCGCTCCTCTCATACACCGCCAAAGCCACGAGATATAAGCCCTTCAGCGAAGTATTACTACCAACGAACTAAAAATGATAACCCAAGGTTTAATGGTTGTTAACAAAATGATGACTGATACTAATTCTGAGGACTCTTAGGTAAGTATGGTGTTCTATACTCACCTAGTGGACGAAAACAACACTCAACAGTCGCATGCTTTTTGATGAACAAGCCGCGGACGTTGTAACAAAGGGTACCAAACCCCGTTGAAACACTGGAGAAATCTGATGAAAAGTAAAAGAGTTTCAGGCCGCTTACTCAGCTCTGCGTTCTGTTTAACCCTGTCCCTTGGTGCTATGACTGGCGTAGCCCAGGCCAAAGTGACAGACAAAGATATCGTCAATGACCAGGCAACCCCAGGTGACGTGGTCAGCTATGGCCTTGGTCCGCGTGGACAGCGCTTTAGTCCAATCGACACAATGAACACTAGCAACGTTAAGAAGCTAAGTCCGGTTTGGGCCTTTTCTTTTGGTGGCGAGAAACAACGTGGTCAGGAATCACAGCCACTGGTTAAAGACGGCATTATGTTCGTTACCGCCTCTTACTCTCGTATCTACGCTATCGACGTAGAAACCGGTGACGAATTATGGCAATGGGAAGCGCGTTTACCCGATGGCATCATGCCTTGCTGTGACGTAATCAACCGTGGTGCGGCGTTATACGACGACGTAGTTATCTTCGGTACCCTGGATGCCAAACTGGTAGCACTCGACCAGAAAACCGGTAAGCCAAGATGGCGTAAAACCCTGGGCGACTATAAAGCGGGTTATTCATTTACTGCCGCGCCTATGATAGTTAAAGGCATGGTAGTCACCGGTATTTCTGGTGGTGAATTCGGTATCGTGGGTAAAGTGGAAGCCCGTGATGCAGTAACCGGAGAACTGGTATGGTCTCGTCCTACCGTAGAAGGCCACATGGGTACTTTGAACGGTAAAGACAATGGTATTACCGGTGGCGGAGCAAACAAAACCTGGACTGGCGACCTGTGGAAAACCGGTGGTGCAGCAACCTGGTTAGGCGGCACTTACGACCCGGATCAGGATCTGATCTTTATGGGTACCGGTAACCCTGCGCCGTGGAACTCTCATTTACGTCCTGGCGATAACCTGTATAGCTCTTCGCGTCTGGCTATCGACCCTGACACCGGTAAAATCGTATGGCACTTCCAAACCACTCCACATGATGGTTGGGATTTCGATGGTGTTAACGAACTAATCGCGTTTGATTACAAAGATCGTGGCAAAACCGTTAAAGCGGCAGCTACTGCTGACCGTAACGGTTTCTTCTATGTACTTAACCGTGAAAACGGCGACTTCATTCGTGGCTTCCCTTTTGTAAGCGGCATCACCTGGGCCAAAGGCCTGGACAAAAATGGTCGTCCGATTTACGACGAAGCCATGCGTCCGGGCAACCCGGCTGACAGCGAAGAAGGTAAGAAAGGTAAAACTGTCTGGGCCGTACCTTCATTCTTAGGTGGTAAAAACTGGATGCCTATGGCGTATAGCCAGGATACAGGTCTGTTCTATGTGCCTTCCAACGAATGGGGCATGGACATCTGGAACGAGCCGGTTAACTACAAGAAAGGGGCTGCCTACTTAGGTTCTGGTTTCACTATCAAGCCTATCTACGACCACATTGGTTCACTTAAAGCGGTTGACCCTAAAACCGGCGAAATTGTATGGGAATACAAAAACAATGCGCCGCTTTGGGGTGGTGTGTTAGCCACTGCAGGTAACCTGGTATTTACTGGTACGCCAGAAGGCTATCTGTACGGCTTTAACGCTAAAACCGGTGAAATTGTTTACAAGTTCAATACGGGTTCAGGCATCGTTGGTTCACCCATTACCTGGGAACAGGATGGTGAGCAATATCTGAGCATCGTATCCGGATGGGGTGGTGCCGTTCCTCTGTGGGGTGGTGAAGTTGCTAAGAAAGTTAAAGACATTAACCAGGGTGGTACTGTCTGGACGTTCAAATTGCCTCGTAGCTAAGAGGCGCCGCGACAAACCGTTTTAGTCCCACCGCGTTTGTCGCGTTTTTTCTCCTCGGGGCTGGTAGTTTAGTCATCGCTACTTGCCCCACCCACCGCAGGGAGCCCAATGAAACGTTTTGCTTTTGTTCTCGGTATCTGGTTAGTTTTCTGCTTCGGCATGTGTGCTACAAGCCACGCCGAAGAAAGTATTACTCCACAGCGCATTCAGCAACTGTTTCCCAAAGCTACCGTGATTGGCGAAAAGCAAGCCGACTATCCCGTTTACCCCGTTTATCAGTTACAGGAACTCCTCGGTTACGCTTTTCAAAGCAACGACCTGGTAGAGTTACCCGGTTTTTCCGGCGACCGCATTAACCTGCTGATAGGCATCGATGTGGAAGGCAATATTGTCGGCATCGATATTCTGCACCACCACGAGCCCATTTTTTTGCACGGCCTGGGGCCAGAACCCATGCTGAAATTTCTTGACCAGTATATTGGTCAAAATGTGTCTAACCGCGTCATCGTCGACAGCGCATCGAATGACACAAACCCAAACGACAACACCGTACATGTTGATGGCGTGACTAAAGCCACCGTCTCGGTGATTGTTATGAGTGACACGGTGTTACTCTCTGCGCTACAGGTTGCCAGAAATAAGCTCACCGGCTTTGCCAGCCGCCCTGCGGCCACCGCAAAGCAGGATAACTACGAGCCCCTTACTGCGGCCCAGTTGCTGGAGAAAGGTTACCTGAAGCGGTGGCAAATCAGTCGCGAAAGCTTTGAGGATGCACTCGGCAGCGACCTTGATGATTATCCGTCTGAGACTTTCGACACCGACTTTAACGATACATTCACGGTGTATTACGCCTACCTTAATTCACCGCTCATCGGCCGCAATCTGCTTGGTGAGGACGCCTTCAACCGTCTGCAGGCAATGCTGAAGCCCAACGAGCAGGCATTTATGGTAATGTCGGAAGGTTACTTTAGTTACCTCGATGCCGACTTTAAGCCCGGTACGGTGCCCAGCCAGGTAAGCCTGACGCAAAATGAACTGCCCTTCGCCATGCGCGACCTTAACTTTTTTAGTTTTGAGCCGCAGGCGCTACAGAGCGATATTGCCGCCACCGAAGATTTGCAGCTCTTCGCGGTTAGTACCCAGTCGGGCTTTAATCCCAGTGTGCCGATGCAGCTCAATCTGAATATCGAGGTAGCAAAGAACCACCTCATCAAGCAACAAGCACAGTTCTCCAACGACTATGCCCTGCCACAAACCCTGTTTGATATCGCCGCAGTAGAAGTAATCGAAGAGCCAGTGCCGGCGTGGGTCAGAGTATGGAAAATGCGCTGGCATACCATTACCATTTTAGTGCTCAGCCTGATTACCGTTACCGCCATCTTTGCCTTCCAGCACAGGCTGTCTGCCAACGAAGTACTCTTTCGTAAGGTGCGCTGGGGCTTTATGTTTTTCACCCTGTTGTTTATTGGCTGGTATGCCCAGGGACAACTCTCAATAGTCAACATCTACCCCATTTTACAAAGCTTTATCAATGGCTTTGATTTGCAGGTATACCTGATGGATCCGGTGTTATTTATTTTGTGGCTGTATGTATTTATCAGCCTGTTTATTGTTGGCCGCGGGATTTTCTGTGGCTGGCTATGCCCCTTTGGTGCCCTGCAGGAAATGGTCGGCTGGGTTGCTAAGCGCTTCCGCATTCGCCAGTACAAAATATCTTTTTCCCTGCACCGCCGCCTGTGGTGGATTAAATACGTCATCTTAATTGGCCTGGCGGGCACGTCGTACTATTCACTGTCGGCTGCCGAAGTGCTCTCAGAAGTAGAGCCATTTAAAACCGCTGTTACCCTGCATTTTGTGCGCTACTGGCCGTTTGTACTCTACACCCTGGTATTGCTCGGGCTCGGTTTGTTTATTAATAAATTCTACTGCCGTTACGTGTGTCCGCTGGGTGCCGGGTTGGCAGTACTTGGCTACTTCCACAAATTTGAATGGTTAACCCGCCGCAAGGAATGCGGTAAGCCCTGTACCATGTGCTATCACAAGTGCGACATTAAGGCGATAACGCCGCAAGGAAAGGTAGACTATAACGAGTGTGTGCAGTGTCTTGAGTGTATTGTTTATTACAATAGCGAAGATCTGTGCCCGCCACTCAAGAAAGCCAAGAAGACCAGACAAGCCAAACCCAACATTGCCGACTCCCTCGCGGTAGAAGTAAAGTAGCGCTAGTCTAACGGCCAGTCGACGCCCATCCGGAAGTAACAAACGCCTGACTTAACAAACTCACGGCCTTCCACTGCCAGTCCGAATTTCTCATAGAAGGCTGTTGCCGTGGTACGTGCGTCGCACCAGAAGCGTCTGATATTTTGTTGTTTGAGTTGTTCTATGGCCTTTGCCAGTACCTTACTGCCAATTCCCCTGCCCTGATAGTCTGGCAGCGTCGCAAATTTTCTTAGCCTGGCGCTGTCATCGCTCAGGTAAATCGATGCCACACAAACCAGTTTCCCCTCGCTAAAAGCCCCGTAATGAGTAGCGGTTTCATCACCATCGACCCGGGAAAACAAGGCGGGCTTATCGGGCCAGAGCACCTGATGCCTGACTGGCAACGCGTCCTGCCAGTCAATTTCGCGGATGGTTAACGCCATGCTTTAGTCGTTGCGGTACAGGGTTTTAATAAGGTGATAACCAAACTTGGTTTTTACCGGTCCATGGATAGTGAGGATGTCTTTTTTAAACACCACGTCATCAAACTGCTTTACCATCTGACCACGTTTATACTCTCCTAAGTCACCACCGCGTTTAGCAGAGGGGCAAATTGAAAACTTTCGGGCCAGGGCAGCAAAGTTTTTACCCTTGGCTTTTTTAAGCTGGGCTAACAGGAGCTGCGCTTCTTTTTCGGTTCTTACCAGAATGTGTACAGCGGCGGCGGTGGCCATAAGGAGTCCTCTAAAACAGGTTTGCCGGCATTATACCTCTATGCGGCAGATATTTGGATATGCAGTCTGTAACGCTGCCGGGCTTGCCCTAATCCACCAGCACTATGCC
>CATMRP010000035.1 GCA_950073835.1 uncultured Alteromonadaceae bacterium
ACCTCCAAGTCATCGACTCACCACCACAATGAATCGAACAGTGCTTTCGCACTACGCGCCATGCCCGGCGCACCATATAAAAAAGCCACCTCAAAGAGGTGGCTCAACCGTCGTGAGTCAACGAGGTTATACGGAAATCAGAACTTCACACCGACAGCCAGCTGGATACGGCGTGGGTTGTAGTATTGACGTGGCGTACCAAAGTTTTCGTCGACAACATAGGGGTTGTAGCTATAGCCTGTTTGCTTATCGAACACGTTAAAGATATCAGCACGGAAACGCGCGGTGTAACCTTCAACAAATTCCCAGTTTTGCGTATAGCTTAAATCCACCTGCCAGTGACTGGCACCACGGCGGCTACCTGCCGGTTCAGCGAAGCGGCTGGTGCCTGATGAATAACCATATGGGGTACCATCCCACGCCGTCCAGGCTTCACCCGACTGGAACACAAAGTACGCACCAAACACACCTTCCCAGTCGGCAGTATAAGTACTGATCACTTTTACTTTATGCGGCTTATCACCAATCATATTACCGTAGCGGTTATCCCATACCATGCGGCCGCGGCCGTCACCGTAGTAAGATGAACCGATAAAGGTGTTGGCATCATTGCCAGCCGTGGTGTTGTCCTGGTCGAAGTTACCGTAATAGTGACTCCACACGTAAGAGGCGTTTACATACCACTTATCATTCTGGTACTCACCTTCGATACTCCATTCCCAGTACTTAGTCTGGCCGCCATCGACTTCAGCAATGACATAAGACGAACCACCCACTTCATCGCGCATGGCGTCGAGGTTAGGAATATACAAACCTTTTTCGGCAATATTGGCTGGCACACCACCGAAATCACCATAGTCGCCGTACAAGCGGGCGCCGTTAGGCATATCTTCCCAGAAGTGGCTACCGTAGCGATAACGTAAGTGCGAGCGAACAAACAGCTCATTAGTTACCATTTTAGTAGTACCAATAGTAAATTCGTCGATGCGACGCGGGCGCATATTGTCGGCAAAGAATTTACCTGACGAACCGGGGGCACCACCGGCATCCACAAAGTCACCGTTCTCATCGAAACGAACTAACAGGGTACGACGGGTATTACGATCCCAGGAAGCTGCCCGCGCCAGTGAGCTGGCATTCGGGTTGTAGCTGGCATAGTTCGCAAATACGGTAGCCGATTCTTCGTATTCCCAGGTCACCCCCAAACGCGGCTGGATCATGTCTTTCCAGTCGGTTTTGTACATTTCGTATTTCTCACCCGGTGCCAGCTCGTAGCCTGATACGTTGCTACTGTTTTTCCTCAGGCCCTGACCATAAAAGGTATCGCGGCTGACTAACAAGCCAATATTATAGGTAAAGTCACCGTGTTCGATTTCATCATTGATTTCAAAATCAATCGATTCTGCATAGGACGTGATCGATGACACTGCACTACCATCCTGAACCAGACTCATTTGTTCGATAGATGCTTCATAAAAGACGTTGGTTAAATCCGTGTCACCACCATCCGCACCTAAGCCACCGACGTAGCTGATTCGTCCCCAACCATTAGACAGGCGTGACAAGTCTTCTTCCAGTTCAGACCAGCGTGCACCAAAGTGCAGGAAATGGGTCATGTCACCGGTATAAATTTCAGTATCGAAACCTACCTGGAAAGACTCACGGGCAAAATCCTGATTGTTATAAGTTGGGTATGCACCAACGCCAGAGCCGCCGCTGAGTTCACCGTCATCACCAACATAACCATACTGAGCAATCAACGGTGCAGCTGAGGCATTAAAAGCATCAATAGCTGCCATTTCTTCAGCGGTTGCACCCTCCGGATAGTCTCGCAAGCTTGGCACGCCAAAATAACCCATCTGGTCAAGATTGTTGATATCCAGAGAGTCCCCAAGTACAGGCATAAAACCTAACTCAACGTCCGGACGTGAGCTGCCATCTTCCGAGTATTTGGCATATTTAAAATTCAGACTCGATGTATCACCAAGCAGCCAGGAACCATCCACGGCGGTAATTTTAATCTTCGACTCAGACCCCAGCGAAACGCTGTCGGTTTCGAATTCACCGATAGATCCACCAATTTCCTGACGATCAGACACGCGCTGGCTAACATTCAATAAAATGTCTTCAGTTGGTGCCCAGGTGAGCTTACCGAAATATTCATCACGGGTATTTTCGTAAGATTTCGTTGGCCCATAAGCGGTTATTTTATTATCGCCGGTCACTTCAGGCCGGAAATACGACCCATAGAAAAACAGCTGATCTTTAAGTATAGGGCCGCTTACAGAGGCAATAATCCAGCTGCGATCGACATCGCTGATTACGCCATCCACTGGTGTAGACGTAAAACCAGAGTTTTGCAGGCGATATTCCAGGCTGCCATGGAATTCGTTAGTACCTGATTTCGTTGCAGAGTTTACAGCAAAACCACCGGCCCGATTAAAGCCAATCGCTTTCGCACCACCGCGATCGACAGAAACATACGCAATATCGTGAGTGGCCGGTTCAGACGATAAATTACCGAACATCGGTAAAGACAGGTCTACACCATCAAGCGCATAGCTGTTATCCACACCTGAGCCACCGGCTGATGGACCAAGGATACCATTTTCGCTGTACTCCACACCAGGCAGGATTTTCAACATGTCGCGGTAAGACTGACCAATAGGCATATTGGCGATAACGTCTTCGCCAAACGAGTTAGTCAGCGATGAATCACCTTCGGTAATAATTGCCGTACCGTAAACCTCTATACGCTCTGCCTGTGCAGGTTCAAACGCAAGATTAACCACCGACGCCTGCTCCAGCAGTACTGTGGTATTGGTTTTACGTACCGAACCATCCGGGAAAGTAAAAGTGATATCGTAATTGCCCGGGATCAGGTAAGGCAGCGTAAATGTGCCGTCCGGACGGGTAGTTGCCGAACGCGGTTTTGGCATCACATCACTGGTAACAACGACCTGAACACCACTTACTGCTATATCACCGCCAGGCGCTGTAACCGTACCTTTAATACTCCCCGTAATCTGCTGAGCCTGAACGGGTGCGCAGATACCTGCAGCCACTGCACCGGCAAACATTACGGCAGCACTAGAGGTTGAACGATTTTTCCAGGATTGACGAATTGCCTGACGAATCTGACCAGACAGATACTGCCCGGCAAATTTCGCCTTCATTGACGTGAGTTCCTTATGCATGAGTGTGACCCTTTTGCTGTTTTTAGTGCGGCTAAATTACCACTTATGGTCAACATTTAACCCACAGCACGACCACACGTCAAGAATAATTTTTTCTAATTATTCACTTTTTTTGAAATATTTTATCTCAGATCAAGAATAATTTTCTGCTCAAAGCTTCTATTTATTCTGCTCTAATATAAAACTCTCCTTCAGAAATCCCGTTCATGTCGAAAACTTATTAAAAAATAACCAATGATACAAAATTTAACCAAATAACTTCATAAACTTAAAATTTAAACGGCCACAAAAAACAAGAAGATTATTTATATCAATGTGGCGGTTAATCAGCGCTTCATTATTCGTAAACGTGATTAATTATTACGCAGGAATAGGATATTGATAGGAATAAAATATTAATCACTCCTAATAAACCGACTAAAATTATTCCAGATTTAGCACGGCCGCCGGGTTGGCTGCCGCGTTTTGAACGCTTAAGCGTTGAGGTGATTCCAGGGGCCCGAAATCGCCAGGGTTTTGGTGGGTGAATAAATGTTCACAAACAGCGTTTTGCCATCCGGCGAGAAACACGCCCCTGCCAGTTCGGTTTGCAGGGCCAGTTGTGCAAAAGGATAAACCTCACCGGCTGGCGTTACACCTCTTAAATGATTATCCACAATGGCGGTGTACTGATCTTCACAAATAATCAAATGGCCATTGGGCGTAACCGTAAGGTTATCACCGAAGTTAAGCAGTTGGCTGTCAGCACTTTCAACAAATAATTGCAAAGCGCCCGGCGCATCGCTTTCTCCCGGGCTACCCTCGTAAGCAGAAGGTTTGTAAGCCATAACCTGCCCCAGCTTTTTGTGCCCGCCGTTAGTGCAGCAGAAATACAACCGGTCTTCGGCCCAGTGAATGCCTTCGCCCCGGGCAAATAAAGCGGCACCGGCCTGATACCCTTGCTTACGCAAATCATCTTCGGCGCTGTCGGGCGAAGCGATATCCACCCAGGTAGTATTCAGCCACTCGCCCACGGGCATTTCCCGTTTGCTCCAGTTGCGTGAATCAAATTTCGGATAGCCTTTAACCGCCAGCGCCTGCAATTTACCACCAGCGGCCAGATTGCCATATTCGTTAGGAATTAAGCGATACAGTAAACTATCGCCGCGGTCTTCGGTGAGATAGACGATGCCGGTTTCGGGGTCCACACAGGCCGCTTCATGATTAAACCGGCCTAACGCCTTAAGCGGCTTGGCCTCCACCAGTTCGTTTGCGGTGGCGGGGACTTCAAACACATAACCATGGTATTTATTGCCATCATCGGCGGGTGTATCCACGCTTTCTTCACAGGTGAGCCAGCTTCCCCAGGGAGTAACACCGCCAGAGCAATTTCGTACCGTGCCTACCAGACTCAGGTATTCCTGCTCTTTGATGCCGGTCTTCGTATTGTAAACAAGCGTGGTGGTACCACCGGGCAAGGCTTCGTTGCGTTCATTGTTATCGTAAGCCAGGGCAGATTTAAACGGCGCAGATTGGCCGGGCCCGAATTCAGTTAAATGCTTGGGCTGTAACTCGTGATTACGGATCAATGCAACCCGGTTTTCATCCAATGGTAAACAGCCCATCCCGTCGGCGCGATCGGGGACCTGCAAGCCATCATCCATCTTATCGCCGAAAGAGGATAAAACCTGATAAGAAAAGCCTTCAGGTAATGCCAGTATGCCGTTCGGATCTTCAATCAGCGGGCCATAACCGGCACTGGTCTTCATAGTAATATTGGTTGCAGCCATGGGCTGGCGGAAAAGGCCGCCTGACATACCGGCAGCTGCCAGAGTTCCTAAGGCGACGGTAAACTGTCGTCGAGTAATCATGATGTTCCTTTGTTTTGCACGACCATTTTTATTTTTTATGCTACCTCGGTAACATGTCTTTAGAATGACAAAATGGGTGTTGGTTCCTTCCAGACAACGGCGTAAACGCCCAGTACGCTAATTTTGCCGATAAACTACGCGCTACACCGATGGCTACTTTTCTTCTTCCAGTAAGCGCATCAGGGTTTTACCCAGTCGAACGTTCAGTGCGCCGGCAGCCACGGCCTCGGCAGAGTTTTCCATTAACTTGGCAGCCAGTGAGCCACTGAGCTGATTGGTCATCTCATCGGTGGCCAAATCAAAAATGCTCTGCGCGGCCAGGTTCTGGGCAAGGATTTTCATCAGTTTCCAGTTTCCCGCGGTAGCCGGGCGCAGGCCGTACACTTTGGCCACGCGCTTAATGGTGCGCATACTGATCCATAAAATCATCAGCGACTGAATTAAATGATTCGGGCTGATAAACGCCATGCTGCCACTGGCCATGGATTCCTTTTTCACCACTTCACTGGCTTTTGTTTTCACCGGCTGTGCCACAAACTGGCGGTACATTTCTACAATCTCGGCACTGGAGTGATCGGCCTTTAACAAGCCAGTAAAACGCTTGTAGCATTGTTCGGCATAACTGTGGCGGGTAAACTGGCTGGCATGCAGTTGTAATGCATCCAGCGTTGCCTGCCTGGCGTCGTTGCGCGCCAGTTCCGATAGTTTTGGCCGGCGATGAATAAACTGCGTCACCTTGCGATAGCCCCGCACCTCGCCGAGAGTCATAGTGGATATGCTCAGCACAAAGACACCCAATACTGCGGCCAGCACCGAAGTGGCTACCGGCGAGGAAGCAAAGTTACTTTCAATAAACGTTACCGCCTCAAACAAGCTGAATCCCACCACACAGCCAATCCCTGAAAGCAGCGCCAGCCACTTAGCAGAAAAGCCCCTGGCGGGCTCTACAACGGTTAACGGCTCAGCCTCCCGCTTGGCCGGCATGGCATGATCCGGCGGTTGCATATCAATTTCCGTTTGTGTGACTTTGGAGCGATACGTTTTTTCGGTGGTGCTCACGGTTAGTCCTCCAGTAGATACTGAAACAGCCTGTCCAGGCCATTGCCATTTAAAATACGCGCCAGATGATCCCTGGGCACACCTGCCGGTAACGCCGGGTAATGTTCATCAGCAGGCATGGCTTTCAGCGAGTCGGGTAACGGCTCGAAGGTCGCTTCCATATAGCGCCCTTCGCTGTTTACGTAGCGCAGAGCCTGCTCATTTGAACCGGCATCGGTGGCCTGAATAGCCGACACCAGAAAGTGTTCAAACTGGATTTCGTCTTTATCCAGCTGGGCCGTTGCCCCCCGGGTTACATCTTTCAGCAGCGCCAGCAAGTTGTCTTTTTGCGCCGCTGGAATGAGGTCGCTTTTAGTGGCCACAAAAGCCACTTTGGCAATTTTTTGCTGGCGCAACAGATGGCGTTGCACCCAGCCCGGATCGCCATACACAAAGGTTTGCGCCAGATTACTTAAGGTTTCCCGCAGCTGATACAGGTGGCTCTTACTGTGGTTTAAGCCCTCGAACAGATCCACCAGAATGATCTGCTTATCTGTCTCACGAAACGTACTTTGTTTTAATGCCGCCAGCCAGTTCTTCTGGAACACCTCAAAATGATGGGTAAAGCGCTGGGTCCAGGGGCTGGATAGATCGCTGCTGATCCGCGACGGCAAGGGCGTAAAGCCGTATTCCTGCCAGTCGAAGCCAGAGCCGGGAATAAGAAAACTGCCCGGTTGAAGCATAGAGATGCCCTGAGCTTTGGCAGCCAGCAGATACTCGCGGTATTTACTGACCAGCAAATTAATCGCATCGGGAGTTGGCGGCTGTTCAAAATCAAATCCGCTCACCGCTTCATGCCAGTCTTTAGCAAACTGATTCTGCGGCTCATTCATTTGCTGCGCCCAGGCGGAATCCGACCATTGGGTAAAGGTTTTATCCAGCATGGGCAAATCGGTGAGCCACTCGCCGGGGTAATCAATAAACTCAAATACGATATCGGTGAACGGCAGCAGGTACTTTTTAACGCCATGGGTCTGGCGCAGCCGCACGGTTAACTGAAACCCAGCCACCGATTCGGTAGCCGGCGGCCATGCGCCCTGTTCCAACGCCGCCATGTGCTCTTCTACCGGGAATTCAGGCAGATCGCCCAGCGGCTCCACCCACATGTTCTCAACCAGATCCATAGGCAGGTAACGGAGCAACGGCAGACACTGATACTGCTGCTCACTGCGGTACTTTAAGATGGTCATCAGGCTGGTAAACAGCATGGATTTACCACTGCGGCTTAAGCCGGTAATGGTAAAACGGTGGCGCGACTGCATAAACCATTCGGCAAATTGTGCCGAGCCGGCATCAGACGCCCGTCTGACCGGTTTAAGCACACTGTCCAGCAAGTTTCGCATGGTAGTCCTCCCGCCCCTTTATCCTGCTAATCCCTGAATGTATTACTTAACGTGGGTGGCTTTGCAATCAATATCAAGCTTTTGCCACACTTTGTTACAGTTACAGCCCAAAGGGGTTATCGATGGACTGAGCCGGTTGGGTAAACCAGCGCGGGCCGTCCTCTGCCATATAAAAATGGTCTTCCAGGCGGATCCCGAACTCGCCAGGTACCACTATCATTGGCTCATTACTAAAGCACATGCCGGGAGCTAATGGCTGCGGATTGTCTTTAACCAGATAAGGCCATTCGTGGATATCCATGCCAATGCCATGGCCGGTGCGGTGAGGTAATCCCGGCAAATCGTAATCAGGTCCAAGGCCAGCACTTTCCAGACTAACCCGGGCCGCAGCATCAACGTCACCACAGGGCGAGCCATTGGCCGCCGCAGCAAACGCCGCCAGTTGCGCGTCTTTTTCGGCCTGCCACAGGCGGGCCTGTTTTTCGCTGGCCCCACCAAAAGAATAGGTGCGGGTAATGTCTGACAGGTAGCCATGTAACTTACAACCGGTATCGATAAGCACCAGATCGCCCGGTTTTAATACCTGAGGATCTTTTACGCCATGGGGAAAAGACGTTGCTTTGCCAAACAGCACAATACAAAAATACGAGCCGCTGGCCCCCACTTTTTTATGCGCTTCATGAATAAACTGTTCTACCTCGGTGGTGGTGATCCCTTCATGTAATATACTGGCGGTGGCCTGATGAACTGCGAGCGTCATATCCATGGCACGCTGAATTAGCGCCAGTTCGCTGACAGACTTATGCATACGGCAATGGGCTGTTACGCCACTGGCGTTAATGATTTCGAGATCCGGCATGGCTTTATTAAAACCATCGACAATAAAAAACGCGGTGGCTTCATCCACGCCAAAAATATCGCCACCGCTCAATCCGGCATTCTTTAATACCTCAGCAACCAGCGCATAGGGGCTCTCATGCTCCTGCCAACCCACAATGCTACCGGCCATCACCTGACGCTCCGACAGCGAGTCAATCTCAAACAAAGGAGCAATATACACTACCTCACCACTGGCAGGCAGAATAGCGCCTACCAGGCGTTCACTGGCATACCA
This sequence comes from uncultured Alteromonadaceae bacterium, assembly GCA_950073835.1. Taxonomy (GTDB): domain Bacteria; phylum Pseudomonadota; class Gammaproteobacteria; order Enterobacterales; family Alteromonadaceae; genus Alteromonas. Next base: position 8,603 of record CATMRP010000035.1, read on the forward strand.
GTCCATGCCGGTGAAATAGCTCAGATTGGTGCCGGCATTAAGATAAATGGCTGCAATCTGATGCTCACGCATGTAGCGTTGTGCTTTATCGATACGGCTGGTGTATTCGGCTTTATCTACCGGGCGGGTGTCTTTTGTCATGTCGGTCAATGTCGCCAGTGCCGACGCTTTGCTTGCCCCGCCTATACCTTTTTGCATGCCTTTCTCCTGTGAAACATTCAGGCTTTCAGATAGCGCTCACTATAACTTATGCGCCGGGCCGGCGACAGGCAGCCACCGGGGAATTGGTCTACCTAGACCAGCAGCCTGACGGTTTCCTCTCGCTCAGGGCATTTCACTGAGGCAGTATGAGTAAGGTACGATAGAATAAATAATATCCGCATATAACAACAACAGGAGACTCTGGTGCTCACAGCTCAATCCCCCAACCCAGTAAAAATAGTCGCTTTATCGGTAATGATGGCGTGCTCGGCCATTGGTGTAACGGCTTGCTCTTCTACCTCTTCGCCGTCAGCTACCCCCAGTGTGGTTCAGAATACCGCCGACAGCCGCTTTGCAGCATTGTATGAGGCGGAGTGGGCGTGGCGCCAGAATAAAGACGCTACCGACGAGAACAGTCATACCACCAGCGCGCCGTCGAGCCTGCCGGATGTCAGCTTAGCTACCCAGAAAAACCGCCTTGCCCGATGGCAGGAGACCCTGGCACAGCTCGACGCAATCGATGTAGAGGCGTTATCGGAAACCAATCAAATCAACTACGCGGTGTATCGCCTGCAAATTGAAAACCTGATTGCCGACCAGCAGTTTAAAACCTACGAAAAGCCATTACTGGGTGATACGGCGTTCTGGAGCAACCTGGCCTATATCACCCGTGAAACCTTTCATAGCGAGCAGGATTTCGAGAATTACATTCAGTGGCTGCAAGACATGCCGCGCTATTTCGATCAGCAGATTGCCAATATGAAGCTTGGCCTGGCGCGTAAGTTTACGTTACCGAAGATTTCCTTACAGGGCCGCGATGCATCAGTGATCTCGGTTATCGAAGCGAAAGGCGCGGATAACATGTATTTCAAGCCGTTTAAGAAAATGCCTTCCCGCTTAAGCGAGGAAAAACAAGCGCAATTGCAGGCCAAAGCCAAAGCCGCAATCGCCGAGTATGTTATTCCGGCTCATCAGACATTGCTGACCTTTTTACAGGAAGACTACATTCCGAATGCTCAGCCTTCGATTGCCGGTTATGACCTGCCCGATGGCAAAGCTTATTATCAGGCGCAAATTAAGAAATATACCACGCTGGATTTAAGCGCCGAGGAAATCCATCAGATTGGTTTGGATGAGGTCGCCAGGATCCGTCAACGCATGCACGAAGTAATGGTTGAGGTAGGTTTTGATGGCGACTTGCAGGCCTTCTTAACCTTCCTGCGCACCGACGAACAGTTTTATGTTGATACTCCACAAGCACTGCTCGACCGCGCAGCCTGGACTGCCAAGGAATTTGATGGCGTTGCAGACCAGTGGTTTGGTCACCTGCCCCGCAAACGCTTTGCCATTATTAAGGTCCCAGACGATATTGCGCCGTTTTATACCGCGGGCCGGGGCGGCCCGGGCACCTATTGGGTAAATACCTATGATTTACCCTCTCGTCCTCTGTACTCACTGCCGGCACTCACGCTACATGAATCTGCTCCGGGCCATGCGTTCCAGATGCCATTATCACTGGAAAACAACGCCATTCCAGAATTCCGCCGTAAGAGCTATATCTCGGCTTTCGGTGAAGGCTGGGCGCTGTACAGCGAGTTACTAGGGGAAGAAATGGGCCTTTACCATACCCCGTATGAGGTGTTTGGTATGCTTAGCTACCAGATGTGGCGAGCGGCTCGCTTAGTGGTTGATACCGGCATCCATGCCAAAGGCTGGACCCGTAAAGAGGCGCAGGACTTTATGAAAGAGAACACCGCGCTGTCGATTCATGAAATCACCACCGAAGTAGACCGCTACATTGCCTGGCCTGGACAGGCACTCTCCTATTATCTTGGTCAGATGGCGATTATTGAGTACCGCGCGCGAGCAGAAGAGGCTCTTGGTGAGCAATTCGATATTCGCAACTTCCACGACATGATCCTGCAAATGGGCTCGGTTCCGTTGTCAGTTCTGGAAGAGCGAGTTGATAAGTTTATCGCCGAAGGCGGCCCATCGCCCTATAAAACAAAGTAACGCTGCATAAGGCGAGAGCCGGCACGAAACCAGCCGGCTCTCGCCTGCGTGACAGCCGGAACAAAGGCAAATTCAGCAAGCGTGGTATTTTCAGAGCCCATGGTAGAACGTCTGGGGGCTTTTTGTGGGCATTAATTAGTCTGGTAAAAACGTTGCATTTCTGGCTAATAACTATACTCTGTAATTCCTTCGTTTCGTCATTTATCCATGATAGCTGGCTAAGCGCTCATTAATGAGACGGCCAAATGACAAACCTGCGATTAAGTTACCAAACCATTGAGTTTGGCAAAATAGATATTCACCTCTGCACGTTACGCAATAAACAAGAATTCCACGACCCGCAAGGCATTGCCGAAGCGCTGGGCATTTGTTCCGCGTCCTGGCCCATGTTCGGCGTTGTCTGGCCATCAAGCCTGGTGCTGGCGCATCATATTTGTAACTATGATATTGGCTCAAAACGGGTATTAGAAATTGGCTGTGGTACAGCTCTGAGTAGTTTATTGCTTAACAAACTGCACGTAGATATCACTGCAACCGATTATCACCCTGAAGTTGAGACCTTTCTTAACCGAAACTCAAAGCTTAACGGCGACACCCCTATTCCCTTTGAGAGAACCGGCTGGGCAGACAATAATGACAGCTTAGGTCGTTTCGATTTAATCATTGGTAGCGATCTATTGTATGAAGATGAACATATAGGCTTACTGTCGAGCTTCATACGGGACCATTCAAACCCCGCATGCGAGGTCATCATTGTCGACCCTGGCCGGGGAAGGAAGAACAAGCTGGCGAAAAAAATGCGTGAAATCGGCTATTTATTTTCATTCTCCAAACCTGAAAGTAGCTACTCTATAGACACTAATTTCAAAGGCCATATTCTACGATTTGTGCGTACCGAATAGCCCCATATCCCAGGCACGGGCTTTTGGTGGTATGAGTTAAGCTCTCCGCTGGTAGCGTAAGCGATTGAAGAAAAATAAAAGCCCCGCAATGCTTACGCTTTTGGTAAACCGGCTGCCAGTTATTTTTATTCACTACAAAGCAACGCGTGCCAGTTTAAGCGCTACAGACATCGCTTGGTCAGCGTCAGTTTGCACATCCGGTATAACGCCGCTGTTTTTCCAGCTACCGCCGGTTTGCGGATGTTGCAGCTCAGCGTAAGCCATCACCAGGCTTAAATGCTCACTGAGTTTCTCGACAGTTGTCATATAACCCAGGCCAATGGTTGGCATACCCACGATAGTAGCCCGGTCGGCTTGCTGTAATGTAAAAGCGACAAACTCCCAGGAGCCCGCAATAAAAGGCGATGTAACAATAAACAAAGGCGTATCACCCGGGACAGGACTCGCAACTTGTTGTGCCAACAAAGGCGTGCGTTGCTGGTGAGCAAGAGTCACCATCGAAAGCGGCTGCCCCACCGGCATAAAATAACTCAGAACATGTTGCGAGAGCGGCAATGAACTCATCCCGGCGCTCCTCAGATCGATCACAATAGCCTGACTGTCTGATAAAAACGCCATGGCTTTATCAACTTCTGCCTGCCACTGCTCATCAAATAAATCACCATCGACAGCCAGGTAGCCAATTTCGCCTTCCAGCATTTGCGTTTGAAGTGCACCGGGTAGCTCATCGGTCCCCATCTCGGTACCGCTTAGTCCGGACTGCCAGTGCAGTTCGAAGTTGGAATCCTGGCTTACTGAGTAGAGCATGGACTCCAGTTTGATTTTCAGGCGGCCAAAAGAAAACGGGCCGTTCAGTTCACCTCGCTGCAGCGCATTGTTAAGCAGCTCAACCGTGTCCTGACGTGCGTCGTCACGAATATACTCCTTCTCAACCACAGCAATGAGTTGCGCTACTGCACTTTGCACTTCCTGCTCGGAAAGTAATGGTTCGTCCGCCCCGAATGCAGACGTTAGCCCATCAAGGTGTAAAATAAATACCAGGAGTAAAATGCGTATAGCGAACGTCACCGGCTGATTCCTTTATAGTTGCCTATTCCATAAGTTGGTCTTAAGTGCCCGCTTTCAATACGTGGTGAATAAAAACAGGTATCAGGTTATAAACTACAACTAAGCTGCCAACCTTTAAAGTGCTACACTAACGCGGTCTTTCTTAATCAGTAGCGATGTCAGTTATGCGTTTTTCCGACCTGGGGCTGCAAACCCAATTGTTGGCCACCCTTGATGAGCTTGGTTATCAAACGCCAACGCCCATTCAACAGGCTGCCATACCCGAAGTACTGGCCGGGCGTGACGTACTGGCCGGTGCACAAACCGGTACCGGCAAAACCGCGGCTTTTGCACTGCCGTTAATTCAACGTTATCTGACTGACCAAAGCCCCCACAATGCCATTCGGGTGTTAGTGCTTACCCCAACCCGCGAGCTCGCCCAGCAGGTCCATCAGAGCTTTGTTGCCTACAGCCAGGATACCGGCCTGCGCTGTGTGGTGGCCTACGGCGGGGCAAGTATCAACCCACAGATTGAAGCCTTAAAGCAGGGCTGTGAGGTAATGGTAGCCACCCCCGGTCGTTTACTGGAGTTGGTTATCAAGGAGCTAATTGACCTGAGTACCCTGCAAACACTGGTACTCGATGAAGCCGACCGGATGCTGGATATGGGCTTTATTATCGATATTAAACGCATCCTCAGGCACCTGCCAGAAGAACGCCAGACGCTGTTTTTCAGTGCCACGTTTAACGATGAGGTATTTGCCCTCAAAAACACTCTGCTCAAGGATCCGGCACTCATTGAAGTGGCCGAAAGGAACACCGCTGCCGCGCAAGTTGAGCAGCGCATTTACGAAGTGGACAGTCACAAAAAAGCAGCTCTGGTGGCATACCTGATTGGTGCTAACAACTGGCAACAGGTGCTCATTTTTACCCGTACCAAGCAGACTGTAGATGCCCTGGCTAAGGAGCTTGGTAAAGATGGGATAACTGCCTCAGCAGTTCATGGCGACAAAGCGCAAGGCGCCCGTGAGCGTGCACTGGAAGCCTTTAAAACCGGTCAGGTGCGCGCATTGGTAGCCACCGATGTGGCAGCGCGTGGCCTCGACATTCAGCAGTTACAGTATGTCATCAACTATGAGCTTCCCTACAACGCCGAAGACTATATCCACCGCATTGGTCGAACCGGCCGAGCGGGATTAGCCGGACTGGCAGTGTCGCTGGTTGCCCATAAAGAAAAGTACCTGCTCGAGGGCGTTGAAAAGCTCACCGGCGAACATTTTATCCCTCAGTGGGTGGAAGGCTTCGAACCTAACCCAACAGCACAGGAAAGCGCGGGCAATACCCGACGCAAACCGTCGAAAAAGTCTCTGCGCGCGAACGCCCTTGGCCAGCCTGGCAACAAAGGCAGGGCCGGCAAGCGACGCCGCCGTTAAGGCTTTTGAATATATAAAATGCCAAATCCGCAGGTTTGGCGGCCGTGTTTTTTGCCTGGCGGCGCGGTAGTATAGCCCGTCTTTTGTTGCGGAGCTCGCATGGCCCATTCATCACAACTGCTCACCGGCCCAATCCATAAAGCGCTACTTTCGCTCGCCATTCCCATAGTGATCAGCCAGCTCTTACAATCTGCCTATCAACTGACCGATGCGTTTTGGGTAGGTCGACTGGGCCCGGCTGAAGTTGCCGCCGTATCGATCAGTATGCCGGTGACCTTTCTGGTGATTGCCATTGGCGCGGGGCTTGCCATGGCAGGTGCTACACTGGCCGCACAGTACATGGGCGCCGGGCGCAAGGAAGAAGTCGACAAAGTCTCGGCACAAACGCTATTGATGGTACTGGTGGTCTCTACGGTACTTGGCACCTGTGGGTATTGGTTGTCGCCCTATTTTCTGACTCTGCTGAAAGTTGAACCCGAGGTGTACAGCAACGCCCTGAGCTTTATGCATGTCTCTTTCATCGGGGTGATTTTTGTATTTACCTTCAATATGTTTCAGGCCCTGATGCGGGGCATTGGAGAGGTGCGCATTCCGCTATTGATTGTGCTTGGCACCGTGCTGCTTAATCTGGTGCTCGATCCTTTGTTTATCTTTGGGTATGGCAGTTTTACCGGTTTAGGCGTTACCGGCGCAGCCCTTGCTACTCTGGTTACCCAGGCTCTGGCCGCCATAATGGGCATTGGAATTTTGCTCAAAGGCCGCCATGGCATTCATGTTCGGTGGCACTACTTTATTCCCGATTACCGGTATATTCGCCGTGCCTTCTTCCTGGGCATTCCCGGCTCGGTGGATCTCTCCGCCAGGGCCCTTGGGCAAATTATAATGTCCTTTCTGGTAGCCAGCTTCGGTACTGTGACCATAGCTTCTTACGGTGTGGGCAATAACATACTGATGTTTGTAACGATTCCGGCACTGGGCCTGGGTATGGCCATCTCTACCCTGGTTGGGCAGAATCTCGGCGCCGGGCAGCTTGAGCGTGCTTCGCAAGCAGCAATTACCGGTACCATCTGGGGCTTCGTGTCACTGACGGTAGTTGGCATTTTAAGCTATTTGCTGGCCCCGCAAATCGTCGCATTTTTCGTGCCTGAACAGCCTGATGTGATCGCCACCGGCGCTCAGTTTGTTAAGGTTATGGCACTTACCTGGGGTGGCATGGCTGTGCAGGTATGCATTACCGGCGCATTCCGGGCGTCCGGCAATATGATGAACGCCATGGTATTGTCACTACTCTCGCAATGGATGTTTTTGTTCCCTATTGCATTTGTCTTATCGAAACACACAGAGCTCGGTAAAGCCGGTATCTGGTGGGCCTTTGCGGCTACCAACATCCTGATTGGTATTGTGAGTGTTTGCTGGCTTGCCCGGGGCAGTTGGAAGCACACCAGACTCACTCAGCAAAAGCAGGAAGTACTGCACGTTACCGAAGAAACGCTACGTGAGTCAGATGATCAGTATTACCCCTAAAAAGGTAAGCAAGCGGGTTTTAGACCCCGCTTGCTGAGTAGCTTAATCCAGATATTGTGCTTTTAAACGGGCGATATCTGTGTCACTCACATTCAGTTCTTCTCTGATAAAGGCATCAATAGAACCTGATTGGGTTTCCATTTCAGTGAATGCGGCATTGAGATAGCTCTCGCGGGTGCCCATCAGCGCACCAATGGCTTCTTTAGGCAGCCGGGCCAGCATGGCCATTGAGGCATCTTGCTTGTGCTCCTTGCCTCGCTCCTGATGGCCGCCCATTAAATCAGCCGGGCGCAGGATTTGTTCTGACAGCACGTAATCCTGCATGATTACGTCTTTTTCTACGCCCAGCGCATAAAGGATAAGTGCAGCAGCAACACCGGTTCTGTCTTTACCAGCGGTGCAATGGAACAACAGTGGTTTATCATCAGCAACCAATTCGGCAAACATGGCTTTGTAGTGGTTTTTTTGCTGATTCAGTAATCCCGGATACATACCGGCCATCACCTGCTCCATGTCTTGTTCGGTAACCCGGCCTTCAGCAAACATTTGTTTAAAGGCTGAGCTATCAAAGTCCAGTTGGTAGTCCCAGGTCATATGATTAATGTCTCCGGCCTGCCATTGCGTGAGTTCATTCTGGCGCTCGCTGTTACCGCGAAAATCTACCACGGTTTCAATATCCAGTTCACTTAACATGGCGTAATCGGCAGCATCAAGATTATGCAGAGCCCCCGAGCGATAAAGCTTGCCCCACTTAACCCGGCGTCCGTCAGCGGTTTCATAGCCGCCCAGATCGCGAAAGTTACGGCCGCCATTGAGGTTAAGTAACCGTGAACGTACTTGGGTTTGCTCACCCTGCTGCTCGGTAAAGGTAAACGTATAACGGTCCTGAGTCGGCGCCATCCACTGCAGTGAGGCCACACCATTGTTCAGCTTATCTGAAATTAAAATCGTTTTATCACTTCGTTCGCCCTGTGCGGTCACCGAAACGGATTTAGCCGACTGCCAGTTTAAAACATAGTGACCGCTATCCCGGTCAACAGTGACTTCTGCATTCAGCGCCAGGGCATTAAAACTCATGGTTAATGCGGCGGTTACAACAGATATTACTCCAGTAAATTTCTTCATAATAAGTCTCCGCGGGCTGCCAACGGCAACCCGTATTGGTGGTTATAAATTAGGGTTAGTAGCTCAGGCGTAAGCCAACTAAGAAACGACGGCCATAACTTTCAGACTGATTCACCGTGTTGTTACCGGCATAACGTAAATCCGTTTCATCGGTGAGGTTGTTGGCATTAAAATAGAGTGTGGCCGATACCGGGCCGGTGAGATCTTCGGGCAGAATGTATTGCACATTGAAATCCAGACGACTTTGCTCCCCCCAGTATTCACTTGGATCTTCAATAGGTGAGATCCATTCGTCGCGATACTGGTAGTTCAGCCGGGCAGATAAGCCATAATCTTCATAAAACAACGAGGCGTTATAAATAAGATCAGACGTGCCGGGTAAATCCAGCGTATCGCCCTGAATAGTCTGAAATTCTGATTCAACGAAGGTAGCGTTAACGCTAATTCCCCAGCCCATCAGCGCCGGTACAAAATCTTCGGCCATGGCAATCAGATTCAGCTCGATACCGGTTATTTTTCCGTCGGAGCCGTTTACCGGACCGGAAAGCTCCCAGGTTTCGCCAGCTTGACCGCCGTAGATAGCGCCATCAACGTTTTGCACGTCGGTGTAGATGACGTTATCAACAAAACGGCTGAATACCGATGCAGAGGCTATACTGGCCGGTGCAAAGTAATATTCCAGCGTCCCATCCAGACCATAAGACTCTTCGGCTTCCAGTGACGGGTTACCGCCGCTAACCGTGGCGGGTGTTGTGGTTGGGTTAATACTCGCGGCCGCACGCCATTCCTGATAGTTCGGTCGGTTTACGCCAGTTGAGAACGACAGTCGGGCAATGGTGTTTTCATTGATATTGTAGTTTAAGTGTGCACTCGGCAATACGTTGATAAAGTCATCACTGTAGTCCACCGGGTTTTGCTCACCGGTTTCACTGTCGATAAGGGTACCAACAGAGGAGTAATCCGTTTGTTCTACACGTACGCCATATACAACGTTACCCCAGTTAAACTGCGAGTCCATCATGGCATACACTGCCGTGATGTCTTCTTCAATGTGGGTACGCTCATCGGCCGATGCTGCCGGGAATAACTCGGCCCCCGAGGCTTCCCAGGCTGCACGCAAACCGGTATTGTCCCAGTAGTTGGCATTAATGCTATTGGAAGTATTGGATTCCCAGCGTTGGTTAGTCAGAAAGCTGTTTACATCCAGGGAGGTTCCACCGAAAGCCGGGATAAAAGCCAACACGTCAAATTCTACCAGGTTCTCGCCTTTTGCTTCGCGCTGATTATATTCGCCGCCTATGGATAGTGTTGAAGGTAACCCCAGGAACGACATATCCTTACTGGCATCCAGCTTGATTTTATCCGCATCAACGTTCAGCGGTGAATTGATCTTATAAGCATAGGTTGAAGTGGGCCCATAGACGATTTCATCGACAGGCGTTGCCGACGTAATGATAGGATCTTCAATGTTAGTAATATCCAAGTCGACCAGGTGAATATCAGCTTCATAACCGTTCAGAAAATCTAATCCCGACTGGTAAATGATGGGCAGTTGCGATGCAAATTCGGTGGCAGTGAAATTATAGCGTAGCGCCACATCCCAGCCCGCTATCAGAAAGTCACTACCCAGTGTGGTGGTTTGCGTTGAGTTGCTGTACTCACCGTCTTGTAACAGCCGATTAATGTAAACCGGTGCATTTTCTACTACCGGCCCCACCGGCGAAGTAGCAAAGTTAAACACGTACTGATTTCGCTGCTCTAAATCGGTAAATTCAGAATACAGGCTAGACACAAAGAACCGCGTGCCATTGCCCGAACGATACTCAAGTCGGCCACCGTAGGCTTCATCTTCACGGGTTATTTTATAACTGCGCATATCAATGCTGTTAACCGCGCCATCTGCAGTTAAATCATATTCGCGGTTATCGGTAATCTGCTGACGGCTGTTTTTTGAATAAAACGCCATGATGCCGAAGTGGTCGTTAGAAAAAGACAAACGTGAGCCCAGCTTCTCCACGTCGCCGCCACCCAATTGTTGCTCGCCCATGCCCACATCAAGGTCGGCTGTAAAGCCTTCACGGTCGAACGGGTTAAAGGTTTCGATATTGACGTACCCGGCCACGGCCTCACCGGTCATTGACGGCAGTACGGCTTTATTTACCTCAATGCGACGGGTAATCACCGATGGAAACGAGTCAAAGCGTGGGATTCGGCCATTTTCAGCACCCGGTACATCTATGCCATCAAAGCCAATAGCCGTGTAACGAAAAGGCATGCCCCTGAAGTTGATATAACGTGCCTGCCCCTGATCCCGTTCGATGGCCAGGCCGGGCACCCGACCAAGCGAGTCCGCCAGGTTTTGATCAGGAAAACGGCCAATGGTATCGGCAGCAATGACTTCCATCACATTGGATGCCACACGCTTGGCTTCGATAGCCGCCGTTTGGCTGTCTTTAATGGGTGAGGCTAATGCAACGACCTCTTCGATTTGCTGACTATCATCCTGGCTCATCTGCTGAGCATCTGACGAGGGTACAAAAAGGCCCAGTGCGGCCATTACCGAGACGGTAAGATAACAACGTGGTTGCATGAAATTCTCCAACGCATAATAAAGTTGCGGCGAGTCTGCAAAACCTCAATGACAACCATGTGACAGGGATATCTGAAACTAAAATGAGATATCTCTAAAATTGAAAAACACTTATATTCAATGAGTTATATTATTTTAAATTTTTCTTTCGGCGCTTGAATCCGATACAGATAGCGCAGTGACGTTTGCTCTCTTTGCCCTTCAAATAAGAAAGGTGAGGCCAATTCTTCGCCTAAAGCAGCTATCATTTCGTCTTTAATTTTATTGCGATTCTGGTCTAACTTTTTAGCGGTCAGTCCGTTGCGGGCGAGATCGTTGATGGCCTTTCCATGGCCACCATATTGCTCCATTAAGTCAATCAGTTCTGCGGCCAGTTCGTGATCAGCTTTTGTCGTAATAGGGTTAAGCACCCAGCCGTCTTCACACTGCATACGCTTTTGCGCGTACCACAGGTAGTAGTAATAAGGCGTAGCCGTTAGCTTAATTTCGATGCCTTTAATAGTAAGCAGCTGGTTTGCAGCATCAAAACACAATTGTTCAGGTAAGCGAAATGCATTGTGGAATGCTTGTTCTTCATCTTTAAAGCGGGTAAACAGCAAGCCGAGCCAGGCCAATTCCCGTTGGGTTAGATGATTCAGTTGGAAACGCTTTACTAACACCAGCCATTGACTGTGTGCAAATCCAGCTAAGGGGGGATAACCAATGAGGGTTTCGATTATGTCCCTCACCTGTTCATTGGCAACAGCAACTTCCCTGGCTTCTTCACGCGTTAACCCTAATCGCTGCCAGTAAGTGATCCGGGCTGCCAGCCGTTGGCACACTGGCGCGGGGATATATTGCAGCACAACGAACAGGATCACCGCTAGTAAAAACTGGCTCCCTGCTAAAGTACTCCAGCGAATACTGCAATCCAGTGCACCGCTGTAACTTAAGTGATGGTAGGGATCATCCAGTGATAAACGAAAAAACAGTAATTGACGCCAGTGCTCAGTATTACTTAATGGCGCGGTAGCGGCTAAATTAGTCACCTGGCACTGGCCAAGTACCGTCAGCGGACTTTGCGGCCGCACCTGCTCAAGGGCATGGCGGATTTTAGCCACAATAAAGCCGACCGCTTCATCATCCATGTTGCCGGAGTAGATTTTATTCGGCGTCAGCGAATCATAAGTCACACCGTAGTGTTCCTTAATGGAAGTTAATAGTGTCCATTTCGACCAGGCCAGCGACACCATACACAACATTAAGCCGGTCAGAATCACCCCAATGAGCTGCTTGGTAGTCAATCGTTTCATTACTGACATCCCGACTGCGACGTCTCAACCGAGATTAAGTTTAGGATCCTGGTTAAATACTCAACTATGGGACTCAGCGCGTCGGCCAGTTCACACCGAACCTTATCGGGAAGGTCATTGGTTACAAACAGGGTGGCGCTATTCCGATCGGTAATTTTAACACTGTGCAGCCCATCCTCCCTGCCGTTACGAAACACAGCTATGGTACTGATCATATCGACTTCGCGATTGTCAAAGGCTTCGTACAACGAGTAATTATCAGCATAATAATGTATATCAAGGTCATCTATATTACTGGAACGCGCCTTTAAATCCTGTAACGGCAACAAGTAGTGTGTGTGACTCAGGTTATCTTCTACCAGGCCAATGCGCTGGTTAGCCAGTGTAGAAAAGTCGATAGCCTGATGGCTAAACCAGAACACTGAAAACCCATCAAAGGAAATAATCGGCGAGTAGAGCAGCGAAAAATGCGGTACCAGCCCTTTCAGGCTGTGCTCGCGCCCCATAATCACCTCAAAATCCTGATTCAGAATATTTACCGCCGTCACGGTTTCGCGGGGTTGCCATGACAAACGCACGCTACCGTAGTGTTGTTGTATTACCGGTGAGTTACACAGTGACCCGGTGATCTTATGAGCCTCGATAGGCATGTAGACCTGTATGCTAAGTTGCGATGTTAACCCTGATCCGGTTTGGCACTGCACCTCATTGAGTGGGCCTATTTGTAAAGGTGATGTCTGATGGCGGGTTAGCAACAGGTCAGCCGCCACCGTTCCGATAACACAACAGCAAATTATCAAGACATAGTGAAAGCGCGACATGAAGACTAGACAGTAGAGAACCCAGCCATAAGTTTATGATGATTAGGTGACAACTTTGTGACTGTCCACATTACGCGTTGTTACTTTGTGACTGTCCTGATCGCACGATGTCAGGCTATTTTTACTGGCCTTGTGCCGCGACTTTTGTACAATCACGTCAACTGATATCCAGGCTAAGACTAAATTAATGAAAATCCACCGTATTACCCCCACCCAGCGTTGGTCAGACATCACCGTTTTTAACGGCATTGCCAACTTTGTTGAAGTACCTGAAACAGACCAAGTTCTGGAAATTGAAGGTCAGGTCAGCGCTATTTTTGCCCAGGCAGAGGCTTCTCTGGCTTTGATCGACAGCGATAAGTCGCGCATTCTGAGTGTGACGATATACATTACCGATTTTAGCCTGGTCGACCGCCTGAATGCCGTGTGGGATGCCTGGTTCGATGAGGGCACAGCACCAAGCCGCGCGTGCGTGAAAGTAGAACTGGCCGACCCGGACTGGCTGCTGGAAATGGCCTTTACCGTGGCTGCGGGCGAAGCCTATTTATAAGCCTTTAGGGAGCGGTTTCGGCCGCTCCCTAAAGTATAATCAGCTTTCTTTCACCTGATTACGCAACACAAATTTCTGAATTTTACCGGTGGACGTTTTCGGTAGCTCACCGAATACGATTTTCTTTGGCACTTTAAAACGTGCCATATTGTTGCGGCAAAATTCGATTACCTCGTCGGCGCTTACCTGCATACCATCCTTGAGCTTAATAAACGCGGCGGGCACTTCTCCCCACTTTTCATCCGGCTGAGCCACTACGGCCGCTTCAATAATAGCCGGGTGGCGATAAAGCACGTCTTCTACCTCGATACTCGATATATTTTCCCCACCGGAGATAATAATGTCTTTAGAACGATCCTTAATTTCAACATAACCGTCGCGATGCCACACAGCCAAATCACCGGAGTGGAACCAGCCGCCAGCAAAGGCATCTTCGGTAGTTGAAGGATTTTTTAAATAGCCTTTCATTACCACGTTGCCGCGCATTAAAATTTCGCCCACGGTTTTACCATCCTGGGGTACCGGCTCCAGGCTAGCGGGGTTGGCTACCATGATGTCTTCCTGCATAGGCACCTTGACGCCCTGCCGTGCTTTCTTTCTGGCCTTCTCTTCAATCGGTAGCTCGTCCCACTCGTCGTGCCAGGCACATACTACACAAGGGCCGTAGGTCTCGGTTAAGCCGTACACATGGGTGACTGCAAAGCCCATTTCTTCCATGCCCTGAATAACCGCTGCCGGTGGTGCCGCACCTGCCGTCATTACACTCACCTGATGCTCAATGCCCTGCTTTAACTCATCCGGTGCATTGTTGAGCATATTCAGCACGATGGGCGCACCGCAGAAATAGTTCACCCCGTCTTCTTTGATGGCATGGAAAATCGCATCAGGGCGAACATGACGCAGGCACACACTCACGCCGGCATTGGCGGCGATGGTCCACGGAAAGCACCAGCCATTGCAGTGGAACATGGGTAACGTCCACAAATAACGGGGGTGCGGCGCCATATTCCACGACACAATATTGCTTACCGCATTAAGGTACGCGCCACGGTGGTGATACACAACGCCCTTGGGATCGCCGGTAGTGCCCGACGTATAGTTAAGCGTAATAGCATCCCACTCATTATCAGGCAGCGACCACTCATAACCGGCCGCATCGCCACTGGCAATAAACGCCTCGTAGTCCATTTCGCCAATCAGTTCGCCGCCTTCGTAGTAGGGGTCATCAATATCAATCACTAACGGCTTTTTGCTGAGCATCTTTATCGCTTTGCTAACCACGTCGGAAAACTCGCGGTCGACAACCACTACCCTGGCCTCACCATGCTGCAAGATAAACGCGATGGCTTCGGCATCAAGGCGAATATTAACGGCGTTTAAGACCGCCCCGGTCATCGGCACGCCGAAGTGAGCTTCAAACAGTTCAGGTAAGTTGGGCGAGATAAACGCCACGGTGTCGCCCTTGCCGATGCCCCACTGGGTAAGTGCACTGGCCAGCTGTTGGGTGCGATCATAAGTCTCGGCCCAGGTGCGGCGGGTCTGCTGATGAATCACCGCCAGATGATTGGGATACACCGCCGCGGTTCGTTTGATAAAAGACAACGGGCTTAAGGCCGCAAAGTTAGCCGGGGTCTGGTCGAGTCCTAGCGCGTAGGGGTTGTGATGATGTGTAGGGTTCATGGGTATCCTTATCGCATTCAAACAAGTGTTTAATTTATTCCCCATATTAGACTCTTGTTTAAGCTAAGCAAACTAGCCGATGGTCTTATATCAGTGCGTTTTGATATTTGGTGGTAATCAATCTTGCAGAAACTGACAAATTGAAAGAGAAGCGTCCAATTACAGAATATAGGCTAGCCAGACTTTTTAGGAAGCATTACTATCCAGCATTAATTTACACCCTATTAACATAATCATTGGATATCAACCAGCTATGCGTATTTTGTTAGTTTTGCTTTCCCTTATATCAGCTTTTCCAGCGATGGCAGATGAACTGGCCAGGCCGGAGCTGGAGTTTATTTTTAAGGCCTTTGTTACCCTGGATGAACCCCATGAACTGGGCAACACCAAGTACGGTAAGCGCCGGATTATCGGCATTAATGGCGGCACCTTTAAAGGGCCTCTAATGCAGGGTGTGGTGCTCGATGGTGGCGCTGACTTGCAAACGGTGCGGGCCGATGGCACCGCCGATCTGGTGGCCAAATACAGCTTGAAAACTGATGATGGCCGCGTTATTTATATCCAGAACTCGGGGATTCGTACTGCATCGCCAGAAGTACTCGCCAAACTGGCCAAAGGTGAGGCGGTTCCCTCGTCGGAGTATTACATGCGCACCGCTGCCACACTGGAAGTTAACGAAGACAGTCCTTATGCGTGGTTAAATAAAAGCGTGATCATTGCTACCGGCCGGCGTAATGCCGACAGCGTAGAGCTGGATTATTATCGGGTTAAATAAATCGCGGGGCGATGTGTCGCCCCAGCATATCAACGTTGGTGTCGGCTAGCTTTCGTCCGCCTCTTCGCCTTCAAGCTGCTGTTCTTTTAGCTCAAGCACTTTGACTTCCGCTTTAATTTGTTCGCGTAGCTTATCGTGCTGATCTCTGGTGAGCGGGTAGATTTTGTTGATATAGCATTTAAACGGCAACGAGTCGGGGGTGTAGATAAAGTCGGTCCCTTCACTGAGCGAGTTGCCAAATCGGCGGTGCAACAAAATACCCGGCGCAAAGGCAATTTCATTACAGCGGGGCACCAGTTTCACCAGGTAATGACGCATGGGAGAACTGCGTAATATCAGGTACTCATCGCTGAGTTCGGCGTAACTGTCGAGCCGAAAGGCACTGATAGTATGGTCGCGCTCAAGGGATTCATCCGCCACAAACTGCTCCACCAGGTTTACCATTTCGTTGTTGGTTAAACGCGGCGTTGCACACCCGGCCAACATCAGTACTGCCATCGCTAAAAGCCCATATCGCTTCATAATATCCCCTTTTGAAACAGGTTTACTTTACAGGTTCGACAACCTGTACACCGAATAATTCCTTGTTTATCAGTTGCCACCTAATAGCCTAGCACGCCTGGCTTAACTAAACCTGAACGTATATGAGTATTACTTAGAAACCAACAGCTTATGCTGCTATTATTGAATACATTGCAGCAATCACCAACGCACCACTCATACAGAGACAGGATAAAGAGACAGCCATTGGACACCAGAGAGTTTATTCAGATACGCCGGTTTATTCTTAAACTGGGTAAAATGCTGCACAAATACGGTACACCGGCCTTCCGCCTGGAAGCCTACTTAACTGAAGTGGCCCGTTATCTGGGTGTGCATGCCTCGTTTATCTCTACGCCTACGTCGTTATCGGTGGTTATCTGGAGTGATCGCCACGAAGAAGAATACAGCCATAATGCGCGCCTCAACCCTGGTGAGCTGGATTTAAATTCGTTGTCACTCACCGATGAGCTGGCTAACCTGTTGTTATCCGGTCAGGTAACCCTTGAAGAAGCTGACCAGCGATTAACCGAAATTGACGCCATGCCCAGCCCCTACGGTAAGCTCATCACCGGCTGCTCTTATGGCCTTTCAACTGGTGCTTTCGGCATGCTGATGGGCGCCAGCTGGTCGGAAATATTCTGGTCCGGTTTGTTTGGCTTTGTAGTGTATTTCTGGGTGCTTTGGTCGGAACGCTCTAAGCGCGTAGCCCTGATGCTCGAACCGGTCATTGCCTATGTGGTGGCCTTTCTAGCCTGCGTGGCGAGCCGCTTTTTTGATCCGGGCATTAATATTCCCATCATTATTCTGTCATCGGTGATTATCTTCGTGCCGGGTCTGGCGCTGACGATGGGGCTTGCCGAGCTCTCCTCGCGCAATATGGTGTCGGGCACAGCGCGTATCATGGACGCCATGATGCAGCTGTTTAAACTGTATTTTGGTGCGTTTCTGGGCGTAGCGACAGGCTTTAGTTTGTTTGGCGAAAATACCTATGCACCGGCTGAATCCCTGCCTTACTGGTCAACCTGGCTGGCCGTAGTGTTGCTGGGCTTTGGCCTGGTAGCCATTTTTCGCACCCGGGCAAAACATATTCCCTGGGCACTGGCCGCCGCATTGATTGGCTATAGCGCCACTGCGCTAAGCTCTGATTTCCTGCCGCAGAATGTCGGTAGCTTTGTGGGGGCGTTTACACTGGGGATTTTTGCCAACGCCTTTACCCGCATTGCCAATCAGCCCGCCACTATTGTGGCCATGCACGGCCTGATTGTGCTGGTACCGGGCTCTAAAACCTATATCGGGCTGAATTCTTTTGTCTCGGGTCAGGATTTCGTGAATGCCGATCACATCGGCCAGGACGTATTTTTGATTTTTATGTCACTGGTTGCCGGACTCATTTTTGCCAACGTGGTGTTTCCCACCAAAAAAGCGCTTTGAGGCTAGCCAATAATCCCCAGCTCAACGGCGCGCAGCACGGCGCGGGTGCGGTCGCGGGCATCAAGTTTGGCCAGTATCGTCGACACCTGATTTTTTACCGTACCCTGGGATTTAAACAGCGCCCCGGCGATTTCTTTATTACTGCACCCGGATGCCATTAAACGCAGGATTTCCTTTTCTTTGGCCGACAGCGGTTCAACCAGTGTCGGGCCGTTGGGCGCGTTATTTAAGCCTTGCAGACTATTGATCAGGGTATTGGTGATAGCAGGTTGAATTAACGACTCACCATTATGCACTGCCTCAATACCGTCGACCAGGGTTTCCAGCGACACGTCTTTTAGCAGGTACCCTTTGGCACCGGCACTGAGCGCCCCCATTAAACTCTCATGGTCGTCAAAGGTGGTGAGCATGATAGTGGGCAGCAGGGCGCCATCCTGCTTTAAACTATTGAGAAGTTCTATGCCTGTCATGCGTGGCATGCGGATATCCAGCAGCATCACATCCACGCCATCGGCGTTGGCTTGCAGCCAATCGCGGGCCTCGGCGCCGTCGTTGGCCTGCCCTACTACTTCCACTTTGTCGGATAATGCCAGCAAGCTACATAGCCCTTGCCGCAATAGCTGTTGGTCGTCTACTACCAATACGCGAATCATCCTGGCTCCGGTATCATCAACAGGGTATAAAAGCCCCGGGGGCTGGCGTTAAACTCTGCGCTGCCGTTGAGCTCGGCAACACGCTCCTTAATACCGGTTAAACCATTGCCGGCTTGAAACTCACCGGCAGTGCCGTTATCGGTAATTTCGGTAACCAATTGATGTGCCTTGCGGCTTATCTCAATGTTAAGTTTACTTGCTTTGCCGTGGCGGATGCTGTTGGTCAGGCTTTCCTGCACACATCGCAGTATCGTGGTCGCCTGCAACAGACTTAGTTCAGATAAATCGCCCTCACAATGAATGGTCACCGCTATCTTACCCTGCAAGGGGGCAATCAATTCATTCAGCGCCTGCAACAAATTCAAAGAACCGTATTCACGCATGTCTGATACCGCCTCCCGCACATCAGACAGTAACAGCCTGGCAATACTTAAGCACTGATCAATGGGCGGGCGTTGTTCAGGCGAGACCGTGCGTGAGGCCACCTGCAAATGCAAAGAAAGCGCCGTAAGATGATGGCCCACCAGATCGTGGATGTCACGAGCGATGCGAGTGCGCTCATCCTTACGACTGGCCTGCTGCATCAGGTCCTGTAATGCCCTGAGCTCGCGGTTGGCCTGCTCGGCCTGCTCCCGGGCCACTTCCGCCTGCTTGCGACTTTCCATCATCATTAGCGAGAACAAATTGAAAGTCCAGAACAGGATTGCGGTTAACCACAATCCATCGGTTTGTTCCCACACCTGAGCGAACACCAGCCACGGCATTGCCGACCATAAAGGCGATAACCACAGCGAGCGCCGGTAAGGCATAAAGTAGGGCAATTGCCCGGACCAGATAACCAGTAAAATAGCATTAAAATTAAACGGACTGGTCACGAATGATGCCAGTACCAGCAGGTACTCAATAACCAGCAGCGCTACTCTGACCATAGTATCGTGGCGGTAAGGCTTCTCGCGGGTGACAAACAGGAATGTCAGGGCAAACAGCACAAATATCGCCAGCGTAGCAAACAGATTTACCGGCCCGAAACGACTGGAGTCGCTCATTAACCAAACATTCGCTGCTGCCACAACGGCAATAGTGATGATTGCCACCAGCAACTCAGCTTCAATTTTAGGGAAGTATTTTTTCATACCTGCCAGTATTGGCGAATCCCCGCACAATTGGAATAGGCCAAAAGTCATCTTTTATCTTGTGACTTTTGCCACTACGGCTAACCAACCTTACCCGGTAGTCTGCTTAACACAAGGTAAAGGAGATTTGGTTATGCACTATGTTCAACAAGGTTTACTGTATTTACATATATTCACCGGGGGTTTAGGACTGCTGTTATTCTGGCTGCCGATTTTAGGTCGTAAGGGCGGCTTTAACCATCGACGGTTTGGCATTTACTTCCGCCGCACCATGCTCACTTCTATTATCAGTGGCGCTATACTGGCGCTTTTCTGGATTATAGTGCCCACCATGGGGCATCCGGAATTGCTGGACAACCCTACAGCCATTCCTTATTTTCAGCGTTTTGGTGCCTTTTTAGTGCACTTGGGCCTGGTGATGTTTACTTCGTTAGTGGGTGGGCAATGGGCCCTTGAAGCTAAGCACAACCGAGAGTTGCTGCGCACTCCGACTCGTGTTGCACCGGCTGCATTACTGGTTTTCACCAGCATTGGCTCAGGCTATATGGGGATTAGGTACGAGCAGGTATTAATGATGGTGTTTGCACCGCTCGGTCTGATGATTGCCTGGGGTCAGTTACGTTTTATTTTTGCTAAAGAAGTCGAGCCAAAAGCCTGGCTGGTAGAACACCTTTCCGGCTACATTGGTACCGCTATTGGCGCTTACACTGCCTTCTTTGCTTTTGGTGGGCGCACCCTGTTCAGTGACATTGGTGCCTGGCAGTATGCTTTTTGGATCCTGCCCGGTGTGATTGGCAATATTGCCGTGGTTTTACTGGCACGCAAATACCGCGTCGCGCCAGCCAGCTCGCCAGTATCCACGGCATCACTTAACGTGCCTGCGAAGCAGCCTTGAGCGCCGTAACCCGATTACGTGCAGTGCCATATTCAAAATAATTGATTACGCCCAGGTCGATAATCCGTTGCCAGTAGCTATCGGCCTGTTTTTGCTGCCCGTTTTCGATGTGATGCAATGCCGCTACGAACAATGCTTCGGTTTGTTTGCATCGATCATCTGCCGCTGTCATTAACTGGGCTTCATTAATATTGCCCTGGGCAAATGCCAGCATCTGCTGTTGCCATTCATCCAGTTCAATCGTGGTACCTAACACACTTAACAACTTATCCCGATTTTCCGGATCACCGGTAATAGCGGCGCTGTAGGCACCGTAAATCACCCCATAGGCTGAAGCATCTTCCAGTGTACTGAAGGTATTTGCCAACCGGGCAGCCTGTTGCCAGTTTTCGGCCGAGATGCTCGAATAGAGCTTAGTTAGCACAATAAGCTCGTTTTTCTGTTGGCTCTCGTCGCCAACAAAATTGTCTATTTTATCGAGTCGGGTATCCCATAAATACAGTTCGATTAAAAAGTCCTGATAAGACTGATCCAACTCTGCCGCCTTTGCAGCGGCAAAGATGGCTAACGGATATTTGCCGCTCAAACGAAAGGTGTCGGCAAGCTGCGACTGAAAAAAGGCTTCGTCGGGCGCCATTTTTGTAAGTGTGCGAGCATTTTCGACTAGCGCAGGGAAAGCGTAATCCACGTCACTATGACACATCTGCTGCATTACATAGCTGCTGCGATAATGGATAAGATCAGACAGAACCTCAACGGCTTCTTCATTGTGCTTACGGGCGGCTTGCATAACGTAAGACGCCAGTTCTACTTTATCTGCCTGGTAATAATGCCTGGCCAGCTCCAGATAGGCATTCATAAAAAACGGATTATCCTGCAGGCTTTGCTGCAGTACGGCAACCTTGTCTGCGCCTTGCAAATCGTTAAGCAGATAATTGAGGTAGATCGGCGGAGCTAAATCGAGCCTGGCCAGGAACGGGTGCTCTTTATAGAACGCTTGCCACTTTGATTGGTCGTACTGACCTTCAACAAAGGCAAGTTGCAGATTAATCCGATAATAGTGATAAGCAAAAAAGCGCTCTGATGGCGCAACTTTGAGCCCTTTTTGCAAATTATTTTCCAGCCGCTTAAACAACGCAAAATCCGGCTCTTTATCAAATGTATCTAATTGGTACTGCACCAACTCTCTGAGTGCCAGTGAATCATTCGGATATTGGCTGACCTTTTCTTGCAGTCTGGTTTCTGCAGACACCAACTGTGGGCTGTCAGGCTCGGTGGATGCACAGCCGTTAAGCAGGCCAATACACAACAACAGTGTCACAGGGAGAAATGACTTCATGCTTAATTCCTTTTAACCTGTTTAATACTGATAGCCTAAGGCTTCTGCACGCTTAAAAGCAGACTCTGATAGCTCATCATTGCCCTGGAAGCCCTGCGCAATCCCCAGTAAAAACTGTACTTCACCGTTATCTGCATGGTCACCGGCCAATCCCTCAATGTAACTAAGGGCTTCGTCAAATCGGCCATTATCGAGCAACGAGCGGCCATGGGCTATTTGCTCTGGCAGGCTTTGAGGCTCTGTTTCTTGTATTGCTGAACCGGTACGCTCAAAAACATACAAACTTTCACTGTCTTTTTGAAACGCGTCGACGGCATGATACAACTCAGCATACTCACTCACTGATATAGTTTGTGCATTTAAAACAAAGGTCGACTTACTCACTACCTCACTGTCGCTCATATCGGCACTGTGGGTAATTTCAAAAAACGGATTCTGGTAATTTTTCGCCTGCCCCTTATAGGTAAGCTTGGCATCTGCCCAAGGCGCAGGATAGGTTGAGGTGACGTTTACCGTAATCGGAATTTGAATAAACAGGCTTTGATGCCGCTCCGCCGGCGGCTGCATGGATGCAAAGCCGGTAAACACCTTGAGGATCTGTGCATTTTGAAAAGTGAAATGAAAACGTTCAATTTCTTCTGTCACTTCCAGCAGATTGTTAAACTCCCCCCTAAGCACGAACGGAGTGGCGATGTCAGCCGGGTCTGTAGCGGTATACGAGGTTAACCGGTTTTCGTGAACAAACGGCGCCAGTATTTGTTCGGCTACCGCCCGTTTCTCAGGTGAGAACTGATAGTAGTTACGCAGGTTTGTTTCGACCTGACCGGTAAACGTCATGGTGACCGTTACACCCATGGCGTTATCATCCAACCGGTAGTCAATGGCAACATTGGCTACATTATCTTCGGGTTGGATTGCCGGAATGGTCTTCAGCGCCCCGCCCTGACCATTAACCACGAAGGTCTGCTGATTTGCCAGCAGGGCACTCAATCCAGGGAAAGCGCCTGTAGTGCCGCTGGTGTCGAGCCAGTAGCCACCGCTCTGTGTGACTACATAAGTAATCATATGATTAAAATTAAGTGTCGCCACTTCGTTATACACTTCACTTCCGGTATAAGTGTTGACTAGCGTTGGATAAGCCTCAACGCCACCCAAACGTAGCAAGGCAACAATCAGAGTAGTCTGGTCCTTACAGTCGCCATAGGCATTTTGCAAAACTTCTGCAGCAGTGTGAGGCTGGTAACCGCCACGATTAACATGCGCGCCGATATAGCGTATGTTTTTCTGTATATATTCGAACACCGCGCGCACTTTTTCCGCTTCGGTGGTTAAACCACTAAAAAGTTTGGTGGCGAGCGCCTTAACCTTGCTATCAGGCTCATCGACACCGCTTAGCGCTGGCTCAAGCAACGTTGAGTACCAGTTATCTATGGCTTGCCAATTGTCCATCGTGGAGGCGTAAATTGTTGGCTGCATGCTATCGATGGGTGGCATACCAGATTCTGTGGTAATGGAGTCCAGGTTATTCAATTGCCAAACATATTCGATGGTGTCTGTCGTTTTAGTAACTTGCGGCTGCAAATCAGTATTGCGGTTTTTAAAGGTGAGCGGCATATCAGCAGGCACACTGAGCTGAACCCTGGAAGTTAGCATAGGGTCTGTTCTTACCCAGTTTTTTTGCGGCAAAAACTTGATATAACGAAAGCCCAGAAGCGCTGACCATTGATTATCGATAATCGGCGTAATTTGTTCTTCACTAAACTGATATTCAATAATGTTACCGACTTTGAGTTGTGGTACAGCAAACTCAATACGCTTCATATCGTCCAGGTAATCATCACTGTTAGCGGCTACTTCGGAAATAGCATCCGGTTGCATTTCGTATACTTCGCCACTCGCCGTGATCACGCGAGCAAAATCAATTTTACTGGTGTGGTAATAAGCGTTATACGTTGTTACCAGTTTTGAATAATCGGAAACCGCTTCTTCGTTAGTAAGGTAGATGGCGCGATAGTATCGGGCTTTTTCCAGGCGTTGTTCATTCACCTCGATTTCGTTCAATCGGCTAAGTAGCACTGCTCCTTTGTCTGCAAACCGAGCCGCATCTGCTCTGAGCGATAACAGTGTGTCTACGTCGGGTCCAATGCTTGGTGCTGCAGCCATTGCACCAGAACAACAAAAACACAAAAAAGCAATCAATATACGGACTTTTACTACCATCCTGAAATTCCTTGTAGAGGCGATCTGTTCTGATGCTACCAGTTTTTCAGCGTTGTGTGGAAGTTAATAAGAAAACCCGCTCATTTTGTTCACCACTTAACAGGTTGTCTTCAGAACGGTCTTTTAACCCTATACCGGTTAATTGTCTGGCACGGGCGTTTTCCATTAAATACAGGCAACGGGCGGCAGCTTTTTCCGGAGTAAGCCCTTCCGGCCGCACATTTGAAATGCAATTGCGTTTGCCATCATCACAGCCTGGCTTTGGCTGCCAGGTAAGGTAGATCCCCAGGCTATCCGGCGAACTTAAGCCCGGCCGCTCACCTATCAATACCACCACCATTTGTGCATTGAGCGCCAGGGCAATGTCGTCACCGATGGCGACCCTGCCCTGTTCAACCACCGATACCGGTGCCAGGGTCCACGCTGGCTGGCTGGTTTCCAATTGAGTCAGTAAAGCCGTTAAAAACGGTACGCTTTGCTGCATTACCGCAGTGGCTGAGAGCCCATCGGCAATAACAATAGCCAGATCAAATGGTTCTTTTTCACGCAGATTTTGCAAAGAGTAAGTACTTGCTTCACTGAGTTTTCGGCCCAGATCAGGACGCTGTAAATACACCAGACGGTCCTCCGCCTCGCTCTTAACGCCGTGGAGTGTTAACGGTTGTTGATGATAGCTCAGCGCTGCCAGTTGCCCGCGTAACAGTTCGCCATTTAAAGGACTGTGTACCGCATCAATGGCCTGGGCATGGGCCAACTGAAATTTTAGTAACTCACTGGTAGGCAGGCTGGTACCGGCCCGGCCTAGCCCTATCCGTGCTGAGGTTAGCTCGCGCAACTGTTGCCAGTTATCGGTGTGCAGGTGTTGCTCCTGGTTACTCATCGCTTACCTCCGTCATGTGGCAGTGCCGAGGCAAACCGGCCCGGAAGTTTATCGGCCAGTAGCTGATTGCCGCTGTCGGTGAAGATCTTCTGCTGTTTCAGCCAGGCATCAAATTCCGGCGCCGGGCGAGCGCCAAATAGCTGGCGAATATACAAAGCATCATGAAACGACGTGGTCTGATAGTTCAGCATGATATCGTCTGAACCCGGAATCCCCATAATAAACTGGCATTGGGCGCTGGCGAGTAAGGTGAGTAGATTGTCCATGTCATTCTGGTCGGCCTGGGCATGGTTGGTGTAGCAAATATCGCAGCCCATGGGTAAACCTAACAGCTTGCC
>CATMRP010000036.1 GCA_950073835.1 uncultured Alteromonadaceae bacterium
TGCCTTCAGGACTGCTCCGCGATTAAAATGCTTTCATATAGACCAAAAATCGTACAGCAAAGATCAACAGCCCCTAAATACTCAGGATGCACCAGTCTACAACACCAGTTCTGAAAATATGCACCGTTCCACTGATTAATTATACAAGCGATCCAAATCCCTGCCCCAAAAAAAGCATGACCCAGAGGATCATGCTTTTAGTGTGCTGTATATGACCACAGCCAGGCTGTGGTATCTGTTAGAAAATATTCAGTTCATTTCTGCGGGTACTTAATAAGCGTTTTTTGAGGGAATGGAACGTGGCGAGCGATAATGCAGAATAACTGCCTGATAGTCGAATATGCGACCTAAATCGGTCAATTACCGCCAACGGGTATTTAAACTCTCAACCCAGCGGTCTATCATTCATTACTTAGCTATTTACAAAGGATATTTTGGTGAGTCAGGCAACCGTTAAGTTACTTCAGGATTACTACGCTGCTTTTAATAAGCAGGATATGGACACCTTTTTGTCGCTGCTCACCGATGATGTTATTCATGACATCAACCAGGGTGCCCGGGAAGTGGGTAAGGATGCCTTTGTGACGTTTATGGATCGCATGAACAATCACTACAAAGAAACCATCGTAGATATTGAGGTGATGACCAATACCGCAGGCGATCGAGCCGCTGTAGAGTTCACCGTATCAGGCGAATACCTGGCCACCGATGAGGGTTTACCCGAAGCCAACGGGCAGACTTATAAGCTGCTGGCCGGAGCTTTTTTTGAGATTCGGAATGTCCAGATTGCCCGGGTAACAAACTATTACAACCTGGAAGACTGGATAGCACAGGTTTCCACCTGATCGCTACATAACATCCATTATGCTTACCTTTAAATGCTTATCCGGTGCAGCGCTACGGCAATATATAGATGAACTGGCACAACTGCGCATGCAGGTGTTTCGCGACTTTCCCTATTTGTATGATGGCGATGCCGTTTACGAAGCCCGTTATCTGAGCACCTATATTGAGGCGCCTGACAGTATTATTGTGCTGGCATTCGACGGCACTAAAGCCGTGGGCGCGTCTACCGGCGTACCGCTGAAGTATGAAACGGCTGAAGTGAAGCAGCCATTTATTGAGGCCGGTTTCGACCCTGAATGTATTTTTTATTGTGGTGAGTCGGTGCTGCTGCCGCAGTATCGTGGTCAGGGCGCGGGTGTTGCCTTTTTTGATTACCGTGAGGCGCACGCCAGTTCCATCGCTGGCATTACCCACTCATGTTTTTGTGCGGTTGAGCGCCAGGCTGATCACCCTGCTCGGCCGGCAGACTTTCAGCCGCTTAATACTTTCTGGCAGCACCGCGGTTATCAGAAATGTGCCGACCTGACGACCACCTTCAGTTGGAAGGAAGTAGGTGAGTCTGAGGAGTCTGCCAAACCCATGACATTCTGGATGAAATCACTCTCTTAGGAGTAGCAATGCACACATTTAAACTGGCCTCTGCTCAGTATGACATCGGTTTTTTTGAACACTGGGATGAGTTTGCCAGTAAGCTTGAAGACTGGGTAAGCCGCGCGGCCAGACAAGGGGCCAGACTGCTGGTTTTTCCTGAGTATGGCAGCATGGAGCTTAGTTCCCTGTTTGGCGAAGCGGTATATAGTGATCTAGCCCGGCAACTGCACGCTATGCAAGGCCTGTTGCCCCGTTGGGTTGACCTGCATAAATCGTTAGCAGCCCAATACGATGTGCATATTCTGGCCAGTTCTTTTCCTACCGCGCAGGAGGATGGCAGTTTTGTGAATCGTGCCAATCTGTTTGGCCCTGAGGATCTGCTCGGCTATCAGGATAAGCTCATCATGACCCGGTTCGAGAACGAACAATGGCACATTAGCCCGGGCACCGAGATTAAAGTGATTGATACACCATTAGGCCGGATAGGCATTCACATTTGTTACGACTCTGAATTTCCCTTAATCGCCAACCATCAGGTGGCGGCTGGCGCGGATCTGCTGCTGGTACCCAGTTGTACGGATACCCAGGCGGGCTTCCACCGGGTACGCATAGGTTGTCAGGCACGTGCACTAGAGAATCAATGCTATGTGGTTCAGTCCCCAACGGTTGGTGATGCCAGCTGGTCGCCCGCCGTCGACGCCAACACCGGCCGCGCCAGCGTTTACAGTCCGGTTGATTATGGTTTTCCGGCTAACGGCATTTTAGCCGAAGGTGAAAACAGCGATCCTGCCTGGGTGTATGCCACCGTCGACCTGGGAGAAATTGCCCGAATTCGCAATGAGGGGCAGGTGTTTAATTACCGCGACTGGCCTAAACAGTTCGAGTTAAAGGCCCCGCGGTAAATCAGGATCTGAAACACTGACTGGCTTGCTGGCTACCTACCAATAATTTAATAACTCAAAGTCCTGTTCAGCAGCGTCGATGAAAGCCTGATAAATACGTTTGCGTTGTGAGCTTTCCGGCACAAAAATGTAGCAAGGTGGACGGGGAACAGCTTCCTGCAATTCAAACCACAATTTATCCAGCGATTCCTTCCCGGGCACCACGTAAGTCTCACCCCATGTGGTGGTATAGATAATCGTTACTTCATCTACGGTAGGTTTAAGGCGGCTGGCGGTAAAATTGACCACCGCCATGCAGGCCTTTATTTGCATCGGGCTTAACAGGGCTTCACGTGGAATGGCATTAACCCGAACCGGCCCGAAAATATTACCAAAATGCTTAATCAGGGCATGTATATCACTGTCGGTAACCGGGTCGGTATCGTAATCCAGCAATACCGTGGTACTGATATCGATAACTCGGTTGCATACACACCATAAAATCAGTCGCACGGGTGATTCTGCCATGGAGATCCGGGCTTTTTCCTGATTTTTGCCCAGCACGCCCAGCTGATCGTCGTTGTAAGCAGCCCAAACTTGCTGACCGTTTTTGCGCCGGTGCTGTTTAATGGTGATCACCGGACAAAATACTTTGTCGTCAAAGCCAATGCGTAAAAACTCCAGCTTGTGCTCTTTCTTGGAGTAAAACGTATCGAGACGGCGGCCTAACACGGCCATATCCTCCCGGCTCACCGACTGATTATCCATTTGCAGTTGCGAAGACATGCGCCGGTAGCAGTAAATTAAGAAGCGGTGAATTTTACGGCTCAGTTGAACTAACTCGGTAAGCGACCAGTTAGGGGAATTATCCAGATGGCGGATGTCACTTTTTGTCCAGCCCCACTCCTTGACCAGCCCGGCAATGATACGACGCTTAAAGGTTATATCACTCTCTGCCACGGGTTGGCTGAGCTGGCAATTGCACTTAATGTAAAGACACTGCTGCAGAAGCAATACGGTTTCCGGTTCGTTGACCGCCTGATAATGGCTCAGCAACTGATCAAACATCAGTGCGTAGGGATCGATATTCGCTACGTTGCCTGGTGCTTCATCGCCGTGATGAACCCGCTTTTTCAGCAGGTTGCATAACGGCTGATCATGCTCCAGATTCTCCAGAAACACTTCCAGCTTGGCCATTTTTAAGACTGATTTAAATGGCGAGTCGATAGCTTTACCTAATTGCCAGATTGCTGCACCAAACAATTCCTTGATATCCAGCTTATCCAGATGGCCCAGATCCATAAACCAGTTGGGATCCGGTGAGCCGCCCTCCTCCAGGGCATTCAGCAGCGAATAGTACTGCTGTTCAGTAGTCGAATCGGGCGTTAACCACCAGAACGGTGCCTTACCCGCCACCACGATATTGGTGGTGTAAAACTCCGATTTCAGGAACACCGCCTGTGCCGATCCAGCACTTTCTCCTTCGGCTACACCAAAATCATTGTTTCTGACTTTGTCGATATCCGACAGGAAAAAATGGACTTCGATGTCGTAGCAGCTCATCGCCCAGTCTTCAACGGTGTTGAGTTTGCGCTGCATAGCCGCTAAAGACGCTTCGCTCAGTTTATTGCCGTCTACACAAACCCAGTAATCAAAATCAGACTTCTCTGATTGTGCGATAGTGCCAATGCTGCCCATTAACACCAAAGCGTCGATGGCTCGCTGGCGGGGCCAGACTGACTTGATATCGTCAAATAAGTCTTGCTGCTGAGGAAAAATGGTAAACAGTGCGTCTTTTATCTCGTCGCGAAAGCTGAAGTTATTCAGGCCATAAAAGAGGTCTGCGTCAGCATCGACATAACCGGGAAGGTCTGGATGATTTACGTGCAACAAAAAAGGGATGACATGAAACAGCGGCCGGCGCTCAGGCGGCAATAAAGCCTGCGCCCGCTCGATACGGGCCTTATTGTAGCGTAGCACCCGCAGTAATCGAATGGTCAGGTTTTGCTGAATTGTCAGCGACGACTGTGAACTCATTGCACCACATTTATCCTTAAATACTCGTTAAAGGATAGTCATTTTATTTCAGACTGCAGTAATCTGCCGAAATAATCTGATTCAAACTCAGTTCTTTAGACTGAGATTTTCACTCTGTTATACCTTGCCCGTTTAACTGACGCCAGCGCTACCGGCAGAATTATTGATTCAAATCCTTGCCTGATGCTTTTCGATGATTTAAGCAATCAATTTATTAGATTTTAAAAAGCATTTCTAATCGATAATAATTCTTAATAACAACTTCAGGAGAGTTCGATATGAAAAAAACTATTACTTTCGCCATTTTGCATTTCACTGTTGCTTTTACCGTGGCATACCTGCTTACGGGGAGTTTACTAATTGGTGGTGCAATGGCATTGGTTGAGCCATTGATTAATACGGTCGCGTTTTATTTTCATGAAAAATGGTGGACGTGGAAGACCAGCAAACAAACCACAAGCTCCTTTGCTGGCTCAGCCATGAACTCTGCTGTGCTTTAGCCTGACGCCCAGGTTTAGGCGTTACTTTATAACGCCCTTCTTCCTTTTAGTGCCATATAGCACCGCAATCACCGACCCGCTTTCGAGTACCTCACCACATCAATCGGCATTAAATACTGCCTGATAATGCAGAAGTTACGCAGACAGCCTCGTCATAGCCAGCGCAAGATGCGCTGGCTATACCTGAACAGACAATAAACGGGCAAGCGTCAAAGCTTGCCATCAAATGCCTAAAACAGATCCGCCTCCATGACTTTGGTCCAGGCCTTCACGAAATCACTAACAAATTTTTGCTGATTATCGTCCTGGGCATACACCTCGGCATATGAACGCAGAATTGAATTGGCGCCAAACACCAGATCAATCCGGCTTGCAGACCACTTTTGCTTACCCGAGTCACGTTCGACAATGGCATATGAACCGTCGTTTAGCGGTTTCCAGGTGAACTGCATGTCGGTCAGGTTAACAAAAAAATCATTCGTTAACGTGCCAGGATTATCGGTAAACATACCAAATGGCTGTTGTGCGTAGTTGGTGCCCAGTACACGCATACCGCCCACGAGTACTACCATTTCAGCAGCAGTTAGCCCTAGCAGTTGCGCGCGGTCGAGCAGCAACTCTTCAGGTTTTACCGCATAATCTTGTTTTAACCAGTTTCTAAAGCCATCAGCAATAGGTTCAAGCGGTGCGAATGAATCAGCGTCCGTCATTTCTTCGGTGGCATCCCCTCGCCCTGGCGTAAAAGGAACTGGCACAGCGAAGCCCGCCGCTGCAATAGCCTGCTCTAATCCCACATTCCCGGCCAAAACGATGGTATCAGCCAGACTCGCGCCCACTTTTTCGGCCAACGGTGTTAATACTGCCAACACCCGCTGTAAACGTTCAGGTTCATTGCCCTCCCAGTCCTTTTGTGGCGCCAGACGAATACGAGCGCCATTAGCTCCACCTCGTAAATCGGGTTGTCTGAATGTACGAGCGCTATCCCAGGCGGTTGATACCAGTTCAGCAATCGATAGACCAGAGTTTGCAATAAGCGCTTTTAAGCCATCGACATCATAATCGGTAGCACCTGCTGGCACCGGATCCTGCCAAATTAAGTCTTCTTGCGGCGCTTCGGGGCCTATATACCGGCTCTTCGGTCCCATATCCCGGTGAGTCAGCTTGAACCAGGCTTTGGCAAAGACTTCTGAGAAGTATGCCGGGTCGTTATAAAACCGTTCTGATATTTCCCGGTACTTCGGGTCTTTTATCATGGCCATATCGGCATCAGTCATGATGGGATTGAGCCGAATACTCGGATCTTCCACATCCACCGGTTTGTCTTCTTCTTTAATATCAACCGGCTCCCACTGCCATGCGCCGGCTGGTGATTTGGTGAGTTGCCAGTCATAAGTAAACAACAAATAAAAGTACCCGTTGTCCCATTTAGTCGGATGGGTAGTCCAGGCGCCCTCAATACCACTGGTTACCGTATCCCGGCCGATCCCCCTGGTCGTGTGGTTGTTCCAGCCCAGGCCTTGTTCATGTACGTCAGCCGCTTCTGGGTCTGGTCCCAGATGCTCGGCCTTGCCATTACCATGGGTCTTCCCTACCGTGTGCCCGCCAGCGGTTAACGCGACCGTTTCTTCATCGTTCATTGCCATCCGCGCAAAGGTTTCACGCACCTGAGCGGCCGTTTTCAGCGGATCAGGCTGACCATTAACCCCTTCCGGGTTAACGTATATCAGCCCCATTTGAACGGCGGCTAACGGGTTTTCCATGGTGGCAGGATTGGCCACATCGTCGTAACGGTTATCGCTGGGGGCCAGCCATTCTTTTTCGGCTCCCCAGTACGTATCTTTTTCTGGATGCCAGACATCCTCGCGACCATAGGCAAATCCGTAGGTTTTTAAGCCCATGCTTTCATAAGCAACGGTTCCCGCCAGAATCATCAGGTCGGCCCAACTCACTTTATTGCCATATTTTTTCTTGAGCGGCCAAAGTAAGCGTCGGGCTTTATCCAGGTTAACGTTATCAGGCCACGAATTGAGTGGCGCAAAGCGTTGATTTCCGGTTGCCGCACCGCCCCGGCCGTCGGCGATACGGTAGGATCCTGCAGAGTGCCACGCCATACGAATCATCAGGCCGCCATAATGGCCCCAGTCCGCTGGCCACCAATCCTGAGAATCAGTCATCAGATCTAGCATATCTTGTTTAAGGGCAGCAAAGTCGAGCGATTTAACCGCGTCTCGGTAGTTAAAATCGTCTTCCATAGGATTCGACTTGCGGTCATGCTGATGCAATATGTCAAGGTTAAGGGATTCTGGCCACCAATCAGTATTACTCTTTCCTGACGCTGTCATTCCACCATGCATTACCGGGCACTTCGACGCAGGATTGCTATCGTTTGTCATGATTTTTACCTCTGTTGTTGTACGCGATTCCAGGGAAATCGTGAAGATGTAAACCTAATCATAGTCGAAAATAACGCAATGGTATGGCGAAATAAGTTGATTCAAATCATTGCTAAATCTGATTAACCGACGGCATAAAATCAGGCAGTGAAAGGATATCGATGGTCAGCAAAAGACTGTGGATAGGATGAATGGTGTAAAGCAAGAACACGCTTCACGGCTTCGTCTCTGCGCGCGCAGTTATCAAAAACAGAGTGTGAAAACAGGTAAAGCCACCGCGCTTCAAAGCGGCGGCTTTAAAGGATATTTAGTAGAGTTCAAACACCGGTTTGCCATTAGCATCAAACTTGACTTCCATCACACGGGCGTGACGGTTGGGATCGTACAGGGGATCCTGTTTAATTTCTTCCAGCGGGCGAGTATCGGTTTTCGGCACCACAGACGGATCGCCAACGGCATGCTCGTAATCCCGGGCATGATAAACACACATAAGCGTTACATCATCTTCGGCGACGGTAAAACAGTTATGGCCAGGGCCAAAGATTTTCTTCTCGTAGTCGGTTTGCAATACGGGATGTCTGGTTTTAGTCCATGAGTTGCGATCCAGTAGATCGGCGTTTTCATCGGCTTCCATATAGCCCATGCAATAACAGGCGCCTGTGGCACTGGCCGAGAATGCGATAAAGATTTTGCCATTATGCTTAAGCACAGCCGGGCCTTCGTTTACCCAAAAATCAACCCGCTCCCAGTCGTAGTCCGGCGTGGTAAGCATAAACTGCGTGGTTTTAAGTTTAATGGGCGATTCCATCTCAGCCAGGTACAGATTGGACGCTGCAAACTGCCCGCCGGTCTTCTCAGCCCAACAAAAATAACGCTTGCCGTTATTTTCAAATACCGTGGCGTCGAGTGAAAAATCGATAAAAGACTTTTCATCCCCATCGGCGGCCTGCATCATACCCAGTTCTACCCACTCATCATTAAGCGGATCCTGGCCTGTACATTCGAGCACGTAAGGGCGTAACGCCCAGATGTCTTCCTCTTCACTGGCGGCAAAATAGATGTACCACTTACCATCAAGGTAGTGGATTTCAGGCGCCCAGATGTGGCGGCTCATGGGGCCACTGTCGTGCTTAAACCACACATCAAAGGTTTCGGCGTCCTGTAAGCCTTCAATGGTCGCGGACTTTCTTAGTTCAATGCGATCGTAGGTAGGCACTGAGCCGGTAAAATAATAAAAACCGTCACTGTGTTTGTACACAAAAGGGTCGGCACGCTGGGCGACTAACGGATCATTTGTTTTTGCTGTCATCATTTATTTCTCAAGTTAGATCGAGGCATTTGTCATACAAATGAATTTCAGCGCCAAAGATAACACTTTTTTTACCGTCAGTGCTACCGTTGGGTTAACCCATGTAAACAGAAATTAAGTAAAATATGCAAGCTGTGGGATAAACAGGAGGCACTAATCCACCTCCTGTAAGCCGGGCTAATCAGAGCGCGCTCATCCAGGCGTGCTCGGGCAGTAAATACAGGCCTTTTTCTGCTGATGCCCCTTCGCCGACGATATGGCCAATTCCTGCAGCCATTACTGCCAGGGTTACATCAAAGGCATTTAAACTGTCGCCATAGCCGGCGGTAAGGTTAAACATAGAACCGTCAGCCAGTAAAAACAGCGTCTTATCGCCCAACTGATACGCATTAACATAGGGCATTGGCTCGCTGTGGGAAGCATTCTGCTTTAAGTAAGGCACGTCGATTTCCTGCGCGACATGACCCACGTTTAAAATAAAGGTGCCGTCTTTCATATTATCAAGATGCGTTGCACTCACTACGCCATAAGCGCCGGTTGCCGTGGCAATAACATCTGCCGTTTTCACGGCCTCGTTTAAATCGACCACCGGCCAGCCATCGTATTTCGCCTGTAATGCGCGCGCCGGATCCAGCTCGGCAACCTGTACCTGAGCGCCAAATGCTTTGGCAGAGGCCGCAACACCCTGCCCGACTAATCCGTAACCAATAACGACTACCACCTTTTCGTGCAACGTCAGATGCGTGGTTTGGAAAAAGGTTTGCCAGGCACTCAGGCCCACCATGTGGCGGTTATGCAGCCCTTCTTTTACCGGCAGGTCATCCCAGTTAAAAATGGGATAACGGGGCGTAACATTGCCCAACCGGTTGATGCCGGAGCCGGTTGCTTCCAGGCCGGCAATTATATTTGGCTGAAGATCACCTTCGTGTAGGCGTGTGGTCAGGTCGGCCCCCATTTCGCACAAATGGGTTGGCCCCCAGGCTAGTGCCTTATCGAAAGATTCAGACCAGTCCTTGTCACTCATATCTCGCCAGGCATGGGCGACCGCGCCTTTGCTAACCAGATGCGCCACTACATCATCCTGCACGGTAGTAGGGTTACAGGTTGTCAGAAATACTTCACAACCGGCATCGAGTAGACCGACTACCAGTGGTGCCATTTTTAGATCCAGATGCATATTGCAGGCAAGTTTTACGCCCTTAAGGTCCGGTATCGCATTGATGGCAGCGCGAGTGCGCGGCATATGGAGCCTGGCCCAGGCCAGCTCCGCTTGAAAGTCCTGATACATTGGGAATTCTTATCACAGAAAAACGATAATCATACGCGCATTAAGCCCTTTTTCTCAACTGGTGAATTTAACGACCCGGATTGATCGAATTTGGCGGTTGCGTATTAAAAGTCAGAGAATAAAGGTATCTTACCTTCAGGACCTACTGCTCAAGGACGCCCATGTACATCACGCTACTTTTAGCTAGCTTATTTATGCTGTTCACCACCCTGGCACCTCATCTGCCCGGTAAACACTGGCTTATCAGAGTGTGGGAATTTCCCCGTTTACAGTTGTGTGTACTCATTTTGTTGTGCATGACAGGCTGGTTTTTTATGACGATGACACATCCGGTCGCAGCGGTTGTTATGATTATGGCCCTGGCGCTTGCGGGTATCTACCAGGCAATCTGGATCCTGCCCTATACCGCACTGTGGCCCAAGCAGGTAAACCAGGTGAGTAAGGTTGATGACAACTTTACGCTCAGTATTCTAACCAGTAATGTGTATATGTATAACGATAACTACGAGGGGCTGAAAACTCTGGTAAGGCAATATCAGCCTGCTATGCTGATCCTGCTGGAAAGTAATCAGGCCTGGCAGGATGCTATGTCATCGATTCACTCCGATTATCCGCACCGCTTAGCCTGCCCGCTGGAAAACCTGTACGGCATGCACTTATACAGCAAGCTGCCTTTTAAAGGCGAACAGATCCGCTATGTCGTGGAAGATGATGTGCCTTCCATGGAAGTACAAATCGATATTAGTGGCACGCAGGTAACTGTTTATTTTCTGCATCCCAAACCGCCGAGTCCAACCGAAAATGAATCTGCCGCGCCAAGGGACACTGAGTTAGCCATAATCGGTAAAGAGATGGCAGAACATAAGGAACCGGTGATTGTATCGGGCGATTTAAATGACGTAGCCTGGTCCCCCAGTACAAGACGATTCCGCAAGCTTAGTAAAGCTCAGGATCCGCGTGTAGGACGTGGTTTTTACAATACTTTTCACGCCAGATACCCGATGGTGCGCTGGCCGCTGGATCATATTTTTCACTCGCGGGATTTCGAGCTGGTAAGGGTAGAAAGGCTACCGGGGTACGGCTCCGATCACTTCCCGCTTTTCACCCAGCTACAACTGATTAAAAAGCGATAGTGTGTGATTAGTTAGTGGGCATTAATAATTTTTCAAGCTCGCGGGCTGGCATTGGTTTAGCGTACAAAAAGCCCTGGGCGTATTCGACTTTAAGGTCCTGACAGTAGCGGGACTGCTCTTCGGTTTCTACGCCCTCAGCGACAATAAATAGGTCCAGCTTGTGACCCACATTTACAATAGCTTCCATCAGTGCACCATCATAAGCACTTTCCGGGGCGTCTTTGAGGAACGTACGGTCGATTTTAAGATGACTCACCGGGAAGTGTTTTAAATAACTCAGCGATGAATAACCCACACCAAAATCGTCTACCGAGATTTCAACGCCTTTTTCACGCTGCTTTTTAAGCTCTTCGAGTGCCTCGCTGCCCGCTTTAATCAGGATATTCTCGGTAAGTTCGATGCCAATATCCTGAGGTTCGAGCCCGTATCGCGCGCGGCAATCATCGAGCCCGGCAAAGTAACCAGGCTCAACCAATTCCCGGCCCGAGACGTTGATGTCGACCCGAATTTTAATGCCTAGTTCACGCCATTCCTTAACCTGCTGACAGGCCTGTTCCATCACCCAGCGACCAATATGCAGGATAAGATCGGTGCGCTCAGCAACCGGAATAAAAACACCAGGCGAAACACTGGACACTTCCCGAGTGGGCCGCCAGCGCAATAAGGCTTCACAGGCAGCAATTCTGCCCGAAGTTAAATCAAACTGCGGCTGATACACCAATTCAAATTCGTTGTTATTCAGCGACTCGTGTAACTGCGCGGCCAGGGTGCGCTGCTCCTGCAGTTGCGAGGCCAGCGATTGACTAAAAAACTCATAGCGATTGCGCCCTTTGGCTTTCGCATCGTACATGGCAAGATCCGCATTTTTGAGTAGATCGCCCGCATTGTCGCCGTCTTTGGGATACAAGCTAATGCCCACACTGAGGGTAATTCGCACATTTTCACCGCTCAGCTCAAACGCATCCTGAAAGCAATCGGTTAGCTTGCCTGCGAGCTCGCCGGCGCCGGTGTCATTCAGGGTATCGCTCACCACCACAAACTCATCGCCGCCAAACCGGGTAATCAGTCCTTTACTGTCAAGGCACTCATGCAAGCGCTGCGAGACCGCTTGTAATAGTTCATCGCCCCATGAATGGCCCAGGGTATCATTAACCTCTTTAAACATGTCGAGATCGAGAAAGAAAAGCCCGAACTTATCACCGGTTTGCTGGACCTCTTCAATCCGGCTCTGTAGAGCGTTTTCGAGATGACGGCGATTAGGCAAGCCGGTAAGTAAATCGGTAGATGCCATCTGCTCCAGCTTTTCCCGCGCCGCATGCTGTTCACTCAAATCAATATCGATACAAAACATTTCCGGCGAATCGGTATTGGCCTTGAGCATGACATGCGAAGAGAAAACGTGCACGATACTGCCGTCCTTGCGTTGCAGCGGCAACTGAGCAGACGGGATAGGTATGCCCTGATCCAGCCACTGTTGATGCAGTGTTAGCACTTCATTCCGCATGGGCGGAGGAATAATCAGCTCTTCGAGTTTTTTACCGATAGCCTCTTCACGAGGAAACCCATAAATTTCTTCACTCGAATCATTCCAGTAGATGACATTTCTGTGCTTGTCGTAGCCCTGAATAGACACTTTGGCAAGTGAACAGATAAGATCCAAAAATCTCAGTTCTGCCGCATCATAGGAGCCGCCGAAGTTTGTCATTTCCCGTTTATCTGAAAACATTGTCTTCCTATACAAGCACTAAGCAGTGTTTTGTAAATTTCTTTCATAATCGTACACTTATAGAAAGTTTAGCTCAATTCTAAAAATTCACTGTAAAAACCTGAAGATATCGCTGGCATTGCCCAGTTTTTAGCCAGCTCTGCGTCTGCCTATGTCACCGGTCAGTTAATTGTGGCAGATGGCGGCACCACCATTTGTTAAGAGGAACCTTGCATGAGTGAACATCAGGCTACGCTGGTTGATATACTGCCAGCCCATGCGTTCGATATCGATGCACTTCAACATTACGTTGAGTCCGCATGCGAGAAAACGTTTAATACATTTACTGTTCGACAGTTTCAGGGCGGGCAATCTAACCCAACGTTTCTGATAGACGCGGACATCAAGCATTGGGTACTACGTAAAAAGCCCAACGGTAAATTACTGCCCTCGGCACACATGATCAACCGGGAGTACCAGGTAATGGAGGCTCTGCATCCAACCGCTGTTCCGGTACCGGCAATGACACTGTATTGCGAAGACCCCCGAGTGATCGGCACCGAATTCTATCTGATGGATTATGTCCCCGGTATGTTGATAGAACACCCGGCTCTACACGGCGTTAGCCCAGCACATTGCCACACTCTGTACGAGAACATGGCTACCACGCTGGCGGCGTTACATAAAGTGGATATTAACGCTGTTGGCTTACAGGATTATGCCCGCAGTACCGCAGACTACTACGCCCGGCAAATAAAGCGCTGGAGCGAACAGTACCGGCAGGCTTCTGCTGTGCCGGGCGGCGGCAAGGAAGGCGCTAATGCCATGCACTTTCTCATGGAGTATCTGCCAAACCATATCCCTGCAGATGATACCACCTGCCTGGTTCATGGTGATTACAGGGTGGGAAACCTGCTAATTAATGAGGATGACTTTACCATAGCGGCAGTGCTCGACTGGGAGCTTTCAACCCTGGGCCACCCTTTGGCAGACCTTGCCTACTGCTGCATTCCGTATCACCTGCCTAGCGAACAAGAAGGTGTAAAAGGCCTGCTAGGCACCGATTTAAAAGCCAGAGGGATCCCTTCAGAAGCGGCCTTTATTGATATGTATTGCCGAGCCTGTGGCCGTGATGGTGTGGAAAACTGGCCTTTTTACGTGGCCTTTTCGTTGTTCCGACTGGCGTCAATCTGTCAGGGAGTCTATGCCCGTGCCCTGCAGGGCAATGCCAGTTCAGCTAATGCCCTGGCGGTCGGCTCCAGAGCGGCATTGTTAGCGATAACAGCCCGAAACTTGCTTACCAAGAAGTAATCTATCCTTTACACCACCCTGGACCGGCTTATGCCTGTAAAGCCGGTTTAATTAAGCGAGAGTGGAATTCGTCTCAGCCAACTCCCCACCAGCGCGCCTGATCACTACCTGCTCGTTATCCAGTAAGCTCTCGATTTGTGGCAACGATGCCTCATTCCCAAATAACGCCGGATCCTGAGCAGACTCCACGCCAACCCAACTATTTTTGCCAGCCGCTTTGGCAGCATAAAGACAACTGTCAGCAATCGCCATTAGCGATTTAAAACTGATTTTCTGGTTTGCCGCTGGCGGTACCGGAGGAAAACACACATAACCTATGGAACAGGTTTGTGCGAGTGTGAGAGTATCGCTTACCTTAAAATGGCGGGTGTTAACGATTTCAAGCATCCTCTGCGCTAACAACACCGCTTCTTCCCGGTTAATAAAGCGAGCAACGGCCACAAACTCTTCGCCGCCCCAACGCACGACATAGTCAGACTGACGAAATACCTCGGTCATGCGCTGCGCAAGTTGCCCCAGAATGCTATCGCCGACATTGTGACCGTAAGAATCATTGACCTTTTTAAAATCATCCAGGTCGATTATAAACATCACGACATCGGCCTGGGCGGGCCTGGCTGTTTTGCCGCTATGCCAGTCATAGTAAAGCCGCAGCGAGTGTTCTAAATCAGGCTCAATATGATTTTCCAGAAACCGGCGATTATGTAATCCGGTGAGCTTATCGGTAAGACTGATGGCCTCGACTTCCTGATACGCAGCCGACAGCTGCTGGTTTTTCTCTTCCAGCTCCAAAGTACGCTGGGCTACTTTTTGTTCCAGCTGACTGTTGATCCGGCGCTGAATAAATCGCCCGTAGAGCAACAGCACGAGCAGTAATACACAAACAACAGTAAAGGTTGCCGTCATCCACAAAATGCGTGAAGCTTGTTCGAGCGCCTGTTCTTTTTCGAGCAGTTCGATTTGGTGGGCACGGCGCACAAATTCGGCCTGAGCCTGTACTTTGGCAATTCCCTCAACACGCAGTTCGTTTAATCGTTGCTCGTCGAGCTGCTTTTGCCTCTGCAGCGCTGCAAAGGCCTGCTCTAACGAGTTGTTGGCCAAATGAACCTTTACCTGCAATGCTTCAAAGTCGGACTCATGAGCGCGTTCTTTATTTTGTTTGGTTTGCTCAAGGCCGGCGTTAATGAATGATAAGGCTGCAGCGTAGTTTTGTTGACGGTATTCGAGCTCAGCGGCAATCTCGTAAGCATCTACCAGTAAACTGCGATAGTCATTTTCACGGGCGCGCGTTATGACACCGTCGATGAGTGTTTTCGCCTTTGCCAGATTACCACTGTCCATTTCTAACTGGGCCAGCGATGAGATTGCCCAATCAGTATCACGTGGCGCCTGAATTTTGCGAAACAGTTCCAACGCTTTTAAAATATGAGGGCGGGCCCGTTTATGTTGGCCCATGGTATTGAGCAAGTAGCCTATTTTGTTGTTGCTATAGGCAATATTTTTGGGGTCGCCCGAGGCGATGTCCAGCTTCAGCGCATTCTCAAAATAGGTTAAAGCGGTGTCCAGATCCCCCATCACCCGGCGCAGGTCGCCAATATTGTATAGTGCGCTGGCCACCCCAGATTGATCATTGAGTGCGGTATTCATTTCCAGCGCCTGTTGATGGGCCTCCAGCGCTTCTTCGTAATACCCCATTTTCTCCAGTACCACGCCGATACTATTGTACGCCGAACTAATAGCGTCTTTATCGTCTGTCTGCTTAAAAATCTGCATCGACGAGTACACATATTGTAGCGCCTGGGGATAATTAGACTGATAGCGATAAGTTAACCCCATTTGGCGGTATGCTTCGCCGAGCCAGGGCTTATCATTAACATGCTTGAAGCACTCAATTGCTTCTATCAGTTTACTTTGCGCTGCATCATAAAGGTTGCGCTCCATGTCATTGCGCGCTTGCTGATACAACGCCTGTCCTTCAAGGCCTATATTCTTGTTCGCCTGAGCAAGCGTTATAAACTGCTCGGCCAGTTCATCGGCACGTTGCATTTTCCCGGTATTCCGGGCATCGACAATCTGCCCGGCCAAATCGCTTACTGCTTCCTGTGGTTTTGATTGCGCGGATACTACGCACACCACAGCCCATAAAAGAGTACAAACACAACGCCAACGGGCACAACGAAACAACATCTACAACCTTTACTACAAGATAAAACAAACACCTCGATTTATACACGTTGTTTATCAACTGAACAACCAACAAATAATGGGGTCAGAGTTAATTATCCGAATGAAGCTTGATTAAGCGGCCACCTTCTTTGTCTTCCAACACAAAGATGTTGCCGTTCTTGTCCTGTTCTACTTCGCGTACCCGTTTCCCCCACTCATAACGCTCAGCTTCTTCGACCTGCCATACGCCTTTGTCATCCTGGTTAAAGGTAACGCGCACTAACGCTTTGGAAGACAGTCCGCCAATTAAGCCATTGCCTTTCCAGTCGCTGAAAAAGGTGCCTTTATAAATAATGAAACCAGCCGGGCTGATGGCAGGTACCCAGGCCAGTTCCGGCGCTTTAAAGATAGGATACTCTTCATGATTAGGAATTTTTACGCCCGAATAATGATCGCCCTGCGACACCATGGGATACCCATAGTTGCGCCCTCT
Source organism: uncultured Alteromonadaceae bacterium (assembly GCA_950073835.1). Classification (GTDB taxonomy): domain Bacteria; phylum Pseudomonadota; class Gammaproteobacteria; order Enterobacterales; family Alteromonadaceae; genus Alteromonas. The sequence continues at coordinate 16,654 of CATMRP010000036.1, forward strand.
TTCAATGATATTCAGCTCATCGCCATGACGAGGGCCCATTTCGTGTGACCACAGATTACCCTCGGCATCAAAATCGATGCCCAGCGGGTTGCGGTGACCAAGCGTCCAGATTTGCCCGGTGACTTCACCGTTACCAAAAAAAGGATTATCTTCCGGCACGCTGCCGTCGTCGTTTAAGCGCAGAGTTTTCCCCAGATTCATTGCCATATTCTGAGCCGGCGTGAATTTTTGTCTTTCACCGGAGGTAATAAATAAGTAACCGTCCGGTGAGAATACCATGCGATGAGAATAGTGCCCGTTACCGGTTACTTTTGGTGACTGGCGCCAGATAATTTCCCGATCTGACAAGCTGGCGCTGTTATGAGTAATGCTCAATTTGGCGCGCTCAATCACAGCGCCACTAAACGCATCGTCTTGTAGGTCGCGCTCAATGTACGATACATAAATAGTGTTATTAGTCGCAAACTCCGGATGGATAATCACATCACCCAGACCGCCCTGACCACGGACCGTAACGTCGGGCACGTTACTGACTGAAAAGCGTTTCTGCTGGTTGCTATCGAGCAGCCAGATAACGCCTTCTTTTTCGGTTACCAGGCTGTGCCCATCCGGTAAAAAAGTCATCGCCCAGGGTTTATCAAACGATGCCATAACCTAGCCAGAAAGCGTGCTGCCCTCACTACCCTTTATCTCAATGTGTTCAGACGAACTACTCTGAGCCAAGGCGGCGAAAGATGTGGTTATCAGCGAAAGTAAAAACAGTAGTGTTTTCCGCGCGAGTATGTTTTGCATAGTGAAGATCCCTTCTTTATTCAGTAAAAGCGTCATTTTTGTCACATCTACTCTGCGACACGCCATTAGTAATCAGTCAGGGTAACTACGCGATCCGTTTAAGTTAGGCTCAACTTATTGCAAGTTCTGCGCGGTATTTATGGATATGGTATTGATTCATCTAAGGCGCGAGTTATTATGAGTAGCTAGCCTTCTGCCACTTCGGTAGCCGTTTCTTCCTGCCTTTTTCGAGTTGCCAGCCAGCAAAGAATAGAACCTAAACACACTATAAACGCCCCCTTCCAAAAGTAAGCCGACAGTGGTGTATGCAAAACCACTGCAGCTAGCATTGCTGAGAGTACAGGAATAAAATAGGATGCGCCGGAGAGTAAGGTTATGTTTCCATGCAAAATGCCAATGTTCCACGCCGCATAACCAAAGGCCATTGCGGCGGATGCTAACAGTAAGAGCAATACGGAATAGGGTTCAAAATCCATTGGCTGACTGTCAGTAAACAGATATTTGGCCCACAGGCTACACGCTGTTAGGATAAAAAACAAAGTGACGCCGTTTGTACCATTAGCCATCTTGTTCGTTATATTACAATAAATTGCCCATATAAAAGCGCCAGACAACGCCAACCCATAACTCAATGTATTGTCTTGCGTATTCGCAATTATGGTTGCTATGTCCAAGCCGTTGTTGCCGCTCAGAACCAGACCAATTCCCCAAAAGGCCAACATCATCCCAAAGGATAACAGCCAAAAGTTCGCTTTTTGTTTATTGAGAAAAATAGCGCCGACTATGGTAAGTGCTGGCCATAAATAGTTAACCATACTCACTTCGATGGCTTGTTGATTCGTTTGCGCATATCCAATTGATAAGGCTAGGCACAATTCATAACTGATAAACAGAACACTGCCTGAATAGAGATAACCCTTTGGATATTTCCTAACATTTGGTAGTCCGAAGCTCATTAATAAAAAAACTGAAGCAACACTGTAAATGAGTGCTGCGCCCCCTGTTGCGCCAAATATTTCGCTAACAGAGCGGATCAGGCCGACAATTGAACTCCAGAGTAAAATCGCAACTAGCCCTATGAATGTTGCATTTTTATGTCCTACCACCAGAAACAAAACCCTCGCTGCCTATGAAAAATCCGCGAATTATTTCAAATTTAGCGGGTGAATGTAAAACTAATTTGACTGTTGCCAAAGCTCATCGAAACTCGTTTGCCATTGAAAATAAACCTGCCAGGCATCTTCGTTGAGCTCTTTGTTGCTATCGAGGCCAACATTAAATCTTCCCCCCAAAAATAAGCGTCCACCTGCAAACGTAGAAACCGGGTATTGTCCTCTTATCTCGCCTCGCACTCCTTTAATTCCCTCGTGTTTGCCGACCAATAAATCCAGGTAAGTTTCTTCATTATTCGCCAAACGAAAACCACCAAAATATTGAGTCGCTATTTTATCCTCAGTGTCATCTGTGAATGAAAAGCGCGAATTGAATATAAAGCCGCCCATAAATTCGTTATAGTTGTCTGTTGTATAGTCACCTGTAATTCTTGTGTAAAAAGGCAAAAAGATCCCAAACTCAGTGACTAAAGCCTGTATTGTCTCCTCCTCAATCTCATCCTGCGTATCTGTTGGATCAGTATCTGTTTGATCTTCATCGGAGCGAGGCTCCACAAAAGTGTGATTGTATACACTGGTCCAGGAAGCATTGACATAACTGTGTAAACCAGGCCAGGACAAAGTGCCACACTTGTACTCCAGTACACATTTTCGTTTAGTTACACTTCGCCAATTTTCGATTTTACGAGAAAATCGTTGATAAGCCTGAAACCCTACTCTAACCGAAGTATCTTGCAGAAAGTCATTTACCGATACTGCCTCAGCGCCCGCATAAAATTGAAATGAAAACAATTTATTGGTCCAGGGTGGAATTTCCAGTTGTACGGGGTTAAATTCAAGTACGTCATCAATAGTCTCAGAAAAATCTTTGATAAAAAGTGTTAGTTTTCTAAACGAGTCTAAGTTTTCGCTTGCACTGAGGTCTGAGTAAGATTTTATACGTACATATTCTTGTGCTATGGACTTCAGTTTCTCTAGATTCTTCCGGTATTTTTCACGGTCACTACTGACACCTTCAACCTTCACTACCTGATATGCATTTGCACAAACATCCAGCAACGTTGTTAGTTCATCTATTATGGTCTGGTCATCTGCAGTTTTATTAAGCAATTGTAATGTTGATGGGATATCGTCACACTTTTCTTTGGTAATAGATGTCGATATTTCAGTCACCAGCTTGCTTTTTTCCCCTTTATCGGCCTCACTATCATCTAATTTGATAGCTTTGGAAAGAAGCTCATTCAAAGCATTTATCCGTTCGCTATCGCCACGTAAAATCCTGTTAACCTCCTCGCGATATTCATTAATTTTAGCACTTTTTTGATCGGATTGAACGGCTTGTGCTTGCACTCCCTGCACCAGAAATCCAGATATTACTAACAATAGCAGCTTGAGTTTATACATTTCGTTGTCCTTCACTGTTGGGTTACGGCCTTAGCAGTGAACTAACGTAAATAAATCTCCCACTTCGTTTTTAGCGCTTTCAGTATCCTCTGGTTGTTACCATTTTCTTAGCAACATCCTGAGATGAATTCCCCACTACTCCCACGTTAAGAGACTTCCTTACATCTAACTCAGGGGAGCAATAATTAACAAACCAATCATTTAAATTAAAAACGAATTAATAGTTAAATTTTTAAGGAGCAATGTATGTTGAAAAAAATTTCACTTTTTCTGGCAATTAGTACACTGAGTGCGAATTCTGCATCCGCGGGCGATTTGATAATTCGAGACAAGCAACCGTTGGCGCAAAAAACTTCCGCGATCCCCATATTTTATGCGTCGCTTCTCAGAGAGACAGAGCACCTGCTATTGAAGCAGAGCCACATCGCCATCAGCTATTTCAAAACTGACTCAAGCGCAATCGAACTTCTCAATGCATCACCTTTTGAGGTCATTTTCGAAGATACCAGCTTACCTAAGGTAAGTGTCAGAAGCGGCGACTCATTTAACATTCCTTGTATCGACCAATTAGGTAATACAGGTATACAGGTAATCTTAAACAACGAGGTGTATTACACGGCAGAGCCTGTTGAGTGCGGCGACATTGTCTATCTACATATCACGGAGGAAGTACAATGAAATCATTAATATGCAGGCTCACGTTAGCCATTTTCGTATTTCTTTTTATGGTGTGTGTAGAAGCAACTGAACTGCAGTTTTCTGGTTCTGGAAATTTCGAAATCACTGATACGACCATTACCGTTAAAGCAAATAGCTTAACCAACGTTGGCAACAATACTTCCGGAACATTATTTCTAAAACTATATGCGATGACTGATAATGACCCATACGGTAGCGGCTACATACTAGCCGAAGGAAATTTAGCAACTTTTATCGGTAATTCTAACAACGGCACCCTTGCCCCCGGTCAATCCTACACCAATATACAATTTAGTACGTCTTTTACTCCCCCGCCCGACGGTAATTATTATTTGTTTTTGCATGTATCTGAATATCCGAACTTAAATAGCTCGCTCGCTTATATGGAAGCTGTCAGCAATCCACATACGTTTAACTACTCTGGCACCGGTGGAGGAGGCAATAGTGGTGACCTTGATCTTAATTGTCCTTGTAGTTATGCGTTTTCGGGGACTTCGCTGACCCTGTCGGCTACTCAAGTGAGTAACCATAGCAGTAACGTTACCAGCGGGACGTTAAAGCTTCAATTATGGGCAACCACAACGCCTTATACAGGCGGTAATATCAATGGATATCAACTTGGCGAAGTCAGCTTGGGACAACTCGGTACTAACACTTTTTATGCTGACATCGAACAAAATACAAATTTCACCCCGCCTCCTGATGGTACTTACTACATAACCATGCTACTGACCGAATTCAATGGCAATGATGTTATTGTTGATTACACGACCTTCAATGAAACTCGAACATTTAGCGCCGCTGGTGGTGATAGCGGAACCGGCAATGGAGAGCTAAATTTGTCTTGTCCCTGTTCCTATAACATCGATAATGCCTCGCTAAGTCTGTCGGTGAGTGCCGTAACAAACAATCGAAGTGGAGGAACTTCAGGCACTTTACGACTAAAACTCTGGGCCACATCAACACGCTATGCAGGTGGTCAGATTACAGGCTATGAATTAGGACAATTAACTTTAGGAACGCTGGAGGGCGGGTTTGGTTTCAATTCTCTTGAAAACACCACCGCTTTCAAATCGCCGCCTGATGGCACCTACTATATAACACTGACACTTACTGAATATAAAAATAGTGACTACATTGTTGATTATATTAATTTTGATGAAACCAGAACATTCACCGACTCTACTAGTGGGGAAAATAAGGGCCAGTCTGGTGCGATAAGCCTCAGTTGCCCCTGTGGCTATCAGATAGATGGCTCAGTTCTAAGCCTTTCAGCCTCGCAAGTCTTGAATGGTAGAAATGGTGGTTCGAGTGGCACGCTCAAGCTAAAACTATGGGCTAGCTCTTCACGATATACCGGCGGGGCTATTTCAGGTTACATCTTAGGGGAAGTAAATCTCGGCGAATTAGATGGCGGACATTATTACAGCGATATTGAACGCAACACCACGCTTCGTAAGCCTCCGGATGGCGCTTATTTTATCACAATGACTTTAACAGAATACAATGGTGAAGACGTTATCATCGATTATATTTCGTTTGACAGTACTCAGAGTTTTACAACCAATACCAGCCCACCACCAATAATCGGAGCTGGAGCCGATGCTGGGGGTGGCAGTATATCCTGGTTAATGTTGTTGATGCTCTTTTCGATTCTTTTAATAAAACTTCGCCGAAAATAACACGGGGTTTTGATGCTCAACACTTCAGCCATCACAGCAGATGGCTGCTCTCTCTGTTTATGTCAACCACTATTAAGTGGCTTAGTCTTTGTAACCTCATGCAAATAGACAATTTAAGCTTGCAGTCTGAATACATATTGTCTAGTTTAGTTGTACAAAAAACACACACAACACTCTTATGCAAATGGCTAGAAGCAATGAACAAGGAGTGTCCAATGTGGAGTTGCTTCATGCAATTGCATTAGGTAGTAAGGACGCTGAGCGTTTACTCGTAGAAAAATACTATAAAAATTTATTCTTTATCCTGCGTTCACAAACACAAGATAACAGTCTGTCGGAAGATATTTGCCAGGAAACGTTTCTTAAAGTTATCGAAAAAGCACGCAGTAAGGAAATCCGTAACCCTGAAGCGATAGGGGCATTTATCCGTCAAACGGGCATTAATATTTTAATTGAGCATAAACGCTCTATTGCCAGGCGTAAAACTTATTCTTCCGACACTATTGATCAACATGAGCACCTAAAACAAAGCTCAACTTTGCATCATATACACTCAGCGAAGCTGGTCGAAATTACGCAGCAGATAATAAGAGAACTCCCCACAGAGCGGGACCGCACCATCTTGCACGACTTTTTCCTACAAGGCATTGAAAAAAAAGTAATCTGCCAACAACAGGGAGTTAGTGCCGCACATTTCGACAGAGTGTTATTTCGCGCCCGACAACGTTTAAAGCAAGCCTTAGCAATCAAACTCAATGTGCCTCCTGGCGAATGTAACTTATACCATATTCTCAGCACCTTATTGACATATGTGTGCTTATCTCAATGGATGAAAATTTATGGCTCATACAGTGAGAGATTATTCTGAACCAACTCACAGTTGGAGAAACGTCGCAGTGACTTTGGCAGTTTCATCGTTAACTTTTTATCAAGGTACGAAAAGCTATGTACGATTTAGATGATCCAGAAGTACAACAAAACTTCGCGCATAGATACATTCACAACCTGTTAGAGGCTGATGAACAGGTCGCATTTGAAGAGTACTTGATGGAGCATCCCAAGCTAATAGACGCTATTGAAACAGACAAGTTACTCGCTAGAGGCTTGAGCCTGGTTGAGACAACAACGTCTAAACAAACGGGTATTCAACGAAGTAGCTGGCTTGGCTGGTTACTAGCTGGGGCCAGTGTCGCATATTTGAGTATGTTCGCAATAGGTAGTTTGCCACTGCAAACCAAACAACTTGATGGTATCGATAGAGTTGTCTATATCGACGACATTCGCTCAGCAGATCCTGTTCAAAAGCGGATTTTGCTTAGCTCCCGGTCAGAAAAAATGGTGTTAATGCTATCTACTGATTTGGGGCAGGCCGGCCCTTTTAATATTAAAATCAGTCAACTGGATAGTGGTGATTTAGTGGCTGAAACCAAAAACGCCAAACAAACAGAAACTAACGATATTGTAATTTTACTGAATACTGAATTATTCAGCCCGGGGAAGTATCAACTGACAACCAAAGATTCGTCATCGCAAGTTCAAACTACCACAATCATTGAGTTTGTCGACGAAAAAGGAGAACAATGATGCACGGAGATAGTTTACGTAGTCTGCTCAAATTACTGGAAAGTAAAGACAAATCAAATTTCAGAATTGATAATCAGCTGGCCGATAACGAGCTCAATGCACTCATTGAGCTTGGCAAATTAATGCATCATACTTTTCCACTAAGAATTAACCCCAAACATTGTTTGCCATCAGGCTATACTTACCTGGGGCAATTTATCGATCACGACTTGATATTCTCAATGAACGGCTGCCCTGTTGGCCACGATGCTTGCCAGCCTCCCATTGGATTTGAAAGTAAATTAAATCTTTCTGCCGTTTACGGTGACATTCGCAACAGAGCCACATTTGCAAAGCTTGATTACATTGACCAACTTAGCGGTCAGTTTCTTGATATTCCCAAAGGGAACTTGGGCTTACAACCAATTCCAGACCCCAGAAATAACGAAAATCTACTGATATCACAATTACACCTTCAATTTATCAAACTGCACAATAAATTTATTGATGAAGGACTGACTTTTAAACAAGCCAGGGATGAATCAATCGCTATTTATTGTTCTATAGTGCTCCATGATTTTCTTAAAAAAATCTTATATAAAAGTGTTTGGGAGGTCTACTTTGGCACCAACAACTACCTCAACAAAAGCGATATATTTTATAAACCATTCAGTCAGCATCCGATACCACCTGAATTTTCAAAAGCCGCGTTCAGATTTGGCCATAGCATGATTAAAAAAGAATACAATATCAATAATACGCCTGGTGGTAAAAACTTAATTAAGCTTAAACAGATGCTTGGGAAACATCTATTGTCGAATACACTAACTAATCATTATGTCGTTGATTGGGAGTTATTCTTTGGAGGAAGCGATAGATATCACAAGCAACCACTCAATCGTGCCAAAGCAATCAGCCCAGCTTTTAATCTTGAGGTAGATGAAATAGGTGATAATCACCTCCCTGCAACTAACCAGCCTGACATTCTCAATTTAATAGCAGTAAGAAACCTGCTTCGTGGAAAAGTTGAAAAGCTTGCTGACTTCAATACATTAGCTAAGAAAACGCTTAAATTTATTGATGAACGAATTCATTTGATCAATGCACCAAATCCTGATCAAAGTTCACTAGGTGATATCAAAAATAAAATAGATTTTTTTATTAATAACGAAAATTGGCTGAAACCAAAATTAAAAAGTACTAGCCACAACACGTCACCAGCATTCTGCGACTTAGACTCAAAGCATCAAGAGATTATTACAAAAAGTCCGCCTCTTTGGTACGGTATTTTATGTGAATCTCATTATTTCAAAGGACCGAATAAATTTCGTCTTCGGACACCGGGTTTAGGACCAGTTGGTAGCATCATTATAGCGGAAACATTTTCTCACTTACTCGATTTACAACAAACATTAACAGCGAGAAACAACATTAAAACCATGGTCGATTTACTAAAGTTTTTAAAAGGAGCGTAAGATGAGCAATGTTCTACTTAGCTACACTAAAGGAGCAACGGGCTTGTGGTTGCACGATGACGAAATATCAACATATGATCCAGAACACGACTTTGAGAGTCGCGAAGATGATCTATTTACCTTAATAGAATATTCCAATGACGAAAACCCTGCGACAAAAATTCACGATTATCATGAATTGCGTAATTTTTTCCCAGATAATTTAAAAATAGAATATAATATTAGCTGCCATCGAATTAGAGAAAGCAATACTGAATTTGAATACACAAACTATGTGTTCTTTAAATTCGAAAGTATACCATTACCCGTCGCTTGCCATAAAACCGACAATACTGGCAATAAAGCTTACTTTCATATCTTGTCTAATAATAGTAATAGTGCTGGCACATCGAAAATTGATTATTTACGTTGCCTTAGCCTAGCTTTCGCAGGGGATGATAATACAATAGGAGGCTCAGCCGAAGCTCTCCTGAATATTCTAAAAAGTACAAAGAATGCTCAGGGTTTGGTCGATGAAGATGAGCTTATAGAAGCAATCAACAATCAACTCATTCCCGATGAACCAATTCAAGTTCGTTGGAACTGTAAGCCCCCGAAATAACCTATTGTCGTGACCAGCCGTTTAAAGCGAATTTTAGGTTTTTGTATAGTGATTGCTATTGGCTGGCATACTCAATGCTATGCCAGCGTCAATAGCACCTGTCCATCTTTATCTAACCAGCATAGTTATCCTCTTAAAGCCTATCGCTATCCTCAGAAAAATACCGCAGAACGCATGTTGCTGATAGAGAGCGGTCTACCAGGCTTAACCATTGCCGTTGTTGACGAATTCAGCAATGCTTTTCAATTGACTTCGACATTTGGTCTGACGAAACTCGAACCCTCTTCAAACTTGGATTTTAGCCCTTCATTTATTTGTGTCTACAGTAATAACGTTACTAAAGTAGAAGCTAGTTTAATGGCTGACTTAACGCTACTAACGACCAGAGTAATCAAATCCTCACCAAAGTATGTAGAGCTATTGCGAAGCTTTGACCATTTGGATAAAGCGAATACTAAAGCTTCTCAAACATTATTATTTGACTGGTTCGAAAGCATAGACAAAAGCGAGTCTCATATTGATCCTATAATACAGTATTCCCTACTGGTTAAAACTACACGATTCGCTTTGGACGACTACAATGCACAACTGGCAAGCAAGTTATTATCCCGACTTGACCTTTTAATCAAATTAAAATTTCAACACGATTTAAATCGGCAATTTTATTATCACCTATTGCGCGCCGAAAATGCGCTCAACTCTAATTCAACGAGCATGGCAGAGAGTCACCTTGCAATACTTAAAGAAAGCCTGTACGAAAATGATGAATATATTTTACAAACCTTTCGTGTTGATTACTTTGATTTGCTGGGTCACTATTATTTAACACTTAACAAATTAGAAAAGCCCAATCACCAGACCTATTTAAAACTTGCCTTGGAACATGAATATAGAGCACTGTTTTATGTTCAGGAATTGCCAGCAAGTATGCAAAAAATTCGCATACATAATAACGTTGCCTGGGTTCACCGCATGCTTGGCCAATTGCAAAGCTCACTGCGTAATTATCTGATTGCTCTAAACTATTTAAGTAAAAACCCGCCTCAAATAGTCGGTATGTATAATGCGAAAAATATTGCTGAAGTTTACTTGGCTTTGGGAGACTATCTGGAAGCAAGCTTATTTTTTAAGCAAGCCATCTTACTTGGGAAAGATCAAGCGCAATTCTGGACTATAAAAAACCGTTGCCAGTTGGCAGTTACTCAGTTTCACCTCAACCAACTGCCTACCGCAAAAAGAAATGCCAGGCAGTGCATACAGTCGCTTTACTCGCTCATTGAAAAAGACAAAAGTCCTATATATATCAACACACTCACAGAGTTTTTAATTGAGTTTGAATTTTTTGATAACAGACAAAGGCGGATCGATGCTTTAATCCAACTTCGACCATCACATATTATAGAACCCCGGATACTTGCGAAGTGGTATTTATTTAAGGCTTCGACCACTGAAGACTTTAATAACCAAGTGTATTTATACGATCAGGCACTTTTGGCAAGCCAGTCGAGTGAAGATTTAGGACTCAGGACAAAGATTGCGATTGAAATCGCGCAGCTTTATCGTAATAGCAACTCGAAGAAAACACTTGAGAGTATAATCAATGCCCTCAAAGTTATCAGTGACGTAAACAGTAAAGTCTCCTTTGGTGAACTGGGACAACACTGGCTGAATGATGTGAATAGCTTCCTATCCTATGCAATGGAGTATCTTGCAGAACAAAATAAACTTTCAGAACTTAATACATTTCAGCATATTTTGAGAGTAGTTATTACTACAGCCTCCCAGCAATTGACATTTTCACCACGCGAGATGGCTAATCTGAATAAACTTAGCCAACTTTCAATGGACTTAATCGCGTCGCCAGGTCACGAAAGTAGAATTGCCCTGTTCACTCATCGTTCACAATTGGCGCTTTCATCACTTTTCTCCAATCAGGACTTTACCAAAGGCGAACTAATGCAATTCTCACCAGAATTTGTTCCCGACACTCCTACAGTTAAAGCAGAGCAGAAGAAAGAAAACAGAAACGATTTACCAGTGACCGCTGTTGCGTCTTATATTCAAGGTGAAAAATACTATTGGGCGTTATTCACCTACAAGGGGGTAATAGAGCTCAAACGAGTAGGAGATGTATCCCGGATAGACCAACAGATACGTAAAGTATATACGAGCTTAAAACATAGCAGAAAAATTGACTGGACTGTTATTTCCCGATTGCTCGATAAGTTAATCCCTTCGTCTTTTATCGAAAGAACAGATGGCCACATTTTTGTACAACCGGCAGGCCTTCTCCATCTGTTTCCTTTCTCACTCGTTAACGCATTCAGCACGAAAAACTCGCTGGCCTTGACTAGATATTTCCCGGTTGAGTTTAAACAGCAACACCACCAAGATGAAAGGAACCATGCCATTGTCGTATTCAGTGACCCTACATTAGATATAGAAGACACAAATGATTGGCGCAACGGGCTACCAACGCTTTCATGGTCTGGACAGGAAGTAAACAATATTGAAACCGCATTACAAAAATTCACTATTAGTCATTTCGTAGGTGCCAGCGCTACTAGGGCTGCTCTGTATAATAAGCAAGCGAGAAATGCACGAGTGTTACATATTGCTACCCATTCATTTTATTCAAAAGAGCAACCCGCCAATATAGGCTTTACCCTTTCTCACATCAAAGGTTCGAAAGAGCCAGGCTTTGTTTCATTTTCTGAGATCAGCCAGTTGAAATTTAACAATGATTTAGTCGTCGTGAGTGGATGTGAATCCGGACTTGGATTATTTAATAGCTACCGGGGAAACTTTTCAATTGCAACGGCATTTCTAATGGCAGGTGCACACCAAAGTGTTGGCACTCTGTGGCCTATTTCCGATAAAGCAACAGCTGAATTCGCCAAACATTTTTATCGCGCTCTAGCGAGCGGTATGACAGCCAGCCAAGCACTTGTAATGGCCAGCCGGCAACTGGCATCTAACCCTAGATTTAAACATCCTTATTACTGGGCTGGATACACGTTATATAGCAGAGAGTTACAACAAAAAACTATCTATTGAAATTGAACAACCTCAGTGTAATACGATGCTTTACTGGGAGAACTATTAGCTCTACTTCACTCCATCGGATAATTCATTCCAAAAACAGATGGAGATTCCTCAATGAATTACGCAAAACAAGTTACTACCGTGGCAGTAATACTACCTGTGTTACTGCTTTCAGCCTGCTCTTCGACAACCAAAACACAACCCGGCGTGCTCAGCAACCTTATATTAGAAGCGAACAATTCCCATGTGGCGGGACAAACGGACACAAAAGAACCGCTGCCTGAATATCTATCGCCTTATCTTGTGGAAAATCAAAAGTCAGGGCTTAGGGATCAGGTTCTGATGAATATGAAAGCAGGTATTGCATCCCTACAGCAAGGAGATTATCACATTACCCGCCGGCTCATGGAAGATGCTTACACACGCATTGAAACCCTTTACGCAAATAATGATGCGGCAAAAGCAGCTCGAACCAATTATGTTGAAGAAGCAAACAAAGACTTCAAAGGAGAGCCTTATGAAAGAGCTATGGTCGGTTACTACCTGGGCCTAGCAGACATGTTAAGTGGCGATTTACAAAGCGCTAAGACCTCCTTCGGTTGGGGGGAATATCAAGACACGATGTCAGCCAGTGAGAACTTTCAGAGCGACATGTCATCATTGATATTTTTACGCGGCTGGGCAAAACACTGTGCTGGCGAACAAGAGAGTGCTCGGGCTGATTTCACAGCTTCAGGGGTAAACATTGATGCGAGTGATAATGTACTAGTGCTAATAGAATCCGGTAATGCACCTGTGAAATACGCTGCCGGAGAACATGGTGAAAAGCTAAAGTTTAAGGCTGCGGATGAAGTTCAAAATGAAACCTGGGAATTAGTATATGGCAACACCTCTTTTGAACCTATACAAATAGAAGATTTAGTCTTTCAAGCTTCAACGCGTGGAGGACGGCCAATTGATGCCATATTAGCCGGAAAAGCTAAGTTTAAAGATACTACAAAGAGCGTTGCAAATGGCGCTTTAGTAGGCGCATTAGCCGCCTCAACATACAGCCAATCGCAAGCTTATTCTGGTGATTATAACTCATCCTACAACGCATCCATGGTTGGAGCAGCCCTGGGGTTAGTCTCTTTATTTGCGAATGTCATGTCGGAAAATACTGTCCCAAAAGCCGATACCAGGCAGTGGGGTAATTTACCTCGGTTTATTCATGGCAAAACTTTTCAAGTTAATGACTGGCAAAACGCAAATCAAATCACTTTATTAGGTAATAGTACCAATGCAGAACTATACCCAATGCCAACAGGAAAGTGTTACCTGGCCTGGCACAGGGTGGACAGTTAGGGGAAAGATAATGGATAAGTTTCTATTCACATTTATTTGTATGGTTACCCTATTAGGGTGCGCCTCTACAAAAACACCAAACGCTTCTGGTATTGAAACTAAATATGTTGATCCAACATTAGAGAGTCGTTCGAGCGGTGTCGGCTTAGAATCAAACGATGTGATTAATATGACTGACTCAATGGTCCGCAGCATATTAAATGATCCCATTTTTGTAAACCTAAAAAGCCCTCCAAGAATATTGGTGGATGAAACGGGTTTTACACTTGATGGGAATACCCGAATTAACCGTAAACTAATTACCACTAAACTCCGCAATGGTCTTAGCCGGGCCGCCATGGGCAGAATGGTTTTTGTCGCTCGCTACGCACAACAAGCAATAATGGCGGAGCGGGATATAAAACGTACAGGCATGGTGGATAGGGGCACTATTCGCCAAACAGAAGCCACAGCAGGTGTCGACTTTAAGTTAGTCGGTAGCATTTTAACTACTGATGAGCGGCACTCTAACGGACTCACCTCAAGGTATCATTTTATAAATTTCGAGCTTATAGATATGGAGCTTGGCGTGACCGTTTGGGCTGATGCATATGAACTAAAAAAAACAGGAGCGGATGATGTCGTCTACAGATAGCAAAAAACTTTTAAAGAACAGCTGTAAACTTTTATTTTTATGTCTCTTTCTTACCATTAAGCAAGGTTGCTCAACCAGCATACCAATGTCGTTAAACAGCGTTCAGTATCAGATTTCCGGGCTATCTGACTTGCTGATAATTGATAATGTAAGCCTTGGAAAATCCGCTGTAGGTCATGCGCAGTTGAATATGATTATCAGGAATATATCCGAAAAACCCGTAACCGTTGAAGTTAACACAAACTGGTATAATAAAGATTTTGTTGCTACAGAGGCTCCAAGTGGCTGGCAGCGTATTAACCTGTCACATCAACAAAGCTACGTACTGAATACCAGTGCAACCCAGCTAAGTTCAACGCACTACGTAGTGAACATCAGGGAGATATAACATGAAAAATGTATTATTCCTATTCGCTTTTTTCTGCTTAACAGCTGCTGGTTCCACCCTTCCTTCAGCAACGAAAGTAGCAACTCCTCCTAAAGTTGCAAAGCCAGGTGTGAGTCAGGAAACTCTCTTCTTATTTTCAGAACTTTACAAAGCGAACGCCAGCCCCAGACTTACTATTTTTTGGAATCGTTCATTTGATGATCAGTTATCTGAGTGGGTGAATAGATCGCCACTTTCCGTAGCCACCGATGCCGTCACCCTGGATTCTCAAAAAAATAGTCTACATATTAAACAAAGAACTACGTCTAGTACGTTAGTTCAGCAACTCAACAAACAGCGAGAATCGCCAAGTGAGGAGAAATTCGAAACGCTTAAGTCCGCATTTCTTCAGCCATTTTTAAAGGCAAAAACAACCTTTGTTGATAGAAATATTATTATGAGGCTAATTGCTGAAGCTGAAACAGAGTTGCATCAACCAACACTTCTGGACGCCAAACAAATTGAAACGAAAGCTTTGCAAGCGAAAACCGACTATATAATGCAGATATTGTTTATTCCAACTGAGCAGAGTAAGTTGGGCTTTAATATTTTAGTAGAGGTTTTTAACGTTACTAGTGGCGCACTGGTCGTCAGTGTCATGCATAAAGAACAAACCGCTTCCACGGCCTGGTTAGCTACCGATAATGGTTTTACACAGGTACTTAAGCACCCGGAGCCACTTACTTTTGATGTCCTCGGTATTGAGCTAGCCGAGTCAACTATGTCAGCACTGATTAATTTTTGGCGAGATAAAAATGCAGTAAATTGACAAACTGAAACATTAATCGCTCAATTAAATAATTTCGAATTGCTGTCCACTCATCTTTTAAAGGGATATTCCTAAAATTGAGTTTCCAGTCGTTACTAGATGTATAAAAGGCGAACCTTTATAAAGGTTCGCCTTTTATGCAGAATAATCAATATTTATTCAGTCACAAACTTAATTCACGACTGAAAAAATTGGAGAACAACAATTAAAATTTTGAATTACAATCAAAAGTTCGCTTTTTGTTTATTAAGAAAAATGGCGACCACAATCTTAAATGCTAACCACAAGCACAGTGACGACAATCACCCCGCACTACTCGGCAATGGCAGATTCTTTTATTAGTGAAATAACCACATTGGATAATTGACGGGCAAGTTGTACATCGTTTATATGTACTAGCTCAGACCTGATCTGACAGTTACCCAGTTTTTCTGGTGTCAGCGTAAGATTAGATTTGAGCTAAATTCTTTTCAGCTGTGAACACCAAGCGATTTTGTCGTACTTTAATTACCACGCGATTCTGTCGTAGTCGCTAATTACCAAGGGAAATTGACGGTTATCTTTAACCGTGTTCTTTGAATGTTTTGTTTGTGCATTTGAGGAACGCTAAGGATGATTGTGTTGAATTCCAAAGCTCAATTGACAGTTGATGTCATCGCGAAAGTGGCTGAGCGTAAAATTACGATAGCCAATGCCACTAAGCTCCTCAATAAGTCCAGACGTACTGTTGAACGTTATTTACAACGTTATCGAAGCCAAGGCTTACAGTTCGTTGTTCACGGAAATACAGGCAGCGAGCCAGTCAATAAAACGCCTGATAGGCTTAAGCAGCAAGTCCAGTCGCTAATCCGCGAGAAATACTATGACCTGAACCTGTTGCACCTAGCCGAGATGCTTGAGGCTCATGAACACATTGAAGTTAAGCGGGAGACACTGCGTAAATGGGCACATGATATCCATCATGTAAAACGCGCGAAGCGTAGGCGTACCCGTGTTCACAAACGCAGAGAGCGAATGGAAGCGCCAGGGTTAATGCTGCAAATGGACGGTAGCACACATCGCTGGTTCGGCGATAGAAAGTCGTGTTTAATTGCCATGATTGATGATGCCAACAGCGATATTCATGCTGAGTTCTTTCCGTCAGAAACGACTGAAGGCTGTATGAAAGTAATGCGCTCAGTCGTTGAGAAATACGGTGTATTTAAAACCCTGTATGTTGATCGTGCCGGAATATTCGGTGGCCCTAAGCGCTGCAACTTCTCCCAGATGCAACGGGCCTGTGAGGAGCTGGGCATTGAAATCATCTTCGCCAGTTCTCCTCAGGGCAAAGGCAGGATTGAACGCGCCTTTGATGAACAATGGACGATGAACAATGGACAGGCACAAAAAAAAGCCCGCATTAGCAGGAACGCATTAGCAGGAATATGACGAAGCAATACAGAACGCTATGCTGTTAAAGCATCAGGAATTTGGCTTTACTGACTTTTTAGTGCTTTTCTAAATTTCAGAACGTGAAATGGAAGCCGGATGCCTGTGAATAGAGGTTATTGAAATTACGCAGTCACTCCTTTTTCAATGCGCGCTGAAATGAAGTGTAAAGTGATGTTTAACGACGAGAGGGGCTAGCTAGATGCGGTATACTTCTGGCGTTTCCTGATAAATTGTTCAAAGCTTACTGAAGATTTAAAGGTAGTCTCAATGCCTGTTACCATCTTGTTCCAATCAGTAT
>CATMRP010000037.1 GCA_950073835.1 uncultured Alteromonadaceae bacterium
GTCATTAACAATTCAAAAAACGCGATAAAAGACTTTCCTTCGTCGGAACTGTTTATGACGTCCTGATCGGCAAATACGATATCCAGCACCCGCCCTTTCTGGCCTCCTCCCAAGGTGATTTTCTTGCGGGTGTCCTTATCCAGGAGCCGAAAATTCGCCTCTACCTGCCGGAAATCACCGAGTAATTTACGCGATATATCAGAGACCAGATACAGCCTTTCCCGTACCTCCGTATCGTCGAGCCCAAGACTGGTGCCTTGTTTTACTGCCTCTATTTGCTGTTCGATCAACGCTTTTTTCTGCTGCAAGGCTTCTAGTTGCAAAGACTTATCGTCGGTGGTGCCCTGCACCAGCTCCCCAATTAAATCGATAAGGAGTTTCAGGCGCGATTCTGTGCCGACAAATTGTCGCCCCTGCAACTCTTCAACCCAGTGCAGCGCTTTTTCGACATCAGGCAATAAATCGCATTCTGGTTCATCACTGTTTTGCGGCAGGTACTTACGCAGATAACCAGGCTTTTGATTGATCCAGTCGTCGATATAGGCGCGGGCTGTTTTCGGGTATTTTTGCTCACCATACACTTCAGCGACATCGTTTAAGTGGTAATCGAGCATTGCGATCAGTTCCTGATACGGTACCGCCCGGCGATTATGGCGAATAAACGCACTGTAAAAAAAACTCGTCATCAATGGAAAGTGTTGGGCGCGCAGCAAACGCAAAGCGACACTTTGATCTTTAAATTGCTCCAAAAACTCTACGCTGAAATCGGCTTTCATTGCTTAACTCCTGGTAGCAACGGACTCACATCCATGTTTTTCAGCACCTCTTTATTCGCCAGCGCCAGTGGAAACTGAATTGGATCGAGTCTGCAATTTGCAGAACAATCCACTCGCCACGCCTGAGTTAAATAGCCCAGCAACGCTTCGCGGGTTTCTACGCTTAAGCTGCCGTTCGTCATGTTGTAATCAAGTTCAATGGCTTGCTTATGTTTAACTCCCGGATGCGGTATTAAGTCCAGAGTAACGACATTGTTCCAGGCCGTATCACTAAGCACCGACTCTGTATTCAGTGGCTGCGCGTCCAGCAAATTGATGTCTAAAAAACGATTGCTGACAAAATCCCTGAATGCTTGATTGCTTCTGTCGTAGCAGCGTACGTGCCAGCGATAACCGTTATTAATGAGTGAATGCGGCACTAGTTCCCGTTCCGTTACTCCGGAAGACAGCGACACGTAGCGACAGTGTATGGCTTTGTTATGCATGATGGCCCGTAATAGCGGCGCAATAGTCGATGATGAAGCATGAATAAGGCGCACCGCTTCAACGCATACGTCACTGGGTCGCTGCGGCAATTTAAATTCATCTGCGTCGTTGTTAACCAACCTGAACAGCACTTCTTCCGCGTGATGCGGGAACAACGGTGAAAATTCGGCGGTACGGTAGTAGAGCTTGGTTTGATGCCTTAGCACCAGATTGTCTGGAGCCAGGGATTTATACAACGTTAAATCCCGGGTGGCGGAGGCGATCCCCGTTTGAAAATGGCCAACCAGATCCCCTCGGGCCACTTGCCCGAAGAATTCCAGACAAAAATCGATAAACGCGAGCCGTTTTTGCTGAGTGAATGGAATAGTGCTGAAATCTGCCATGTCTTGCCACTGTGTGTATAACTATTGTCCAGCATAACATGGAATCATAATGATGCAATCTTTTTGATTCCACCATTACAAGTGTAACAGGATCTAAGCTTCAAGAAACATAACAAAACAGCGCATACCTTGAGCCGGGCCGCGGATTCAAGCCTTTGAAGTTTTAAGGGCTTTGCCGGAGTTACAGATGAAAAAAAACCGGTGAGCAATATTACCCATAAGCCTTAAACGATGCACTAAACGCGATTATTCATTGCAAGGGTTAGATATTGAGATTTACGGAGCATGGGTGTGGGTCTGTGGTAACAGTTTCAAGCATAATGCGGTTCTCAAAAAACGGGTTTTAAATTCTCGAACAAGATAAAAGCCATCAATAAACAGCTAGCGCTATTCATACGCTTAAGCTTCAAGGCGAGAAAGTAGTAACGCGACAATGTCTCTCGCCTCGTGGAGTACTGCGATAATAGTCGGCTTTTTTACGCCGTCATTAAGATAAAAGATATAGTGATGCAGGCATTTTGTGACGAGTAAATCAGGAAAAGTATCTGAAAATTTGCGAATGACTGCAGTTTTGCGCCCGATAAGCTCAAAAGTGTCTTTTATGGCTTTTCTATATATGTTCGTTTGTGCAACGCCCCAGTTCTCAAGGGTATAGCTTACAATCTCGCGAATATCGGCTTCAGCATCATCCGTAATGTCATACCAAGGCATTGTTTTATTTAGCTTTCGCTATTTCTTCATCAAAAATTTCATCAACGGACTTACTCGAAATTTTTCCTGCTTTGGCGGCGGCAACACGCGGCGCCAGATACGCCTCAAGTCTTTGCAAGGCGGCTTGCTCGTCTGCATTAGGTAGTGCCCGTTCAAGCACATAGCTTTTGATACTCTTGCCTTGTAAGGCAGCTGCGGCCTTTAAGTTCTGATGCTGCTCAGGCGTGATTTCTATAGATAATCGCATAAATACCTCCAAAGCATTTGATTATAAATGCTCAACGTTCATCATACTGGGATTAACAACAATTTGTCAATTTTGTACAAATGTTGTTTAGCCGCTGACTAATGTCACATTAGCCGTACTGGACAACCTTAATAAAGTTATTCGAATAACGATGATTCATAGGTTGGTCATTAAGGACTAACCGAGACCAAACCATACTTCTAGCGCCCGGCTTCCCTATCTCTGTCAGGATGTGTTCGTTTGGCATATTTTGATAGATAATAAAGGTGTGGAGAAGGTGTATTGGATTAGACTTGCAAATACTTACCGCATTGCCGGCGCTGGTTATACGAAAGCAGGTATATCCCCTGATAACACAAAGGGGGCAACTTGCCCCCTGTCATTTGCGTTAAATATCGAGATAAACGACGATTATTTAAGCAGTACCTAACCGCTCTCCCTGATAGCTGCCATCTAATACGGCTTGCCACCAGGCGGTGTTATTTAAATACCATTCCACGGTTTTCTTAATGCCGCTCTCAAAGGTTTCCCGGGGCGTCCAGCCCAGCTCTTTTTTGATTTTGCTGGCATCAATAGCGTAGCGCATGTCATGGCCGGGTCGGTCGGCAACGCTGGTAATGAGATCACGGTAGCTGCCTTCGGCCTTGGGTTTTACTTCATCAAGGATGTCACAAATCGTATGGACTACTTCGATGTTTTGCTTTTCATTGTGACCACCAATGTTATAGGTTTCGCCAATTTCACCTTGAGTGGCTACCACCACCAGCGCCCTGGCGTGATCTTCCACAAACAGCCAGTCACGAATTTGGTTGCCTTTGCCATAAACCGGCAGTGGCTTACCAGCCAAAGCGTTTAAGATCATCAGCGGAATAAGCTTTTCCGGGAAATGGTAAGGGCCATAGTTGTTAGAACAGTTAGTCACCACTGTTGGTAATTTAAATGTTCTTAACCATGCGCGAACCAGATGATCAGAAGCTGCTTTAGACGCGGAATAAGGAGAGCTTGGTTCGTAAGACGTTTCCTCGGTGAATAAAGGTAATTCTGTTCCCGCAGCCACTTCATCCGGATGCGGCAGGTCGCCATAAACTTCATCCGTAGAAATATGGTGGAGACGGAACGCCGCTTTCTTATCGTCATTTAATTGAGCATAGTAAGTACGGGCTTGCTCAAGCAATACGTAAGTACCTACTACGTTAGTTTGAATGAATTCACCAGGGCCGTCGATAGAGCGGTCGACGTGGCTTTCAGCAGCCAGGTGCATAATGATATCCGGTTGGTACGTATCCAGTACTCGTTTTACTTCTGCACCATCACAGATATCCACTTTTTCAAAGTGGTAACGTTTACTCGAATCAACCTCTTTAAGCGACTCAAGATTACCGGCGTAAGTAAGTTTATCCAGATTAACCACAATGTGGTTAGTATCATTAATTAAATGACGCACAACTGCAGAACCAATAAAGCCTGCGCCACCTGTTACAATAATTGTTTTCGCTACTGTCATTTTCTTTAATTCTCTGCTGCGCTTACACTAACTCGTCCATCATAGCGCTTAACTGTTCGCGCCAGTGGTTAAGTGGTGAAGTAAAAGTCTCTCGCGTTAGGGTTTTATCCAGTACGCTGTAATGGGGGCGCTTTGCCGGCGTTGGATAAGCGCTGCTCGGAATAGGTTTTACCGGCACGGCTTGTTCCAATAACCCTTTTTCCAACCCTAATTGTTGGATGGCTATGGCAAAATCATACCAGCTGCATACGCCTTCATCAGACCAATGATATACACCTGCTGTACGTTGAGAAGCAGCTTCCACACAAGCTCGCGCCAAGCCTTTTGCCCAGGTAGGGCTACCGATCTGATCGTCTATAACGCCTAGCTGCGGCTTTTCGGCCATCAAACGTAGCATGGTTTTCACAAAATTATTGCCGTGGCTGGAATACACCCAGGAGGTACGCAGAATGGCACTTGCTTCTGGAAGAATCGATGTAACTTCTGCCTCACCTGCGGCTTTGGTTTTGCCGTACATACCTTGAGGTTCGATGGCATCATCAACCGCGTAGGGTGAGCCTTTTTCGCCATTGAATACATAGTCGGTAGACACATGCACAAAAAATACGCTATTGCTTTTACAATACTTTGCCAGGTTGGCTACTGCAGTTTGGTTGAGCAAATAAGCGCTTTCTTCATCGGACTCGGCTTTATCCACAGCGGTATAGGCTGACGCATTTATCACTGCATCAGGTTTTATGCTATCCAGCTTTGCGGCAATATCGTCGTTTGAGGTTATATCAATATCTTCCCGGCCAAGGCACACTGCCTCTGGTACCAGGCGAGCAATTTCCCAGGCCAGTTGACCGCTTTTACCGATAACCACGAGTTTAGTCATGATTCTTCCTTAAAACCTTTATTTTAAAACGAAGGCGCATCAACGAAAGCCGTACCGGCTTCATCCTTGCCGGATAAAGACGGTGCTTCGCCATTCACCAGCGGCCACTGAATGCCAATGGTTGGATCGTCATATTTCACCGATACCTCGGATTCCGGATGGTAGTAATCAGTACATTTATAAACAAATTCTGCTGATTCACTGGTGACGTAAAAACCATGTGCAAAACCGGCTGGCACCCAAAGCTGACGCTTGTTTTCAGCAGAAAGGTATACCCCAACCCACTTGCCGAAGGTTTCAGAGTCCTTACGCATATCCACGGCTACATCGAACACTTCGCCAGACGTAACTCGAACCAGTTTGCCCTGGGTTTGCTCTAACTGATAATGCAATCCACGCAAAATACCCTGTTTAGATTTCGAGTGATTGTCCTGCACGAAATCAACGTCGGCACATTCTGCTTTAAACCAGTCAGTACGAAAAGTTTCCATAAAAAAACCACGCTCATCGCCAAACACGCGTGGTTCAATAATTTTGACATCGGGGATGTCTGTTTTAACTACTTGCATTGTTAATTCTATTCCTATCTTTAATGCTGTCTTTTCAGAAAGGGCATCGGCATATCCGGGTCTTCCTAACTATGCTTCGTCATCACAGAAAGTGCACACTATCCTGTCATCCCGGAAAGTGCGCAACGCTTATCCAGGCTCTCCTAAATCGCACTTCGTTGCCACTTCCCCAGACTGTTATGGAGATCCCGGCTCAAGGCCGGGAAGACAAAATAAATATTGGCCGGGGCGACAACAAATACCGCCGGGTCGACAATAAATATCACCTGGGGCGACTTAATTACGCTCACGTCATCACAGAAAGTGCACACTATCCTGTCATCCCGGAAAGTGCGCAGCGCTTATCCGGGATCTCCTAAATCATTCTTCGTTGCCACTTTCCCAGACTGTTTTGGAGATCCCGGCTCAAGGCCGGGATGACAATAAAATCGGCCGGGATGACAATAAAATCGGCCGGGATGACAATAAAATCGGCCGGGATGAAATGCTAAGCATTTCACTTAACCCGATCACCAATTACTTTCAGCAGATAGCTACCATAACCACTTTTCACCAAAGGTGCTGCCAGTTTTTCTAACTGTTCTGCGTCTATATAGCCCATGCGGTAAGCCACTTCTTCCGGGCAACAAATTTTGAGTCCTTGGCGCTTTTCTATCGCTGCTACAAAGTTTGCAGCGTCTAATAAACTATCCAGCGTACCGGTATCCAGCCAAGCAGACCCACGGCCCATCAGTTCAACTTTGAGAGAGCCATCTTGCAGATACATATTGTTCAGATCGGTAATTTCCAGTTCGCCACGATGAGACGGTTTAACTTCCTTGGCGAAATCAACAACGCGATTATCGTAGTAATACAGGCCGGTTACCGCATAATTAGACTTGGCAACTTCGGGCTTTTCTTCAATAGATAACGCATTCCAGTCGTCGTCGAAGTCTACTACACCGTAACGTTCAGGATCATTAACGTGATAGCCAAATACCGTAGCGCCTTGTGTTTGCCCATAAGCATTTTTTAATGAAACCCGCAGATCGTGGCCATAATAAATGTTATCACCCAACACTAATGAGCAACTATTATTACCAATAAAGTCTTCACCAATAAGAAATGCCTGAGCGAGACCATCCGGCGAAGGCTGCGCTGCGTACTGTAGGTTGAGCCCCCACGCACTTCCATCTCCCAGTAGCTCAATAAACCGGCTCTGTTCTTCTGGCGTAGTGATAATCAGGATATCTCTGATCCCAGACATCATCAGGGTAGAAAGAGGGTAGTAAATCATCGGTTTATCGTAAACAGGCATCAACTGTTTACTCACGACTTTGGTAAGGGGGTGGAGCCTGGTTCCTGAACCACCCGCCAGTATTATTCCTTTTCTCATCAACACTTCCCGCTTACATCACAATTTAACACTCAGAAAATTTCAATATTTTCTACTCTGCAAGCAGTATAAAGTGTTTTAAGCGGAAAGTTAAAGAAAGCTAGCTGTAATCTGATTACTCAGTGTAAGTAGCTTTTACTTTCTCATATAACTTCATGTCGTCAGCATTCTCATCAAGTAAGCGGGCGAACATTTCGCTTCCCATATCTTCTTTTAATGCTGCTAGCTTTTCTTCAAGCGAGGCTTTGTTATCTCTCGACACATTATGCTCTTTAGGCGCAATAGAGATACCTTCAAAACCTTCCGTTTTGAGCCAGTCTTCCAAACGCTGTAGAGACTTGTCGAACTCCTCTACGAGTCCTACAAACGGCAGCATGTCGAATGCTTTTAACGCCCTGTCTAGCTCCGAGCCGAAGGCTGGCGCAAACATTGAAGCGAAACGATCTACGTGAAAGTTACGGCACTGGCGATCATACCCCAATGCCAACCGCGATTCGCAATATCCACTAAAAGACGTATTGCGGGCCAACACCGCGCCAAACCCGTTGCCGCCTTGTTTCTTTTCAAATGAATAAGCAGAGGCAATGCGGTCTATAGGGTGACGAACAAAAATTACCGGCAGAATCACACGACCTGGAATCTCAGGAGGCGGAAGAAAAGCAGTGTGTGATGAAAAGCATAAGGCCTGAGGGTTTTCGCTTACCCATTGGCGGGCCATATCACGGTTTCTGGCGGGTTGAGCAGGAAATTCTGCAGTGACCCACTCTTCGCCTTGGAAATTTTCCTTAAAACTGGCATCCAGGGAGGTACCTGCATTTTTAAATAGGTGGTAGTGAAAAATCGCTTTATTCATTTTTTTATTCCATTTAGCGCCTTACTCAGCGCCCGCATTTAACCAGCCTTAGTCAAATTGTGCAAGTTTAGGCAATGCTGTTTAAGCCATTCAGGAAAGCTTTTGACCAAGGACTCATAGTAATGGTTTGGAAGAATAAATGGGCCTTCACTGTAAAGCCAGCGCGATAAAGAATTTTTCAGGCTGTCGAAATTATTATAGTCAAAGGTAAAAGGCTTGCCACCGATGGCCTCGTACTCACGGGAAAGCCAACAATCATTTGTACAAATCACGCCCATATTGTCACGCAACATAGCATCCCAGAGAAGGCCTGAAGTTTTATGGCTATACACTTGAGGATCATAGTGACAAACAATAGCACCAGCCTGATTTAACAGGCACTGGTAGTCGGTATTACTCAGGTAACCAAAGTGACATTGTAAATTCGAATATTTTTGTAGCAACGCCTGTAACATTGACTCTGCATTCTGAAAATCCCTGATCCCTGGCGATCCAGTATTCAGATGGACAATAAATTCAACGGACGGAAAGGCCCGCAGCAACTGCTCCGCGCTCGTTAAGAGAAATTCCAGGCCTTTGTCCTGCTTCACACTACCAGCGTATAATAAGATCGACTTTCGCTTACTTTTAGCATCAGATTCACTTAATGACGTCTCGTTCCAGGTTACGACGGGGTGGATCTGCACGGGCTGCGTAAACAATTTTTGGTAGCTTTCCACAAAATCCATGCAACTGGTTGCCACAATAATCCGTTCGTTTTGCGCAACCGCATGAGACACATAACCCGCTGCCAGTTTAAAGCGCAAAAAGCGTTTAAACTCAACGTTATTATCCAATGTATGTAACTGTGAACTGCCTGGGTAAAACATGCCACATAAAACAATTCCGCCAAAGAATTCGGTTTTATATCGCATCAACCAAATAGCCAGCCCCAACAGATGGAAGCTAAAAAAAGTATGCAACACCAAGGTACTCGAAGGTTCAATGTGCCCCTCATCAAATGCCTTGGTTAACTCTTCGGCAAAGTCTTCAGCGAGTTGTTGCTCGCGCTCCTTATCAAGAGGCTTTAACCGATTGGTATAACACGGGGTTAAAAAAAATGGCAGGGTACTATCGGGGATCAATTGAGCTGCAGTCGTTTGATTTAACTTCATTGCAGCAAGTGTCACTAAACGGCTATTGCCGGTAGACTCAATACAGGTGAAAAGCCCTTCATTCACATTAGCATGATGTGAATGAAGATCTTCGAACCCCGGGTCTATAACTACGATGTGCATTTAGCGTTTATGTTGTTCTTGCATTGCGGCACTAATAAACTCAGGAATGGTTAATGGTAACCGGATGACTTTTACTTTGTGATCATCAATCAACACTGACAGTTTATTTTCGCCCGTGTCCAAAGCCCGCCAATTCACCTTTAAATTAAAACCTTTGCAACCGTTTCCATAGCCCATGTCATGCAGGTCATCCCGGTATTGATTGGCCTTGCCTTCTGCAATCAACTTATCTCCAGAGAACAACTTTACGTAACAAGAGCGACAAGATGTATCACCGGCTTTTCGGGCCCACCCGACAAATCCATCTACACCTATGGCGTCAATACTAAAATCCGCATAATGCTTTTCAACACCCAGCGAATCAATTTTGTTTTTCAGTTTCTTTACTATGCTCATTGAATTACTTCACTACTGCTTTTTAAGGTATTCATTTACCCGCGAAAATTATCCTGATTCGCCAGGAACCATTCAAACGCATGAGCCAGGCCATCTTCCAGACTATAAGTATGCTGCCAGCCTAAAGCATGTAGGCGGGAAACATCCATCAGCTTGCGCGGTGCACCGTCTGGTTTAGTGCTATCCCACACGATGTTTCCTTTGAATCCGGTGACTTTGGCTACGGTCTCCACCAGCTCTTTAATGGTACAATCTACGCCGGTCCCCACGTTAATATGACTTAACATTGGCTCGGTGTTTTCATCGTAAGTAGCTTTATCCAGCTCCATAACGTGTACGCTGGCGGCTGCCATGTCGTCTACGTGCAAAAACTCACGCATAGGTTTACCACTGCCCCAGGCAATAACTTCAGCATCGCCACGTTGCGCCGCTTCGTGAAAACGGCGTAATAAGGCCGGAATAACATGGGAGTTTTCCGGGTGGAAGTTATCATTGGGGCCATACAGATTAGTGGGCATTACCGAGCGGTAATCCCGGCCATACTGGCGGTTATAGCTTTCGCATAGCTTAATCCCGGCTATTTTCGCAATAGCATAAGGCTCGTTAGTTTCTTCCAGTGTACCGGTTAGCAAGGCTTTTTCGGTCATGGGCTGCTCAGCCAGCTTAGGGTAAATACAGCTGGAGCCTAAAAACAGCAGTTTCTGTACATCATTCGCATGGGCCGCGTGAATAATGTTAGCTTCTATCATCAGGTTTTCGTAGATGAATTCGGCAGGATACGTATTGTTAGCGTGAATGCCGCCTACTTTCGCGGCCGCTAAATACACTTCATCAATGTTATTCTCGACAAAAAACTGCGACACCGCCGCCTGGCTGGTTAAGTCGAGTTCACTGCGGGTACGGGTAATAATGTATACACCACCACGCTGTTCTAAGTTTTTTACAATGGCTGCGCCCACCATGCCGCGGTGACCGGCTACGAATACGGTTTTCATCGTTTTTAATTAACCTTTGAGTGTTGTAAACAAGTTTAACGTTAAGCTATTTTAAAGACTAAACGGATCACCGCTCAATCTCTACAAAAATGAGTGACAAAATGAACGCTCACGCTTTCACAATTTGCCCTAAATAAATTTTAGGAGGTTCACCTAAGTTTCCATCTCTGGTTTCTAGCACTGATAAATATTCTTTAAAAACATCTTCTGCCGTTTCCGTTCCGTAGTAACAATTGACAAATGCTTTCAATATCTGGGTGACGAGAAATCTTGATACGTGCCTCACGCAACCGTCATCCGTCCCATAGACTGGATACGGTAGATGACATCCCACCCATTTCACAATTTCGAACGAAGGCCAGTAATACACATTTGATGGACTATCAGTTTTACTCATGTAATCGTTAATTGCCAAACGTAATGTAGACTTAGAAACGCAGTCAGAAGTAATACAGGATTTACTACTAAAGGTAGCTTTTAAAGGAACCGGAGATACAGTAAATATAATAGATGCATTTGGGTTTATTTGGCGGATCAGCGCTACTATATTCTCTAAATTTGCCGTATTTTCTTGAACACTAGACAACCTAAAATGATGACGCCCTTCGTTAAATATTTGCTCTGGTACTCCGCGCCAAAAGACCTTTCCGGATTCTTTATCTTCCCAGACTTCAGCTAGCCCAAGTGTAAAAACAAAACTGCTAGCGTGCGCGAGTGCATCTTTATATTGTTGCTGTTCGAAACTCGGTTGCCAATCAACTATTTCTCCGTTGCTGGTTTTACTGTAACCATAGCCCTTTCCGGTTTGCTCACCAGTAATAGCCCAACTAAAAAAATCCAGCAACGCGAAGGTGTTATTTAACCCGGAAGGGATCCAAAAAGAGTCAGACGACAGCCCCACATCATTCAGAAAATGACGTAGTTCAGCGGCAAAACAAGAACCTATAGCAATAACACTGCCGGATTTATCGAGCAAAGGCTCTGCTGGAGCATGCCCTTCCAAACAATATTGATTAATTAGTGATTCAAGCTCGTTAAACTCTGCACTAGTTGTTGGATACTTTTTCACGTCAGATTGATGCCAACTTCCTTCTCCCCATGAAGCAGGGCCACTGCCATCTCTGACCGCAGCTAAACTACCTAATTCTCTTTCCTCTGAATTTTTCATAGTTCGTTCTCTTTTACGTGAAGTAACTTCTCACTATAACTGGTTTGGTAACGACTTTTTTGTAATTCGCGCTTGCCATAGTCTCAAAATTACTCAGGCTGCTGCTAATTTTTGTTGCGAGTTCGTTGACTTAGGGGGAAGTTTGCATTTGCCGAAATTCATCAATTATTTTTATGATGACTAAACAACAAGCTGGTGTGATCTACATACTAATTGGGGAGCATTTCGCTCCCCAATGAGTCATGCTATTCTTTCGCTACTGCTACAGAATAACCGTGCTCCTTAAGCAATGCATGTTGCTTGGCCTTTTGCAGATCGCCTTCCACCATTTCGGCACACATTTCTTCAACAGTGATTTCTGGTACCCAGCCAAGCTTTTCTTTCGCTTTAGCAGGATCGCCGAGCAGGGTTTCAACTTCTGCAGGGCGGAAGTAGCGTGGATCCACTTTAACGATCACATCGCCTACGCTAACGCCAGGTGCATTATCACCTTCAACCGCAGTAACAGTAGCGATTTCATCTACACCTTCACCGCTGAATTCAACGATAATGCCCGCTTCTTTACAGCTCATGCGAACAAATTCACGAACAGAAATTTGTTTGCCAGTTGCGATAACAAAATCTTCTGCGTGATCTTGCTGCAACATCATCCACTGCATACGCACGTAATCTTTAGCATGGCCCCAGTCACGCAGCGCATCCATATTGCCAAGGTACAAACACTTCTCAAGCCCCTGAGCAATATTTGCCACAGCACGAGTGATTTTGCGCGTTACAAAGGTTTCACCACGACGTGGGGATTCATGGTTAAACAAAATACCGTTACAAGCATACATACCGTAAGATTCACGATAGTTTACTGTAATCCAGTAGGCATACATTTTCGCTACGGCATAAGGCGAACGCGGGTAAAACGGCGTTGTTTCTTTTTGCGGGATTTCCTGCACTAAACCATAAAGTTCTGAAGTAGACGCTTGATAGAAACGGGTTTTCTTTTCCAGCCCCAAGAAACGGATTGCTTCCAGTAAACGCAGTGTACCAATAGCATCAACATCCGCCGTGTACTCTGGTGCTTCAAAAGATACAGCAACGTGAGACTGTGCACCTAAGTTATAAACTTCATCCGGCTGCACTTCCTGCAAAATACGGGTGAGGTTAGAAGTATCCGTTAAATCACCATAGTGCAGGTGAAACTTAGGGTTTTCGTTATGAGGATCTTCATAGATATGATCAACACGCTCGGTGTTGAACAATGACGCACGACGCTTAATACCGTGTACTTCGTATCCTTTTTCTAATAAAAATTCGGCTAAATAGGAGCCGTCCTGGCCGGTTACACCGGTAATAAGTGCTTTTTTCATATTCATTCTCGTTTTAGCCTTGGACTATTTTCAGAAGCTGGTCAGAATCTCTTAAGCTTCCTACCAAATTATGTCCACCGCTTTCATGTTCGATAATACTAATAGAATTATAATTCGCTAAATTCCAAGCATGTTTCAGATCAAGCAAATCATCTTTGGCAACATGTATTTCGCAATTTGTTCGATTTGACTCTTCAACAATAGTCTTTAAATCTTTATATGGAGAATTTTCTATTATGTTTTTTACCTTTTTAATCTGAGCCTCCCAACGAAAGTCTTTATGCTCAAGCCGCAAGTCAGAAGAGATAAAAGTTTGAGGATTAAACGCTACAGCTCTACCAACGCCCAAAACTAACTGGGACAATAATGCAGCGTACCCTCCCATAGAATTACCTACAAATGTAATTTTATCAAAGCTTCTTAAAGAACAAATTTTTCCAATTTCTTCAATAAACTGCTCAATATTACCATCATCTTTTAAACCTTTATGATACCAGGCTTGATTCATGTCTCTTATAAAAACGCGGGATGCGTCTAGAACCCCGGAAGACTTATAAAACTCAAACTTTGGAAGATAAAGCCCTCCGGATATGCCACCAAAAAACACAAACAAACTTTCACTATCATTTAACTCAAAGCTTATTGCTTCTTCATCTTTTATACTCATAAATAGTATTACCCTATGGTTAACTACAAACTTATTCTTATCACCACAAGTTAAGAAGCCATCAACCAATTTAATTCAAATAAGAAGACATATAGACCACTTTAGACTGACTTTTTTAATCATTACTTTATGGTTAGCCCTTTCAATTTGTTGAATAAATCCCAATTTAAATTATTATCAACAACCTCCACTATATTTTTTGGATAGGAAATTTTTGAAGATGAAATATCATCTATATTTCTTTCGAATGACTTTTTCATTATTTCAGTGTAAGTGACTGTTAAAAAATTAAGAAGCTTGATATAGATCTCTTCAGAAGTAAAAACGTCATCAAAGTCAACTACAACAAGCGACTCTTGCCATACAGAATTTTTCATTTCTAGTACACGTTCCATATTAATATTCATTTCTTCGCATGCCGCTAAAGCTCCTTTATGCATATTCCAGTCATTGGAATTATTTAAAGAAGCCCTGCTAGCTCTTTTTTCATAACTAGCAGCTATTGAATATGGACACCGTACTATATATATCAACTTTAATTCTTCTGGTTTAAATTGATGAAAAGTTTGATGTTGGCTTAAATTAAAAGATGGTCTTTTATCGCCGATATATTTTAATTTTTCAAACTTCTTAGAGCCTAGCAAATTCAAGTTTTTTTCCGAATGAACCCCTTTAATTGAACTAACAAAATCTGGTTCGAACATTTGTGGAGCGTATCCAAACTTATGATTAAAAGCCTCGACAAATAGACATATTTCTTCAGATTCATTTAAAAGCCTTCCCAGCGCACTGGTTCCAGACCTAGGAGGCCCACCAACAAAAAGATAGCTCACATTTTCTTTTTGTCTTTTGGAGTTTGTTTGTTTTCCACTTGAAAAAATATCATTTCCGGGAAGAAAATCCTTTAGTTGATTAAAAATGCGAAACTTTAAATCATAATAACCCTCTGATTCGCTAACCCTCTCCACTGAAAATTTAATAGAGTTATCAATAGCCCATGCTAAATTTTTTACAGCTTTCTTGATACCCTGGTCACACAAATAGCGTAAATCAGATTGCTTTAACAAAAATTGATTTTCTTCAATATATTTGTATATCTCAGCTATAGTCATCTTGCTTATTGACAATTTATCCATCACCAACTCTTTTTTTGAAAATTTTCTACCGTCATAATTATTTTATTTAACAGTCTCTTGATTTCAATCCGAAATTTTTATGACCAGATGCTATCTAAATATCGATCTCAATGAACATACAAGTCACATCAACTTCACTTCAATAGCATGCCAAAAACGCAATAGATAAAAAGCATAACATTACCGCTCACCATAAGTCAGAAATCAAATATCCCATTTTAAAATTAAAGATACCCTAACACCTCTAATTCACTTTTGTACCTTTCTTCATATAAAGAAACCTGCTTTGATGTTAGAAATTCTTCGTAATTACGTTTTTTTGATTTCCAATAAAAATTACCTCCTGAGTTTTTTGTTTTATCATCGACACTTGAAAATAAGTCAGTCGCACATGAAATCCTCGTACCAAGCACATCAGAAAAAAACTTTTCGAAATAACTATTTCTTTCATCATATAAATTTTCATACTTGAGTAATATTGAATTAGGCAATCCTTTTACGTGATCCATGTATTTGTAATAATTAGATAATTTACCTAGCAGACCATCAAAGTAACCAGAACCACTTTCAGTTAAGAACTGATGAAAATATAAGTCTAACTGACCATTACCTTTAAGATCTTCTACCGTGACAGCCTTCCCATCAAAATATTTCTCATCCCACCCATTGATATAAAAATAATTAAGACTACTTAGAAAGACATCTAGTGGATGCCGATAAATAACTACAATTGTATCAGGGCCTATCGCTTTTACGTTGGGCACATGAGATTTATAAAAACCAAATTCTTGGTTTTCACAAGCTACCGGTTTAATAAAACGTTCTGTTTCACTATGTCTTTGATGAAAATCCGGAATATCGACATGGATATTTAGTTCGAAATGTTTGCTTAACAAATGACGAAGCCAAGTGTTGCCACATTTTGGGTAGCTAGCCAGTTCAATTTTCTTCATTTTTTAATTTCTCTAAAAACAGTTATTTAAGTAATTTTTTGCAGCAACTTCTAATGGCCAAGTCTTTTCTGAATATAACCTTGGAAAATCACCTATTCTATTGTTATTCAAAGCGATATTTATCACTTCTGCCATTTTTTGAACATCTATACTTTCTATAATATTTCCTGTGACATTATCTATAACAGCGTCTTTTACACCGCCTGCATCAAACGCAATTACCTTCGTATTACAGCTGCTGGATTCTAGGATAACATTAGGTAAATTATCCTCTAAGCTTGGGAGCACAGTTACGTCCGCTGCGCTATACCCTACGGCAAGTTTCCACTCCTCGTCAATGTGCCCAAGTGCTGTAAATGGTATCGGAAGCTTTTTAGTTTCCTCTGTCGCATGGCCAAACATTAATACATGCAAATCGTCTCTTTTACTAGCCAGTATTTGGGCAACTTCCATTAGCTCTTTGAAGCCTTTTCTACGTTCTCCGTGACTCTGGCAGGTGAATAGTAGAATCTTTTTATCTTGCGGTAAGTTAAAGAAGCTTCTCGCATGTGCTTTTCCGGTAGGCTGAAAAACGTTTGTATCGAGGCCATTACGAATAACCTTAACCGGTTTATTCCTGAAAGCCTGGCTTTGTTTCGCGCAATCTGCCAGCCATTGGCTTGGGGAGACAATTGTAAGGTCTTTGTCTTTCCAGCGTTGTACTTTTTCTTTTAACACTTCAGATGGAAAAGACTTCTTAGGATCACTTAACTGTGGGCAATCGCTACAATCGTTAGTGTAACCAATACATCCGTTTGAGTAGTGGCAACCTCCCGTAAACGGTGCCATATCATGTAAGGTCCAGATGACTTTTTTGCCAAAACTTAAAATATAGTCAATGACTTCTACAGAGAGAAACATCTGTACCCAATGAAGGTTTATTACATCGAAGTAACGTAAAAACTCTACTTGCTCTTTGGTTAAGCTCGGATACAACTGATTAGAGAAAAATGTGCTACCTTCATGAGTAAAGTTTCTATCAAGGCTCAGAGAGGCCTCATAAAGCTTTTGTTGCTCCTGGTTTAACTCTAACTTGTAATCAGCGTCGTGTAATCTTGGTGAAAAACTAATGCAGCTTACATCTACGCCTTGCTGTCGCAACCCCTTTGCTAATCGTACAGCGGCAATACCAGCTCCGCCTTCAGTATAAGTTGCTAACACAGCATACTTAATTTTTTTAGCGGGCACATGCACAGGCAAAAGCTTTTGTTTGGTTTTACCCTCATCCTCACAGACTGAAGATAATGATTCGATATAAGCATTTACTGTATAGTTTCTTGCAGCTTGAGCTGCCGCAGTCCCGTATTGTCTCAATAAGTTACTATCATTACAAAGCTTTAGGAGTGCTTCGGCCATGCTATCAATGCGGCTCCCTGACTCGATTAATAACCCACTTTGTTCGTGAGAAACGAGGTTTTTAACACCTTCACAGTCTTTAAAGGCAATTACCGGCAAGCAAAAAGACATTGCCTCAAGAGCCGTTAAACCAAAGCCTTCAAACAATGACGGAAAGGCAAACACGTCCCCCGTTGGGTATATATTGTGTATATCCTTGCGAGCCCCCATCAAAATTTCTTCTGGGTTTAAGCCATTCTCTACACACTGTTGTTCCAGCTCTTTGAGGAGAGGGCCTTCGCCATAGATTTTAAGCTTCCAGCCTGGTAAACGGTTGGTAATTTTTGCAAACGCGCTAATTAGCGTTTTATGATCTTTTTGTTGTGAAAGTCTGCCGACTGACAGAATAACTTTTGACTCTTCGGCTTTTTGATGCGTTTTTGCTTTTGCAAAAATTTCTTCAGAAAGAAAATTGGGTAACACGAAGCATTTGTTCTGAAAAACTTCAGGTACTTGCTGTGTAAACTCGTCAAAAAGAACACCGACTCTGTCCGCTTTCTCAAGTGCGACCAAACGCATGTATCTTTCCATTTTTGATTCTGCAGGATACAAAGGCGAATAGAATTTGAACTCAGGAGCATTATGTAAAGACGCTATATGTAACGTATTATCATTTTCTTTGCGGCCTAATAACGTATACGGATACGTTGAAGGCATGTGTGAAATCACCACGTCAAACTGGTGATGATGGAAAAATCCCGCATATATTTGCGATCGCCAAAAATGCGGGCTTTTTTTCCACTCATCAAAATCTGCTTTTGTTGGTTGATAATCAAGCTTGTCAAAATCTCTACCGCCATATTTCTCGAAAGAAATATCTATTTGGTCGGCTGGCATTAGGTACTGATTTTTGTAAGGGAAGATGGCTAAATCGATTACAGGGATATCCGGGTGTAACTTATAATAAGACTCCCCTGCCATACCAAAGCACTGAACGACAGTCACTGCGTGCCCTTGCTCAAACAATTTGTTAGCAGACTCTACTGCAATCCGTTCAGCACCACCTGATGCATTGGTGAGATAATTTAAAGCAATACAGATCTTAAGCTTATCGCCTTTATCTTTTTCCGCTGGCTTAATTCGTCCGCAGAGCGGCTTCTTACGATTTTCTAATGACATGAACATTGCTTTATGAAGCAATGAGTCTGTCTCTAATGCTTTAACAAGATATTTATCGACAGCCTGATCGTCTACTGTGTAACCATGCCAGTTTTTATAGTATTTAAGCCCATATAAAAACTCAAAGAAGTCCTGTTCCAGTTCTCCGAAGCAAAATTCAAGAACTCTGCGGTTTTCCCTAATACCAACTTCTTCGTTAAAAGACGTGCCTCCCGGCATCATTACTAAAATATTCTTTTGCAACGGCCCTGCTTTAAAGCCCGCGAAAAAGCTTCTGACAAATAGGTGGTAATCTGCAGCTAACCGGTAAGATTCATCGTATCCTTGCAGATAGTCATAACAATCCTTATGTAAAAATAAGGTTTCATGGCCTCCAGGCACACCTTCTACCAACATAGCCTCAGACCATGGTTTTGCCTCGTCTGCAACAACGGCGACACCATTTTCGTCGGCATAATAAAAGCCGGCATAACTTATTTGCAGGTCATTTTCTAAAAGGTTTCTAACCGATAACTCAACTGCTTCACTAATGTAAAAATCATCAGCATTTAAAAAAACAATATATTCGCCTCGGGCAAGCCTCAACCCCTTGTTCATGGCATTATAAATGCCATCATCGGGCTCACTAACAATATAATCCAAGTGCTTTTCATATTGCTTAATAACATCTAGAGTTCCATCTGTAGATGCGCCATCAATCACAATATACTCAATATTCGAATAAGTTTGACCTAAAACTGATTCTATGCACTTACCTATTGTTTGCTCATTATTAAAAACAACGGTGACAACAGTGACCAAAGGAAGATCTGTTGTGTTTGGGTTGCTTATTCCCTGAGATATTCTCTTACCGCCCTCAAAAAGAGCCGCTTCCTTTTGCTTAGGAACTCTTTCCCAAGTACCGCAAAACTTATCAAACTTGATATCTTTGCTTACTACAGAATTCAATTTTTCGCAGAGTTTTATAGCAGAAGGGGTTTTAGCTTCAGCTTCTAACTTTTTGAGCTTGACAAGAGCCTGCTGGCTACGCCCCTCTTTATGATCCAACAAAACCTCATTGAATCTTGATGATAATAATGTGCTCACTGAGAAAGACTCCTTCGATCTCTCGTTACAATTCATAGTGAAATCTATCCGCTATTGTCCGGTAGTTTTGTGACTTATTAATTTCTTCTTGCATTTCGTTACTTACTTCTCGTCTGGTTCTTTTTGAAATGTTTGAACTCTTGCGGCCGCTGTCTCCTGTAACCACAGCTGTATCAAAGAAATCGAGAAAACTTTCAACAAACTCGAGCTCCAGATACTCACAGATAAGCTTCATTTGATCGCTGGGATTTTCCACGAAAGTCTCATATTTAAATACCTGAGCGTCGTCAAAGTTGTTCAGGAAAGTAACATATCGCCGACAATACTCTTCAAAATTGTTAGGAGAAAAATGAGCCCAATCATTGTTTTTCAGGGATAAGTAAGAATCTATTGGATCTCTTACCGTAACAACGGATTTTATTCTAAAACTATGGCTCAAACTTTTCACTACCTCTGAGTATCCCGTCTCCCTTTCGCCTACACAATAATCAGAGTGGGTATGCTCCCTAATAACCAGTTTACTTCCAATTTCGTTTAAAAATTCGGAAACACGCTGTACACTGGCCTCTAATATCGTTCTTGATAATTCATCAATATTCGGCAATCTGGCGTATCGGCATAGAGATATGACGTCTGTTGGTCTAAACTCGGTATTACCTCCAAGGTTCAAATGCGTCGTTGGATGCACTTCACTTAGCAAATAAGTATTCGGCATAGAAGAAATGCATTTTGAAATCAGTGTTCCACCACTACAAGCAAAATGATGTAAAACCCTCACCAAAGGCTTTTCACTTTGCTTATTATCTACAATATCAGCACAACGCTGAAGTAAACTAGCTGTCCCTTGGATGATATTACCTTGTGTAGTATCTTTAACCGGGAAATCACCAAGTCTTTCCTGAAGTAAGTGCAATGCTCCACTCAACTCTTCATTTATTTGACTTAAATCTGCAAGCTTTTTACTCATCAAACTTCCTTGCGATTTCCGGGTAATTCTCTTCTAACTTGTAATAAAATTCAGATGCTTGCTTTAATTTAACGTAAAGTTCACTAATTAAATCGGTAAGCTCTTTTTCTGATTGCACCTTTTTTGAATATTGAACCCTTATGTTATCCAGGTCGGCTTGGAGCTTAAGGTTCAGTTTGCATGTAGTTTTCAGAACACTGGCTTCTTGCTCTCGCTCTTCTTTAAGCTTTTTAGCTTCTGATAACCAAGACTGCTTCTCATCTTCAAAGCGTTTACTTTGCTGTTCTAACTGTTGCCTATTTTTTTCACTTTCCACTTCAAGATTAGCTACTTGCTCTTGCGCTTGCTGCATCTCATCTCGAATGGCTGCATTTTCTGAATTTAATGTGGCTACTTGAGAAGATAAGCCCTCGTTATCTTCACTCAGCTTTTTATGTTTTGAAGTCTCAGCTTCGAGCTTTTCTTGCAGACTTTTTTCACGCGCCTGGGCAGCCTGAAGTTCGGCGTTAACACTTTCCACGTTCTCAGATAAGTGCTTCGCCTGATTTTCGCTTTGTTCTAATTGCGCTTCTAAAGCTTGTTTCTGACTTTTAAGCTGTTCAGCCCACTCTTTATTCTTAAGGTGGTGCTCGCGCTGATTATCCCGCTGCTCTGTAAGCGTCTCGTTTTGAGCAATCAAGTCACTGACTTGTTGTTTGTACTGTTCGGCTTCATGCCTGGCTTTTTCCAGTGCAGAGGCTTGTTTTAAAACCAACAGTGGTTTACATAAAGCAGCAACACTCATCGGTGGCTGCGCTGACTTTATTTTAACTTGCGAATACCCGGTGTCGGTGAGCGCTGCTGGTAATAGAGTATTTTCGCCAAACAGGGCTTTGCTGCAGGTTTTTACCACAATGTTGCTAAACAGCTGGCTGGTTGGTTCACTTAGTATTTCATGTTCTGCCCCATTACAGTTAACTAAAGCAATATTATGCTGGTTAGCTGCAATGGCATATTTATCGGTAAAATAGCTTAATTTTTTCGCCGGTACAGAAACTGAAGAAAAGCTTAACCCTGGCCGAAAGCGCTTGATCTGATTCGGCTTTGCGGTTGAGCTAAAGCCCGGCTGGCTCGCCCGGTATAACAAAGTGGTAGGGGCATCCTCGTGGCTGATTGCTGCATGGTAACAACTTACCTTGGGCGCCGACTCTGGTAGCGTAGAGTGCCATTCTTCTAGTTTAGAAAAAATGCCTGGATCTGCCTCAACAATCACAAACTGTTTGGCATTCACTTTAAACAGGTTGTCGAGTTGAGCAACATTGGCTATGCCATAAATCAGTGCACATTCAAATTGTTGGGAAAAGTCCCGGGCTAAATTAATAAGTTCTTTCATTCACCTTTCTCCGCTGGTTTAGGCGCAGTTTGGTTGAACTGTTTCAGCATAGAGTTAAGCATGGTATGCCATTCGCTTAATGGATTCGCGAGCTCAATCTTGTTCAAATCTAACTTATGGATGTGCTTTATTAACGCTGATAAAAATGCTCGTATGAAGGCCTGATCCTGGCTATTCAGAGACGTTATGTTTTGCTTTTCGGCGGCGGTGATAATTGGCCCTAAACTAAGTATCAACTTTTTGCCCCACTTATCCTCTGCGGCAATACTCCAGTCGGATATGGGTGCTACACCCTTCTGCTCTCTTAATTCGATACTGCCAAATTGTGTAAAGCCATCTTTTTCTATGCGCTTTGCGCCAATTTTAAACTCGAATTGTTCAAACGAGCGATCAGCATAACTCAGATTATCTGCGCGGATAGATAAATGCTGGTTGGTTTCTGCCACCATGTTTTGGCTGAGCGTTAACTTAGTAAAGCTTAGCCCATCGGCGGTTTGGGGAATTCCTGCGGGCTCTGAAGGGCTTTGCTCTTCTTTCGTTTCAGCTTCAACAGTAATTGGGGCCAACTCAGTTAGCTGTGACGGCTCTTCGGGTTCAAGCGTAATATCAGAAGGTTCGATTATTTTCTCTTCGATTACCGGCTCTGCCGGTTTTGGTGTACTTAACGCTTCCAGCATTTGCGCTAATTTCGGCCCCCAGGCTTGTACATTGATATTTTCCGCCTGCTGTAGCACTTCAACTTCTGAATCATGTAAGTGGATACTTACTTCCCTTACAATCTCAATGAGCAAGGCCTTATCATCATCATTGAGTGCTGCTAGCACTTTACAGTTGGCACTATCAAAGGGCTTAATAATGCTGTAATCACACACCTTACTACTACCGGTTTTTACAAACTGGGAAAGCGGGTAGAAACGATTTTCTGCCGGCGCATGAAATTCGATATCCAGGTTACCGTTACGGTCGTTAAATATTACCGAGAAAGCATCCCACTCATCTTTGAGGTTAGTCACCTGATTTAAGCGGGTAATAATGCGCTGTACATTGTCATTATCGAAGCCGCCTGTCACTTGCACCTTTTGTGCTACAAGGAAGGTGTTGGTACGTGCTTTGATGATGTTTTTCCAGTAGCCTTTGGCTTCGCTTGCCGCTGCTGAGCTGTCGGCTTTGAGTTTTTGATAAGCCACAAAATAATGCTCCAGCTCTTCTTGTAACTGGTTTAGCTGCAAGGTTAACAGCTCTATTTCTTGCTGGGATACACCTAGCTGTGCTGTTGCCTCGTCGGCATTTTGTTTGGCCGCGACTTGCGCTGTTTCAGCGTCACTCAATGCTTTAGTTGCGGCCTGTTCTTTGGCGAATAGCTGCTCC
This sequence comes from uncultured Alteromonadaceae bacterium, assembly GCA_950073835.1. Classification (GTDB taxonomy): domain Bacteria; phylum Pseudomonadota; class Gammaproteobacteria; order Enterobacterales; family Alteromonadaceae; genus Alteromonas. Next base: position 23,081 of record CATMRP010000037.1, read on the forward strand.
AATTCTTCTTGAAGCTGACTGAGCTGCAGAGTCGCCAGTTCCAGTTCGGCGCATGTTTCGTTATATTTAGTATCGGATTGGCTGCCTTTTGATTTTGCCTGCTCAGCTTCTGCTTTCGCACTTTGTAATGCCGTTTGCAGAGTTTGCTCCTTGGCAGACACACTTTCGAGCTCTTGCTGCAACTGGCTTAGTTGTAGTGTTACTAACTGTAGTTCTTGCTGGGCTACTGTGAGCGCCATGCCTTTTTTATTAAGCTGCTCTGCTTGTGTTTTCTCTTTCTCGACAGATTGCTGTAGTGTTTCTTCGAGTACTTTTTTGTTTTTTATAAGCTGTTCGAGCTCTTGCTGTAGCTGGGTAACCTGCAGAGTTGCCAGCTCCAACTCATTTTTATGTTCTGCAAGCTCATTACCTGCAGCGTTTAACTGCGTTTCCAGTTCGGTTGCTTTGTTTTTTATTTGGTTGATTTCGTTATCGGCGCTGTGATTGCTGACTGTTAGCTTTTCAATTTCTGTTTGCAACTGGCTAATTTGGGCGTTGGCCTTGTCGAGCTGGTTGGTTTTTTCCTTCAGCTGTTCGTTGTTCGCTTCCAGCCTGGATACCAGGCTCAGCTTGTCTTGCGAAGCGGTTTCGTGCTCTTCCTGAAGGTTGGTAAGCTGTGTTTGAGTTTGCTCTAACACGGCTTTTATTTCTTCTTGCTGAGCGAGCGATTCTTTGAGTTTTTCAGCATCTTGAGCCAGAGCGTTATTTTGCGCTTCTTGTGTTTTTAGCGCTTCACTTACTTGTTGATGGGTTGCTTCGCTTTGGTTTAATTTTTCTTGCAGGTCGGAGTTTGATTGTTGTAATTGCTCAAGCTCAGTCTGTTTGGCGCTTAGCTGCGGCTCTAGCTCTGCCAGTTTGTTACGTTCTGCGCACACTTTTGCAAGTTCGTTACTTAAATCGCTGATGTCCTGCTTTAAAGCCGTTTTGGCCTTAAAGTGTTCTTTTTCACTTGCTGCCTGTGATTGCTTTTGCTTTAAAAGCTCACTGGCCAATGTGATTGCTGAAGGCTCATCTTCACTTCTCACAACAAAAGAGTGCCACTCCTGAGTGGCGAGAGCAATGCGAGGCTCCTGCTCCAAAATCAGCTGTAATTGTTGCTCGAATACAGAAGCGCTTTGTAGTTCTTCAGGCCATTTAGCAATAAGTTGACCAGGGAATAGCAACAAAAGCTGTTTGGCGCTCTCGATATAGTCGAGCCATTGCTGAATTGCAGATTCTGTAGCTTCTGGCTGTTTATCATTATTATTCACCACCCAGGCAGCAACCGGGGGTAATAGCAGTTGGTGGGTTTCCGTATCATCCTTTAATACATAAGCACAGGTGTAACCCGCTGAATCAGAGGTTAGCAATGCCAGTAGATCTTTGGTGCTTATGTCCGTGTCGTCATCGATATCCTGCCAGTCGTACTCGGCTTGCAGACACCCTTTTTTTATTGCGCTTTCTGAAACCTCTTCACCCTGCGTTTTAAGGGCGAAATTTAACAAGTGGTGATTGGGAGCAAGAAATAACTTTTTAGACATTAATGATCTACTCTTACGGCGACTTAATTAAAGATGCTTTGCGTTTTTTGAACTTTTGACCAGTGATTAGATTTGTACTTCAGGTCGTTTACGATATCAAAAAAACGTATCTCTTTTTGTTCGATTATCAGAAGTTTACTGGCCTCAGTTTGATGGTTAACCACCTGATTGAACGACTTCGGGCCTGTAACCTGCCAAACATCTTCTGTTTCACGCACTTTGAGGTTGTGGATAATTTTATCCCAGATGAGCTTAAGGTCTGCCTGGCCTGCTTGTGCGCCAATCATGCCGTTCCATATGCCACCGTGCCATTTACGCATTAACAGTAGCTCACCGTTTTCTGGCAAATTGGGCTCGAGTTCCGCCTTACAGCGCGTGCCCGCATCAATATAAAAACCGCCCTTTGCCAGGCAATAAGCAACGCGAAAAATATCAGACTGCATGGCGGGTAATGCTGCGCTTAGAAACAGGTCCCGAATCTTTTTACCGTACTTAACTTCAATAAAGCTGGCAGCTTGTTCGTAATCAAACACCAAATGGCGAAAATCCGGGTTATGCTGTTTCCACGTGTCCATAAGTTCAGCAACATCATCCGGAATATCTGGCGTGTTCCAGAACTGCACTATTACTTTAGGTATCATATTTTTCTCTTATAAAATCTGCGTTCTCTGAGTAAATCTGATAGAACATTGCTACCAGTTCTTCGTCAGTATAGTTTTTTTCTGCGCCGAGCTCTATTTTCGCGCCGTTGACTGAGAGCACCTCTTGCCCTTTACTTACCGCTTGAGCTGCTTGTTCATGGCCCAGACCAGGCGGGATTTTGGGGATAAGCTGATCAAGAAATTCATTTTTAATCAATTCGTTATGAATTTCTGTCGCATTGCCAAGTAGCATTACACTTACCCGGTGTGCATACTGGGCTAACAGTGCAGCTGAGGGGTGATTAAAAGTAAAAAAGAACCGCTGATGCTTATAACCCGCCTCGATACAATCTACAATTGGCACATCCACCAGTTCTTCACGTTTCTTCAGCTCGGCGAGCGAAGCCTGAGATGCCAGCGCATATTCCTGCTGATTAAAAAAGGGATCGTTAAGCCACTTTACCACCTGCTTCTGATCGACTCCCAACATCCAACCTGTAAGAATAGTTTTATTATGGTAATCGCTCAATGGCCCCCGCAATGTTCCTACTTGTGGATGCCTCAGGTAACGTAAATCCGGGTTGTAACCGGTAAAATATAAATTAAGGATGGTTTTTACTCTATCGCCATAGCGCTCTTTTAGCCTATTGGTACGGATAAATTCACAGGGATAGCTGTCGGCAATAAGCTGAGTAATAATAAGATCTGCTTCATCCAGTGCGGGCCGAAAGACCGCTTCATCAGCAGGCTGCAGTAGATGCACAATGGGAGTGGCAGTAATGGTTATTTCTGGGTTTAACTGGCTAAGCAGTCGTGCCATAGGCCTTGCCTGGCAATTACCTGCAACAACGACTTTCAAAACTGTAGACCTCTACAATCCAGCTTAAGCAAGCGAGCCAATACAACAATCGCCCCACACTGAGTTGTTACTGGTTTCCAAAATGTTTGCTCTTTTGGGTATTTACAATATACCCGTTGGTAAGACTCGGTGAGAGTTCGACATCTGTTATGCACAAAAACAACCTGCATTATTATAATTTGGCAATCTATTGAATCCGTTTGTCAGCGGCTTTAATCAGCAATTAGCGTAACCTTACTACAGATCGCTCATCTTGGTGTTAGGGTCCAGAGGCTGACTAATTTGTTCATTCTCTTCTTGATTAAGCAACTCTGACTCGCCCAGCTTCAGGTTCGGATCAGGCTGTGTAGCTGGAAATGGCTCATCTATTTGCACGGTTTCAGCCTCTGGCGACATATACGATAAATCGCCCTCCGGTGCAGGAGTAAATTGCATATCTTGTTCTATTTGCGCAATTAACGCTGGATCTGTGACCAATCCTATCGACTCTGCCGCTGCATTCGCGGGCTCAGAAGAGGTTGTTGTTAGCTCCCTGACTTCAGATTGGGCCGGACTTGCCACAGCACGCGGTTGTAACTCCACGTGCTCCACTTCAGTTTTGATACTGTCACCCTTGTTGGGTGTTGATGATAATACTGTAAACCGATATGTTACTATCAATGTTATCAGTACAACAAATATCAATAGAAATTTCATAGTGGGATCCTTTCCAGCCTTAAGACCTGAAGAGTTTACCATTATTTATACCAGCAAAAAACTGCTTAAAGTAGTCATGGCTTACCGCCTTATCATTTAAGTTAGATATCCTGTGTACGCAAGCTTTAACCATACAGGTAGCCTGATTTACTGAACTCAGGTCGTATTCTTTAGCGGGATAACAAAAGTAATCTATAACCATCTGGAAATAAGGAAAAACATGGTGAGTAATGCTCGAGGCCGTTTTTTCACAGGCACTCTTTTTTGGTTAATCTTGCTACCATGCTTCGCCAATGCACAAGATGCGAACCCGGCTATTCCAGGAATTAAACAAGGGGTAATGGGCGTAAGCCTTTTTTACCTCGACGGCCGGGATCAGGAAGATCTTCCTCAAGTAGTACAAAAACTTAACTACGGCGATACCGCATGTAAAGGTAGTCGTACTGAAATAAAACTGCGACTCCGAAATACATTGAACAACATTCAGCAATCAGGTTTCAGCTGGGTACGTTTGCTATTTGGCCCGGGCGGATTCAAAATTTACGCTAACCGTTGTAACCTGGATTTATCGAAAGTTTACCCGGCCATTTCCCCCCAATATGTAGAGGAGTTTAATCACCTACTGCAGATCATTGGGGAGTACAACTTAAATATTGAGTTGGTTTTAAGCGGGAGTAAAGGATTTCACGATCTAAAACATGATCTACAATTCTTTGAGTCAGTTTTGACACAGCTGGATATGACCCATATAAAATTAATAATGCTAGGCGGTGATGTTCAACCGGCAAATAATAAGCGACACGCTACCTGGCTTAAAACTATGTTTGATGTTTTTGCACGTAACCCCGCCTATAGCCATACCCCATTCTCATTTGACACAGTCACCTATCCTGATTTAGCTGAGTTCAAACAATATGTCAGTTGGGTTAACAAGCACCTGCCTGATTTGTCTATTGTGCCGGTTAATTTATATTACCGCGCGCTGCCCAGTGGCTCTTCGTGGCAGCAATACAGTAAACAAATAACAAAATACATTTCGGCGTTTCGTCAAATTGATAACACCAGCATTATTTGGGTCGATGAGTTTGGCTTTAGGTTAAGCACATCACAAGAGCAGACTAAATTAAACGCCGCAGATCAACTGGCTTATTACAAAGGCGTAATCCACGCAACCCAGTGTAACGGGAGCAACCTGATCACACCATTATTTGCCTGGGCAGCAGGCAATGACAGATACCTGGCAGACCCAGGCAGAGATGCTAAACGTACGCCTTTTGGGTTATATGATGGCTATCAAAATAACCAGCCGGTAGAAAGTATCAGTTGGCAATATATACGTAAGTTTAATAATTCAGCCACCCCTTGTGACCTCTTTTAAATCAACGGTTTCTTACAAGACCTGTAAACATTAATTTATAGAGAAAATCATCCAAAGGGTTGGTATAGAATACCCCGGTACTGGTGCCTTTTGCCGTAAAGGTAATCATAACGCTATTGTCCGATAGCTCTTGCCATTTAATTGCCCTGGTTCCCTGGGTGTAATGATCAACAATTATAAATTGGCTATTCGGATGCCTTTTCATTACCGTTTCAATCATTTCAATACAGCTTTCGTAACTCTGCGCCGTGGGCATGGGAAATTTCATATCAAACCCTTTTGCCCATGCTTGCCGTTTAGCTGGCTCATTAATCAGGGTAATCAGAAATGTTGCGGTTTCCTGCGAATCAAGCAGAGCTTCAAAGCGTTCACAACAACGCTGGTAGTAATGAAAATCACCCTCAGACTTCAGGGGAGACCGGTGATTAAAAAAGCTGGAATGGTACAACGAATGCCCGGCCGATTTACCTTCATCATTAATGTAACTTTTGTTCAGGTAGGCAGCGAACTCATCATTGATACAGTGAGTTACTATGTCGGGGGAACTAAATATCCAGTCGAAAGGATAAGACTCAAGTTTTAAGCCAAGTTGTTTAAGATACCAGGCAGAGCTACAATTTTGACCTAGCGACACAAACTTATCAGATACAGACATTTTATTCGCTAACTTTGACTGTATGTCTAAAGCCATTGCCACACAACGCTCTATATGTTCTGGTTGTTCCTTTATGGTTAGATCTATGGGTTGCATGGGCTTGACTCGACTAACTTATTCACTTGAGCAGAAAGAATGGCATCATATTCCTGCATCACCTGCTGAAAGGTCTGCTTTTCTTCGCTATTAAATGTCTGGGTGAATGGTGGAACATCAAAACGGCGATAAAACTGTTCATTCTTCTCGGCAAAAAACCGTCTAAGCGTGGCGACCTGAGATTGACTTAGGATTTTTTTAGTCATGAAGGTACCGGGAATGCCCTTCGCAATTTCCGCGCGGGTGGCCATTTCCTTCAACTTCATTTTTTGATCAGTGCTGACATCCAGTCGATTTATATACCATGAAAGCATCACGGTCCAAATCGATTCAATCTGCTTATTGGATACATGATTAACCATTGAGGAGTTCGTGTAACGGTTAAAGAAATGTGGAACCACACCTTCTACCTTAACGTTAGAATAATTGTGGATATCCAATTTTGCATGCGGAAAAATACTTTGCAGATGAGAAAACATAAGAGCGTAATTCATCGTCGGATTCTGCATAAGTTTATGCAAATCAAAATCAGCAAGACAAATCCTGCTTTTAATTGCCTGATTGATCCTCGACTCCAGTGATTCCGCTTGCTCACGAATATAAAAGACCAGCTTCACCTTTCCAAACGCACTGGATAAACGCGATAAGTTTTGCCACAGCAGGTTCATAATCATCTTGTTAAAGATGATTTCATTAGTGCATGAAAAGTATTCAGAAGATATGACAACTCGCGATTTTTCTGACCGCTCACACTCTTGCCAAAACGCCCTAATAGTTTGGTCACTGATATCTCCCTTTCGTTTAGACAAGAGAGTAACCAATTGATGATGGCCACCATGGAGTTTTCCTGTTTCGGGATACAAAACATCGCCGAATTCATGCTTGGACAGCATTTGTTGAATGGCGGTTGTTCCCGTTTTATGTAAGCCCATGTGGATGATAAGCTCTTTCGACTGCAGCTCTTCACTCTCGGGGGGTGACGTAAGACTATACTGACGATTGAACAGCGGTGTTATATGCTGGGCTAACCGCCAGTTAAAGCTCGCCTTATGGGATAATTGAGATACTCTGATAAAGGTGTCGGCATATTCCTCATGCGGCACCAGGTTCGCATCACTGGTATTCACTGCCGTATTTATTTTTCGCTGAAAGAGATCACTGCCAGCCAGTGCGCTGATTCCGCCTTCCCTTCGATTCAGAAGAACATCTTGAATTTCGGCCCAAATAGTTGCAATGATTTTGTTGTCTTTAGCGGCTAATATGAATCCGTTCCATATATTACCACTGCTGTCTTTGAGAACATTTAACTTATCCCTGTTTACTTTCCACTCGTCAGCCGGTTTTAAACATTTAAGCGAGGCAGACGCAAAAACACCACCACACCTCAGAATATAAGCAACTCTAAAAATGTACGATTGCAAGGCTGGAAGTGTTATTTCCAGAAACGCATCCCGAACTTCGTTACCAAAATGCTCGCCCAAGAAGTCTGCTGCGGATAACCGGTTAAAACAAACGTAAGGCAGGTTAGGCTGACAGTCTTGCCAGGTCTTACTCAGTTTCGCTACGTCTTCAGGTACCGCTGAGTCCCAATATTGAACCATCGCAATCATGTTAACTCACCAGACCTCAAACTTCTTTAAAACTCAAAACTATTCACCACTGCCTGGTACCTTTCACCAGACATCATTAAAAATAGGGTGAAGGACTTATTACAGTCTTTGGGTGCATTCCTTGGCGGATTCGAATGATAACCAGCATGATGCATGAAAACAACTGTACTAACAGCGTTTAAACCACTAAATCTAAAGCCATGGATTATTAATTAACCACCCGCCAGGTATCATCGGTATTTTTCAATACCCCGCTGGCTTTACGGGTAGTGCCATCCATTAAGTGAATGATGTTGCGGGCATCCGCTGCATGGCGCCACAGAAAGTCTGTTTTGCCGTCGCCATCGTAATCACCCATGTTGGCTATTTGCCAGTTAGTATCGGCTACGGTGTTAATCAGGGTACTTTCACGTATCTGCCCGTTTTCCATGAAATACACCCAGTTTTCACCGCTCACCTGATTACGCAGGATAATATCGTCGGTGCCGTCGCCATCCAAGTCTCCCGCTCCGGCTATGTCCCACTCGGTGTTAACGGTGTTCAACGTATAACGGCTTGCAATACTACCGCCTTGCATTAACCATATATAGTTAATACCGCTCGCAGAATTTCGCCAGATAACGTCGTCATCGCCGTCACCATCCACATCGCCCGTCGCGGCTATTTCGTAGTTCAGGTCGTTGACTGCCAGTGAGGGCAGGCTATCACGGATAAGCCCTGCGTCCATTAGGTAGAACCACGTATCGCCACGGTTTATGTTGCGCCAAAGTACATCACCGGTGCCATCGCCATCAAAGTCGCCACTGCCTGCTACCCGCCAGTCGGTTGCGCCGACATAGTTAAGCGTGTACCGCGACTTGTAGACCGCCCCTTCCATCAGGTAAATAAAATTTTGCCCGGTGACATTATTGCGCCAGAAAATGTCCGACTTACCATCAGCATCGTAATCGCCCTGGCCAACCATATCCCAGGCGGTACCAGGGACAACGTTAATGGGGATAGTCGTTGCCGTTGCCGTACCATCCATGGTCCACAGGAAGTTCCAGCCTTTGGTGTAGCTGCGCCATAACAAATCGGATTTACCGTCGCCGTCCACATCGTTAGCGGCCTTATAAACTTGTGGGGCGTTACCGCCAGAGGTGGCTGCTGAAGAAGAATTACGATTATCGCGCATAAACTTGGGCCAGGATGAGTCAGCCAGTTCAAGATCGTCACTAAAAATAACCGTGCCGCCATAGCCATTAACAATTAAGTTGCCACTGTTATCAATGGTAAGGCTATAGATATCATTTACCGGCGTTGTGGCAAGTCTACTTTCATGTGATTCACCGGTTTCGGCATTCACTTCAAATATGTTTCCTTTATCACTGCCAAAAATAACCACCCCATCATTGGTAATAATAGGTGTAGCGCCGACAACTTCATCATTATCTACACTGTAAAACCAACGTAATGTACCTTCTGAAGAGAAAGACACGATCCCAGAATACGGTAACCCTTCATCAGTTGCATTGGCGGCCTGGTAACCCACGTAAAGATTTCCTGAATCATCTATTACAGGGGAGCCAGTGATAAGCGTGACATCATATTCTCCCAGTTCACCTTTCCAGAGCTGCTCACCATTGGGGGTAAAAGCATAAAGCCCATCGGCACCATAGTAGGCAGTACCAGCTTCATTAAAAGCAAGCCCAGAGAAAATTCTGACCGGAAATGTTCTACTCCAGATTGCTTCGCCCGCACTTGAATATACCAGTAAACGGTTTGTACTGTTCTCATCTCCCATTGTCGGAATATAAATATTTCCGTTCGGCGCTATCGTGGTTGGAAAGAATGCCAGAGATTCATAGTTTAATTGCCACAACAAACTCCCCTGGGGAGAAAATGCATACAAGTCCCCCAAAAAGGAAGTTACTAAAATGGAGCCATCTGCAGCAATAGCAGGCCCATTAAACACCCAGCTATCGAGAGCCTGACTTCGCCACAATTCGATACCACCGGAAGATAATGCCACCAAAACTGGCTGATTGTTTTCGGTGATTATCATGTAAATGGTGCCGTCATCAGCAAGTACAGGCCCGGCAGTTGACACAGTATCAGAGAGAAGTATTGCCTCGTTGCCATCGGGATCCCATGCAATCAAATGGCCTGTAGATCCTTCTTCTTTACCCGAAATATTGAGGTAGATGGTTCCATCATTGGCGATCGCAGGACTTGCCCCATAGTCGCCTTCGTAATTTGCAATGCGTAATTTAAAGTTAATATGTTCATACTCGCTACAATAGCAAATAGCGGCATAAACATTTTGGCTGAAGAGAAAAAGACTGAGAAGTGTAATAACAATGCGCTTTTTCACTGAATTCTTCCTTGAATGAACTTCTATAGCTTCAGAATAGCTAATATAGAATACAGGTGAAAGGTTGTTTAACGTAAATGCATTTAAAGAGAAAGCCGCCCGAAGGCGGCTTTCTATAATTACGGCTTAGTTACTGTGCCACCCGCCAGGTATCATCGGTATTTTTCAATACCCCGCTGGCTTTACGGGTAGTGCCATCCATTAGGTGAATGATGTTGCGGGCATCCGCTGCATGGCGCCACAGGAAGTCGACCTTGCCGTCGCCATCGTAATCACCCATGTTGGCTATTTGCCAGTTAGTATCGGCCACGGTGTTAATGAGTGTGCTTTCGCGTATCTGGCCGTTTTCCATAAAGTACACCCAGTTTTCACCGCTTACCTGATTACGCAGGATAATATCGTCGGTGCCGTCGCCATCCAGGTCTCCCGCTCCGGCTATGTCCCACTCGGTGTTAACGGTGTTCAACGTATAACGGCTTGCAATACTACCGCCTTGCATTAACCATATATAGTTAATACCGCTCGCAGAATTTCGCCAGATAACGTCGTCATCGCCGTCACCATCCACATCGCCCGTCGCGGCTATTTCGTAGTTCAGGTCGTTGACTGCCAGTGAGGGCAGGCTATCACGGATAAGCCCTGCGTCCATTAGGTAGAACCACGTATCGCCACGGTTTATGTTGCGCCAAAGTACATCACCGGTGCCATCGCCATCAAAGTCGCCACTGCCTGCTACCCGCCAGTCGGTTGCGCCGACATAGTTAAGCGTATACCGCGACTTGTAGACCGCCCCTTCCATCAGGTAAATAAAGTTTTGCCCGGTGACATTATTGCGCCAGAAAATGTCCGACTTGCCGTCAGCATCGTAATCGCCCTGGCCAACCATATCCCAGGCGGTACCAGGGACCACGTTAATGGGGATAGTCGTTGCCGTGGCCGT